>JAYVNL010000026.1:0-7202 GCA_043758495.1 Rhizobacter sp.
CCGCAAGGCCGCCGAGATCAATGCGCAGCAGGCCGGGGCGCTGGGACCCGCCCTCATCCGCGAAGGCCGCAGGGCCGTGCACAGCGGCCGGGTGGGCGAGATGATCGCCGCCGACATGGCCTTCCACGAGTTCATCTATGCCCTGTCGGAAAACCCGCTGATCGCCCCCGCCATGGAAACGCACTGGACCTACACGCAGCGCGTGATGGGCGAGGTGCTGATGCGCGACGAGAAGCCGCGCGACATCTGGAACCAGCACGCCCGCATCCTCGATGCGATCGCCGCCGGCGACGGCGACCGCGCCGAGGCGCTGACGAGGGCGCACATCACGCAGGCGTCGGGCTTCATGGTGGCGCGGCTGCGCCGCCAGGCGATCGCGCCGCGCGTCAGTGCAGCGGCTTCGTCAGGTACACGCCTTCGCGGCCGACGATCGCCTCGCGTGCCGGCATGAAGATCGTGCAGTCATCACACGGCGAGCGGATCTCGAGCGCGCCGTCGGTGGCGATGAGCTCGCCCGCGGCGAAGGTCTCGAAGCCAATCACCGGCCGGGCGAAGGCGAAGCTTTCGTGCTGGATGACGTGGGTGCGCAGCAGCTCGAAGCGGCGCGGCACCGCGGCCGGCGGAGGCGGCCGGTCGATGAGACCGAAGTGGCCGAGGAAATCCTTCGCGACCTCGACGGCGAGGTCGGCGCTGGCCTGCATGAAGTGCTGGCCACACTCGACGACGAGCGCGGCGCCGGGCCCGTGCTCGCCGGCATGGGCGCCGTGCTGGATGAGCGGCGTGCCCGAGCCGAGGCCGGCCGGCATCACGAGATGCACGGCCGGTCGCGCAAGCGCCCGCGCGACCGCGGCGTTGCGCTCGAAGGCAGGGTAGACCCAGAACGGCGCCACCGGCTGGCTCGTCGAGTGGATGTCGAGGATGTGGTCGGCCGCGGCCACTGCAGGCCGCATCTCGCGGGCCCGACGCAGCTCGACGCTGTCGTCGCTGCCTTCGAGCTGCGCCGCCGACCAGATGCGGTTGAGGTTGTGGGTGACGAGGCGGCTCTCGAACGGCCGGGATTCGTCGAAAGTCTCGTAGGCGGCGACGTTGGCGAAGCTGAGCGTCAGCGTGCCGATCTTCGGGCGCACTCCTCTGTCGAGCAGGTCGCACACGGCGACCAGGCCGCAGAACTCGTTGCCGTGCGTCAGGCCGTTGACCATCACGTGCGGGCCGGGTTGCCCCGACTCGAAGCGATGGACGTAGTCGATGCCGGTGTTGCCGGCCCGGTAGCGCGAGAGATCGCGCGGCCGGACCTCGATGACCAGATCGGAAGTCAATGTTTCGCCGGCGCCGGCGACGGGCTGCCCTGAACGGCCCCAGACTTGCGGTCGCGCGCTCCGCGCTTCAGTTCCTTGACCCGCTTCTGCTTCTGGCGGCGGATGCCGCGATCCTTGTCTGCGCTCATGTCGATCCCGTGTTGATGAGATCCGCTTTGTACCACTCGTGTACCACCCCGATGTACGACCACAACCAGACCCTCGTCCCGGATTCCTTCATGGCGCTGCACTCGGCCCACGGCCGGCCGCTGCTCAGCCGCCAGGTCACCGAGGCGCGCTTCGAGATCTGTGAGGACCTCGCCCTCCACACCGCCGCCTTCCTGGCGTCGCGGCACCACGAGGGCGACGACAGCGACGAGGCGCTGCGACGCTGCCGCACCGGCCTCGCGACCGAGCCCGCGGTGGTGTCGGCCGCGGAGGCCGACTGGGTGATCGAGCGCGTCGCCGAACTGCAGGAGTGGCCAAGGCCGGAATGGCTTGGCGACGGCGACAAGGAAGCCGGTCGATGAAGGTGCCGGAGCGGCTGCGCCCGCTGCTCGAGGAAGGCCTCATCGACTCGGTCGTGCGCCAGCTCATGAGCGGCAAGGAGGCGATGGTCTATGTCGTTCGTTGCGGCGCCGAGACGCGCTGCGCCAAGGTCTACAAGGATGCGACCCAGCGCAGCTTTCGACAGGCCGTCGACTACACCGAGAACCGCAAGGTCAAGAACTCGCGGCAGGCGCGGGCGATGGCCAAGGGCACGCGCTTCGGCCGCGAAGCCCAGGAGGCCGCCTGGCAGAGCGCCGAGGTCGACGCGCTCTATCGCCTTGCGGCGGCCGGCGTGCGGGTGCCGAAGCCGCTCAACTTCCACGACGGCGTGCTGCTGATGGAACTCGTCGTCGATGCCGACGGCGATGCGGCACCGCGCCTCAACGATGTCGCCTTCACCGCCGACGAAGCGCACGCCCACCACGCTGCGCTGATCGGTGAGGTCGTGCGCATGCTCGCCGCCGGCGTCATCCACGGCGACCTGTCCGAGTTCAACATCCTGCTCGCCGCCGACGGCCCGGTCATCATCGACCTGCCTCAGGCCGTCGACGCGGCCGGCAACAACCACGCCCAGCGCATGTTGCTGCGCGACGTCGACAACCTGCGCGGCTTCTTCGGCCGCTTCGCGCCGGACCTGCTGGCAACGCAGTACGGCGCCGAGATCTGGTCGCTCTATACGCGCGGCCTGCTGCAACCGGACGCGGCGCTGACAGGCCGCTTCGACGGCGTGCTGGCGCCGGTCGACATCGCCAGCGTGCTGCGCGTTGTCGACGATGCGCGCGCCGAGGAGAAGGCGCGGCTGCTGCGCATGCAAGAGCTGCCGTAGCGGCGGCTCAGCCGTTCTTCAGAGGATCGTTGCGCTCCCCGGCGACGAGCCGCTCGAGGATGCGCCTGGCCTCGAAGCCGCCCATGTCGATGTTGAGCCGCATCAGGTGCCGTTCGGGTTGCTCGGAGAGGTTGCGTTGCTGCGATTCGAGGATTGCCACGTCCTCGCTGAAGATCTCGGCCTGGCCGCTGCGGATCGTCTCGGTGAGCGCGGCGTCTTCGACGTTGAAGTTGCGCGCCATGCCCCAGAAGTACCAGATCGTGGTGTCGGTCTCCGGGGTGATGAAGTCGACGACGATGCCCCTGACCTTGCGATCGGCCGGCGCGTCGTAGCCACCATGGCCGGCGTGGGCGACGCCGACCTCGATCATGACGTGGCTCGGCGGCGTGAAGCGGCAGATCTGCCAGCGGTCGACGGGCACGTCGTCGGCGAGGCGGTTGCCGCGCAGCGCCGCGCGCCAGAACGGCGGCGCCGGGATGTCGCTCATGAAGCGGCTGGTGATCGCCGAGTCGCCCTCGACGCGCGTCACCGGCGCCGCTTCCTCGATCTCGCGCTGGCCGATGCTGGTCGAGTGCACGTAGGTCTCGTGCGTGAGGTCCATCAGGTTGTCGATCATCAGCCGGTAGTCGCACTTCACATGGAAGAGGCCGCCGGCGTGCGTCCACTCGGGGCTCTCGGCCCACGGCAGCGGCTGCAGTCGCGCCGGGTCGGCCTCGGCCTTCTCGCCGGGCCAGACCCAGACGAAGCCGTATCGCTCGATCGCCGGGAAGGCGCGGATCGTCGGCCGCACTCGTTGACCCGGCATGCTCGCGCAGCGGCCGTCGCTTCCCATGACGAGGCCGTGGTAGCCGCAGACGATGCGGCCGTCGTCGCGCACGGAGCCGAGCGAGAGCGGCGCGCCGCGGTGCGGGCAGAAGTCCTCGAGCGCCGCGACAGCGCCGCCTTCGCCGCGAAACAGCACCATGCGGTGGCCGCAGACCGTGCGGCCGAGCGGCTTGCCGGAAGCCAGCTCCTGCGGCGTGCAGGCGACATACCAAGCATTGAGGACAAACATCGTGCTCTCCTGCCCGGCGTCGGCCGGGCAGCGCGCTTATACGCCGGCCGGTCCGCTCAGTCCGTCGGGTAGAGCCGCTCCATCGGGATCACGACCTTGGCGCCGCCGGGCGGCTGCCATGCGACGTGCGCTTCGGTGCCGCCGCCGCCTTGGAAATAGCGAACCTTGATCGGGTACCGCTGGCCCGCGACCATGTCGATCGTGCCCGCATGTTCCGTGGTGCCTTGGAAGAAGAACGCATCGACGACGGCGACGCCGCCGATGAGGATCTGCATGCCGTCGTCGGTGGTGCCGAAAATCGTGTGGGTACCGGTCACTGGCGCTTCGATGTAGCCGGTCCATATCACCGAGAAGTTGTCGTTCTGGCCGCTCAGGATCGTGTTTACCGGGCCGGTACCGGTCCAGAAGTTGTCGATATAGGGGTCGACGATGGTCTGCGCCAGTTCCGACTCGTCGATCTGCGCGTAGTACTGCGCCAGCAGGCCGGTGCCGGTGCCGGGCACCTGCGACGCGAGATGCATCGTCGGTGAAGCCGCGGCCGCTTTGCCGCGTCGTGCTGCCGTGGCCCACGGGTCGGTGGCCGCTGCCTTGGTCAGGTCGGTGAGATCGAACGAGGCCCAGACCATCGTGTCGGCGGCCGTGAGTGCGTTGCGAACGGTGGCAGCCCAGAGGGCCGGATCGTTCGGCAACAGGTTGCCGTGCGCGCCATCGATCTCGCGCACACCGAAGGCCGCGTTCACGCTCGCCGCCCACGGCGCCCGCAGCGCCGCCGGGATGAAAGCGCTGGCGGTGTCGACCGAAGGCAAAGCGACCTTGCGCCAAGCCGCCGAGCCGGTGAACTGCTCCTTCGTGCGCAGGCCGTAGTCGGTGCCGCCGTCGATCAGCAGCGAGCGCGTGCCGTTGCCTTCGACGAAGCCGGCGAAGAACGAGCCCAGCAGTTGCGCCGAGCTGGCACCGCACTGGCCGTCCACGACGATCGCCAGAGGATCGCGCGACTCGCAGTTGACGAGCACCGGCGGCGACTTCGGCTCGGATCCAGCCGGGCCGCGCATGACGACGACAGCGGCATCGGGGAACTCGGCCACGATTGCCTGCATGATCTTCTTGCTGATCAGTTGCGTCTGGGCGCGGTACTCCTCGATGGTCTTCGCCTGGAACTTGAGGTCGTACGGATAGTTGGTGCGCAGGCCGGCGATGCTCTCGTTGTCGATGGCGATGCCGACCAGGCCGGCATCGCGCGCCACGCGGGCCAGGTTGCCCACGTTGGCGAACACCGCGGTCCAGTCGTCGAAGGGGTCGAGGTCATGCTGCATCGTGACGACCGCGAAATTGAAGCGCAACCTGGCTGGCCTGAGGCCATACACCGGTTGCAGCTCGGTGCCGATCGTGGCCAGGCTGACGGGTGCCGCCTTCATCGCGGCATCGGTGACCGTCGGCAGGCGCAGGAAGATGCCATCGAAGGCGTCGAGGGCGACATCCATCGTCGCGAGTCGGTCACGCAGCACGGTCGGAGTGACCGCGATCACATCCCGCTGGTGCAGAACGAGGCGCTTGCCGGCGCGAAAGTCGCTGTAGAGGACGGCGCCACCCTGTGGGCCCGGGCCGGCCTGGTAGGAGGTGCCGCGGTCACCTTCGGTGCCCGTACCGGCGTTGCCGCTGCCATTGCCGCCGCCGCATCCCGCCACCAGCAGTGCCGCGATCCATCCCGCCGCCATTCCAAGCTTCACACCCGTCTCCCTCAGCACGAGTGGGAAACTTTGCCAGCGGCCAGGCGAAAGACCTGTAAGGTTTTTGTAAGACGTTGAGGGCGCGCGCTACGGCGCCGGCCCGCTGGTCGGGATCGGTGCGCCGGTTTACGTCACTTCGAATCGGAGCCGCGAATCATGGCCAGCAGGCCGACCAGCACGGCAACCGTAGCGGCAACGCCGAGCGCCGTCTTCGCCGGATCTTCCTTGGCGTAGTTGGTCACCGCGTCGATCTGCGGCCGGTACTTCTCGACCACCGGCGCGGCTTGCTCGCGGAGGCTCTTCCACGCATCGCTCATCGTGTCGGAAACGCTGTCGACGCTGTCCTGCGCGCGCTTCTGCGTTGCCTCGGCCATCTTCCTCGCCTGCGAGGCAGCGCTTTGGGTCACGGCGAGGGCGTCGTTCGCGGCGCTGTGGGCCCGGTCGGCGAGATCGATGGCAGCGTCGCGGATCGTCGCCATGGCCGACATCGCAGCGCTGCGCGTCTGCTCGCTGCGGCTGCCGGAACGCGCGAGCAAGGCCACCAAGCCCATCAGCGCCGCGCCGGTGGCGGCCGAAATCAGGAGGGCCTTGGTCGGCTCGTCGCGTGCGTAATTCGAGACCGCGTCGATCTGCGGCCGAATCCGCTGCACGACGGCGTCGGTCTGCTCGCGCAGCTTCTTCAGGGTCGTGGCGGCAGCTTCTTCGGCTGCGTCGGCGGTTGTCTGGGCAGCGGTCGTGACCATGGCGCTTCTCTTTGTGTGGGATTGAAGGAATGACGTTATTTCACGCCTGTCGGAAGGGCTGTGGGACAAGCCGGTGCATGCAGGTAAGACTGCGCCGACGGGGGTTCGCCGTAAGCCGCGCCAGCCGGGTTGAACTCCGCAGCCGCGACCTCAGGTAGCCGTTGCCGCCTCGCCGAACCGGGGCCGAAGAAAGTCTCCGATGAACGCCTCCCAAACCGAATCGCTGCGATCCCGCCTCGAAACCCTCATCGCCCTGGCACGGCTGCTCGATCGCGTCGAAGCGAGCTCGGTCGCCATTGGCCCGGATCAATACCGGGCCCTGGTGTCGCAGATCAAGGTGGCGCTCGCACCGGCCATGCCGGAGCAGGCCCTTCAGGCGATCCTCGGAGCCCACCCGGCCACCGCCGAACTCTACGAGAACATGCACTACGAATCGTCAGGTCTGTCGCGCTCCCCGCTCGAGCGTTCGGTCGCGACCGAGATGCTCGCTTCGGAGTGGATCCATCGGGCCGCGCGACGCGACGACTGAGGACTCCGCCGCGACCGCGTCGGCGACAATCTTCCTGAAGCGCACGACTGCAGCGTCCATCGCCAGCAGCATCATCGGCGCCCCGGGTTCGGCATCGATGCTCCGGCTCTGCGCCGTGATCATGGCGCGGTCTTCCTCGAAGGCACCGAGCAGGGCGCGGTAAAGCGCCTCGGCGACGGCGTGATCGCCCTCGTCGACACGGCGCGACTGCTGGAAGAAGTAGTGGGTGGTCGTGGCGGTCTCGGGCGTCACCGTCTGGCAACTGTGCAGGCGGACGGCACGCCGCATGTCGTTGTCTGCATCGGCGACCGGCCGGCCGCCGGAATGCATGAGCAGCGTGCCCGGCAGCACGAAGTCGTAGACGAACCAGCGGTCGAGGTTGCCGCTCGGCTCGCGCACGGCGCTGTAGTAGGGCGGTGGCGGCACGTCGCGGACCCGGCGCGTGACCTTGATGCCGCGCGGGATCGGCTCGATCTCGG
>JAYVNL010000027.1:0-7194 GCA_043758495.1 Rhizobacter sp.
TCGATGCCCATCGGCCGGACCGCCTCGCGCAAGATCTCGCGGGCCAGCTGTTCCTTGCCGGCACGGTCGTTCAGCTCGCGCGAGGTCTTGTTGGCGAGGATGAGGAGCACGGCGTTGCGGATCGACGGCATATAGGCCTTCAGCTCCTCGGCCGAGCTGCCTTGCGAGAGCTCGAAGGTGACGCCGATCTGCGCGTAGCGGTCGGCCTCCTTGTCGGCGAGGTTGACGACGAAAGGGTCGAGCGGCAGATACACCGGCGCGTTCTTCGGATCGATCTTGGCGGCATGGTCGCCGGCCACGCCGTCGTCGTCGCCGGCTTCGGCCGCGGCGGCGGCGTGCGCTGCGCGCTGCTTCAAGACGACGACCGCGCCACCGGCGAGGGCAGTGGCGAGCACCACACCCGCGGCACCGAAGATGATCAGCTTCTTCTTGCCGCGCTTGACGGGAACCGCGGCGGCGGCAGGGTCGGCGATCACAGCGGACATCGGGGCTCCTTCAGGCCGGCTCATCGGCCGGTTTGCCGCGCCCTGGCGCGAAAGTGCGCAGGTCGCGGGCCATAAAGGAAATTATGAAAAGCGGGGGTCGCGCGAAAGCGGCGATAAGCAGGCGTTTCGTGCCGCTGTCCGCGGCCTCGGCGAAGGCAAGCGTCAGACGTAGAGGTCGATGCCGCCGGCACCGACGGCCCGCGCGGCGCGCGCCAGGCCCGCCGCTTCGACGGCCCCGACCGGCGGCAGGCGACGATGGCGGTGGCGATCGCCGCCGCTGCCGTCGTCGCTCGCCTGCCGCTCGCCGGCGTGCTGAGAGACACCGCCGCCGGCCAGCGTGAAGCCGGCGTCGCGCAGGGCGCCGGCCAGCTCGGGCAGGCCCTGCTCGATGGCGTGGCGGGTGGTGGCGAGGTCGGCACCGAAGTCGATGCGCGCCTCGCTGCCGGCCAGCGCGATGTGGATCGAGACCGGCCCGAGGTCGGCCGGGTTGAGGTGCAGCTCGGCTTGCTGCACGCCGTCCTTCGCGAGCAGGCTGACCTGCAGGCCGAAGGCGGTCGCGAAGTCGGGCGAATCGACCGGCGTCGCGACGACGAAAGAAGAGGCTGCTGCGGCCGGAGCGACGTCTGCCGGGGTTGCCGCGGTCGGTGTCGATGCGACGAGAGCTGCGGCGCCCGAGGCATCGCTGCCGGCATGAGACGCGGACGCGGGCGACGCGGGCTCTGCGAGCGCCATCGCTGCGAGCGGCGCCGCGAGCGCTGTCGACGCACCGGCCGTCGCCAAGGCAGGTTCGGCGACGCGGCCGGCGGCGTCGTCGCGACTGCCACGGGTCTGCGTGTCGGCGCTGCCCGAGAGCAGCCGTGCCGACGCTGCCCCGGCGAGACCGATGTCGTCGCCGCCGTCCATGGTCTTCCCGGCACCGCCGGCTGCCGTGGCTGCCCGGCCTGGCTCGACCGGCGCGATCCATGCGGTGCGCCATGCCGCCATCGCCGGGTGCACCGCGGGGTCGCGGGCGGTGCCCGTGTCGTCGTCCTGATCGTTCGTGGCCGTCGTCGCGACCCGCGCGGCCGCCTCCGCGTCGGTGGGTGCGCTGCCGGTCGTCGTGTCGCCGGCGGCAGGCACGCGCGGTCGCAGCGGCAAGGACTTGTCCGGAGCATTGGCGGCGGCGTGCGGCTCGCCATCGTCGTTCGAGGTCGGTTCCGCAGCCGGCGCCGGCATCGGCCTCGCCTCTGCCATCGGCATCACCGGGGCGACCGGTGCGCCGTTGCGGCTGTGCTGCAGCACCTCCGCGAACGGCCGTTTCGGCGGCGGCTCGCGGTCGGCGGGCGACGGCTTGGCTTGCTGCGACAGCGGCGTCGCCTGGATCGGCAGTTGCAGCGTGGTGGCGGGGCTCATGTGCTCGCCCTCAGGCCGCGGCGTTGAAGCCGTTGCCGTGCGCCAGCGTCCAGGCGGCGCGTGCGGCGCGGTCGTCGCTCTGGCGCTGCTCGCCACGCTCGGCGTCGGCATGGCCCTCGCGCTGGCGTCGCTCCAGCAGCTTCTTGAGGCCGCCTGCGCGCTGCTCGTGGCCGCGCACCAGGGCACCGGCGCGTTCGACGAGCATCACCGCCTCGGCTGCGGCGTGCGCTTGCTGGTCGACGGCCTGGCTCAGGCGCTCCATGAAGCCTTGATAGCAGCGCACGAGCTCGATCTGGCCTTGACGACAGAACTGCGCGCTCCAGCGCTGCTCGTAGTCGCGCCGGTAGGACACGAGGTCCTCGGCCTTGGCGGCGGCGGCGCGGCGCGCGCTCTCCGCTTTCATCAGCTCGGCGAGCGCCTCGTCGCGCTGTCGTTCGGCCTGAGCGATCAGGAAGCGGAGCGGCTGCAGGTCGTCGTCGGTCATGGCGGATCTCGGAGTCGTTCTGGGGTTCGAGGGATGCGGTGCGCGGTGCTTCAGCTGGCGAGCACGGCGTGCAGGAAGGCGAGGCTGTCGTCGAGGCGCGCGGCCTCGTGCATGTTCTGCTGCAGGACGCGGTCCATCGGCTCGTGCAGCCGCACCGCGAGGTCGAGGTCGGCGTCGTGGCCGGGCGCATAGGCGCCGAGCTGGATCAGGTCGCGGGCCTTGTGGTGGCGCGAGTGCAGCTGGCGAAAGCGCCGCGCCGCCTCGACGTGGTCGGCAGCGGCGACGCTGGTCATCACCCGCGACACCGAGCGCTCGATGTCGATGGCCGGGTAGTGACCGGCTTCGGCGAGTTCGCGCGAGAGCACGATGTGGCCGTCGAGGATGCCGCGGGCGGCGTCGGCGATCGGGTCGTTGGGATCATCGCCTTCGGAGAGCACGGTGTAGAAGGCGGTGATCGAGCCGCCGCTGCCGCCCTGGTTCTTGGCGCGGCCGTTGCCGCTGCGCTCGACCAGCAGTGACAGCTTCGCGAAGCAGCTCGGCGGATAGCCCTTGGTGGCCGGCGGTTCACCGATCGCGAGCGCGATCTCGCGCTGCGCCATCGCGTAGCGCGTCAGCGAGTCCATCAGCAGCAGCACGTTCTTGCCGCGGTCGCGGAAGTGCTCGGCGATCACGGTCGCGTAGTTGGCGCCCTGCATGCGCACCAGCGGCGGCGCATCGGCCGGCGCGGCGACGACGACGGCGCGGCGGATGCCGTCCTCGCCGAGGATGTCCTCGATGAATTCCTTGACCTCGCGGCCGCGCTCGCCGATGAGGCCGACGACGATCACGTCGGCCGCGGTGTACCTCGCCATCATCCCGAGCAGCACGCTCTTGCCGACGCCGGTGCCGGCGAAGAGGCCGAGGCGCTGGCCGCGGCCGACGGTGAGCATCGCGTTGATGGCACGCACGCCGGTGTCGAGCGGCGTCCGCACCGGGTCGCGGTCCATGGCGTTGATCGGTCGCCGTGCGACGGGCTCGTCGTGGACGCCGACGAGCGGCCCCTTGCGGTCCATCGGCTGGCCCTGCGAATCGACGACGCGGCCGAGCAGGCCGTCTCCCACCGGCAGCTGCAACGTTCGGTCGACGGTGCGCCGCCAGGGATGGCGCGGCGTGCCGAGCTTCATCGGTGCCAGCGGCGACGGTCGCGGCGTGACGAGGGCGCCGCTGGCCAGGCCGTGGATGTCGCCAGTCGGCATCAGGTAGGCACGGTCGCCCGAGAAGCCGACGACTTCGGCGAGGACCGGCGGGGCGCCGCCCGGCTCGTTGCCACGACCGTCCTGGCGGATCTCGCACACCGAGCCGACCGGGACGCGGATGCCCGCGGCCTCGAGCACGAGCCCGGTGACGCGCACGAGCCGGCCCTGCGTCTCGAGCGGCAGCGGCTCGGCGGCGGCACTTTGCAGGTCGGCGAGGTAGCGGCGCCAGCGGGTGGTGGCGATGCCGGCCTTGTCGCTCCCACCGGTGTCAGCCTGAGCGGAGCGAAGGATCTCGCCGTCAAGCATCGCCTGGATCCTTCGCTCCGCTCGGGATGACAGGGGCTGCGACGACATGCGCGTCCCGCCACGGCAGCTCGCTGCCCAGCCTCGAGGCGGCGCGGCGCCAGCGCTCCTCGATGGTGGCGTCGACGAGACCGATGTCGGATTGCAGCAGGCAGCCACCACGGCCGATCTGGGCATCGGCGACGAGGCGGGCGCCGCGGGCGGCCAATGTTTCGGCGGCACCGCGGGCGATCAACGCGTGATCGTCCGGATGCACGCGCAGCACGATGTGCCGCGCACTGAGGAGCAATGCTTCGATCGCCTGCTCGGCCACGGCGACGACGCTGTCCGGCCTGGTCTCGAACTCGCTGCGAACGACCTGCCGTGCCAGCGCCGTGGCGGTCGCCGCGACCGCATTCGCCATGTCCTGCTGGAGCGCGTCGAGCTGCTCGCCGAGGCCGGCGACGAGAGCGCCGATCTGCGCCGTCGTCTGCGCCGCGAAGCTCTGCTTGAATCCTTCGAGGGCGACGAGACCGTCGCGATAGCCGTCCTGGTAGCCCGACTGGCGGGCGGCGCGGAGCTGCTGCGCCAGCAGCTCGGCCGGGTCGATTCGCGGCCCCGGCTCGGCAGCGCGTGCCGACGCTGCTGCGGTCGCGGCATGCGGGCTGGCCGGGCCGGGCACGCCGGACACGTCGCCGAGGTCCCAGGCCGCGAACGAGCTCAACTCCTCGCGCGGAATGAAGCGCGCATAGACGTCGCGGCGGGCACCGTCGCCGGGCGGCGGTACGTTTCTCGGCTTAGACAAAATCATCGCTGCTGCCGCCGCCGATCACGAGCTGGCCTTCCTCGGCCAGCCGGCGCACGACCTTGAGCAGTTCCTTCTGTTCGGCCTCGACCTCGGCGACGCGAACCGGGCCGCGGGCGTCGAGCTCTTCCTTCAGCGTCTCGGCGGCGCGCGTCGACATGTTCTTCAGCACGCGGTCGCGCAGCTCCGGCTTGGCGCCCTTCAGCGCGATCACCAGCGACTCCGACTGCACCTCCTTCAGCAGCGCCTGGATGCCGCGGTCGTCGACGCGCATCAGGTCGTCGAAGGTGAAGAGGTTGTCCATCACCTGCTGCGCCAGATCGTTGTCGGCCTCGCGGATGTAGTCGAGGGCGGCGGTCTCGATGGCCGTGCCCATCAGGTTGATCATTTCAGCCGCGGCCTTGACGCCGCCGAGCGGCGACATCCGTGCTTGCCCGCCGCCGGCGATCAGCTTGCTCATCACCTCGTTCAGGTCCTTGAGCGCCGACGGCTGGATGCCGTCGAGCGTGGCGATGCGCACGATGACCTCGTTCCTCTGCCGCTCGGCGAAGGTCTTCAGCACGGCCGCGGCCTGGTCGGAGTCGAGGTGGACGAGGATCGCCGCCACGATCTGCGGGTGTTCGTGGCGCAGCATCTCGCCGATCGAGGCGGCGTCCATCCACTTCAGGCCTTCGATGCCGGAGATGTCGGCGTTCTGCAGGATGCGGTCGATCAGCATGTTGGCCTTGTCCTCGTCGAGCGCTTTGCGCAGGACGTTGCGGACATAGGCGCCGGTGTCGCCGACGAGCGCGCTCTGGCCCGAGGCCACGCTGGTGAACTTCTCGAGCACGCCGCCGAGCCGCTCGCGCGGCACCGAGGTCATGCGCGCGATCGTCTCACCGAGACCCTGCACCTCGCGCGGCGACAGGTGCTTGAAGACCTGCGCGGCCTCCTCCTCGCCGAGCGACATCAGGAGGATCGCCGCGTCCTCGAGTCCGGTTTCGTCCATGGCCATGTGCGTGCGTTCCGAGAGAGGTCAGGCGGCTTCGCCGGCGACCCAGCCGCGGACGATGCCGGCCACCGCGGCCGGGTTGTCCTTGGCGAGCGCCTTGGCGCTCTCGAGCTGGCGCAGGTAGGCGGGCGGTGGCAGGGCCGGCACCGACGCGAAGGCGGGATCGTCGTCGACGACGGCGTCGATGCGGCTGCCCGGCCGCGGCAGCGCAGCCGGCGGCCGCGCCGCGATGGCGCTCTTCAGCGCCGGCCGCAGCAGGCCGAAGAAGACCAGCAGCGCCACCAGGCCGAGGCCGGCCGGGATGGCGGCGGCGCGAACCAGGTCGATCAGCTCCGGGCTCTTCCAGAACGGCGTCTCGACGAGGGGGACCGCATCGACCTTGAACGGCACGTTGATCACCTTGACGGAATCGCCGCGCTCTTTGTTGAAGCCGATCGATTCGCGCACCAGCGAGGTGAGCTTCTCGATCTCGTCGGCGGTGAGCGGCGTCTGCGACTGCTTGCCCTTGGCGTCGGTCACCGAGCGGTGATTGACGACCACCGCGGCGTTCAGCCGCTTGACGTTGCCGCTGGCGTTCTTCGTCACCCGCACCGTCTTGTCGACCTCGTAGTTGGTGACGGCCTCGCGGCGGCCGCCCGCAGCGGAGGTGCCGCCGGCGCTGGGCGCGCCCTGCAGCGGCTGCGAGGCGCCGGCGAGCGGTGCCGTCGCCGCGACCGGCGGCTGGTTCGAGGCTGCGCCTGGCACGCCGCTCGGCAGGGCGCCGCCGCCGGCGCCGCCCTGGTCGGTGGTCTGCTGGCTGCGGATCGAGATGCTGGCGTCGGTACCCTGGTTCGGCTTGAACTCTTCCGAGGTCGCTTCGATCTGCGAAAAATCGATGTCGGCAGTGACGCTGGCGCGCAGGTTGTCGTGGCCGACGATGGGCTCGAGCAGCTCGAGGATGCGCTTGGTGTAGCCGGACTCGATCTGGTTGACGTAGTTGAGCTGCTGGGCATCGAGGCCGGCCGCAGCAGAGCTTTCGCCGCCGGTGAGCAGGGCGCCGGTCTGGTCGAGCACGCTCACCGCTTTCGGGTTCATCTCGGGCACGCTCGACGCCACCAGGTGGACGATGCCGGCCACCTGTGCCCGGTCGAGGGTTCGGCCGGCGTGCAAGGTCAGCAGCACCGAGGCGCTGGGCTTTTGCTGTTCGCGAAAGAAGCCGTTCTGGTTCGGCAGTGCGAGGTGCACGCGTGCTGCGCTCACGGCGGCGAGCGAGCCGATCGATCGCGTCAGCTCGCCTTCGAGGCCGCGCTGGAAGGTCAGGCGCTCCTGGAACTGGGTCTGGCCGAAGCGGGCGCTGTCCATGAGCTCGTAGCCGGAGACGGTGCCCTTCGGCAGGCCGGCGGTGGCCATCTTCAGGCGGAGGTCGTGGACCTGGGCGGCCGGCACCAGGATCGCGGCGCCGCCGTCGGCCATGCGGTAGGGCACGTTCATCTGCGCCAGCTGGGCGATGACCGCACCGCCGTCCTTGTCGGCGAGGTTGG
>JAYVNL010000028.1:0-7138 GCA_043758495.1 Rhizobacter sp.
GGCCGGCATGGACATGGGCATCGTCAACGCCGGCATGATGGGTGTGTACGACGACCTCGACCCGGAACTGCGCGAACGCGTCGAGGATGTCGTCCTCAATCGCAGGAAGGACGCCGGCGATCGCCTCGTCGAGATCGCCGACCGCGCCAAGGGCGCCGCCCGCGACGACTCGGCGCGGCTGGCCTGGCGCGGCACCGCCGAGCATCCGAAGACCACGGCCGAGAAGCTGAGCCACGCGCTCGTGCACGGCATCACCGACTTCATCGCCCTGGACACCGAGATCGCCTGGCGCGCCATCGAAGCCGAGGGCGGCCGGCCGCTGCACGTGATCGAAGGGCCGCTGATGGCCGGCATGAACGTCGTCGGCGACCTGTTCGGCCAGGGCAAGATGTTCCTGCCGCAGGTCGTGAAATCAGCGCGGGTGATGAAGCAGGCGGTGGCGCATCTCCTGCCGTACATCGAAGCCGAGAAGCTGGCGATGATCGAGGGCGGTGGCGAGGCGAAGGCCAGGGGCAAGATCGTGATCGCGACCGTGAAGGGCGACGTTCACGATATCGGCAAGAACATCGTCACCGTCGTCCTCCAGTGCAACAACTTCGAGGTCGTGAACATGGGCGTGATGGTCGCCTGCCAGGACATCCTCGCCAGGGCGAAGCTGGAAGGCGCCGACATCATCGGCCTCAGTGGCCTCATCACGCCGAGTCTCGAGGAGATGCAGCACGTCGCCGGCGAGATGCAGCGTGACGACTACTTCCGCATCCGCAAGATTCCGCTGTTGATCGGCGGTGCGACGACGAGCCGCGTCCACACCGCGGTGAAGATCGCGCCGCACTACGAAGGCCCGGTCGTCTACGTGCCCGACGCGAGCCGCTCGGTCGGCGTCTGCAGCGAACTGCTGAGCGACGAGCGCGCCACCAGCTATATCGCCGAACTCGAGGCCGACTACGAGCGCGTGCGCGTGCAGCACGCGAGCAAGAAGGCGACGCCGCTGGTCACGCTCGCCGCGGCGCGCGCCAACAAGGCGTTGGTTGACTGGGCCGCCTATACGCCGCCGGTGCCGAAGTTCACCGGCCGCCGCGTCCTCAAGAACCAGGACCTTGCCGAGATCGCCGAGGTCATCGACTGGGGCCCGTTCTTTCAGACCTGGGACCTCGCCGGGCCGTACCCGAGAATCCTCACCGACGACATCGTCGGCGAGTCGGCGCGGCGGGTTTTCTCCGATGGCAAGCGGATGTTGCGGCGCGTGATCGAGGGCCGCTGGCTGCAGGCGAACGGCGTCGTCGGCCTCTATCCGGCGGCCGCGGTCGGCGACGACGACATCGAGATCTACGCCGACGAATCGCGACAAGACGTGCTCATGACGTGGCGCGGCCTGCGCATGCAGAGCGTGCGCCCGATCGTCGATGGCGTGATGCGGCCGAACCGTTGCCTGGCCGACTTCATCGCGCCCAAAGGCTCGGGTCGCAGCGACTACATCGGCCTCTTCGCGGTGACCGCCGGGCTCGGCGTCGAGCGCAAGGATCGCCAGTTCCAGGCCGACCTCGACGACTACAGCGCCATCATGCTGAAGGCGCTCGCCGATCGCCTCGCCGAGGCATTCGCGGAATCGCTGCACCGGCGCGTGCGCACTGACTTCTGGGGCTATGCGGCCGACGAGGTGCTCGATGTCGGAGGTCTCGTCGCCGAGCGCTATCGCGGCATCCGGCCGGCACCGGGCTACCCGGCCTGCCCGGGTCACGGCGTCAAGCGCGACCTCTTTCGCGTGCTCGGCTGCGATGACATCGGCATGACCCTGACCGAGAGCCTCGCGATGCTGCCGGCAGCGAGCGTGTCTGGCTTTTACCTGGCGCATCCGGAGGCCGCGTATTTCAACGTCGGCAAGATCGGGCCGGATCAGCTTCGCGACTGGGCCGAGCGCACCGCGCAGAGCGTCGACAGCGCCGAACGCGCGCTCGCACCGTTGCTCTGACGTCGCGCTTCGCGACTGTCGGCGGGCGCCGGCGAAGCGTCTGATTACATCTGCCGCAAGTTCTTGCAAGAGTCGCACAAAGCGGCAATCCGGTTGATACATCTCACGAACCGTACCTCCCGACTGCCAAGTATTGACGCTATTTCACTGCCTGTCGGCTGCCACGATCCGTTCGCTTCACTGGCACGCAGCCTGCATTCCCGAGACCTGTAAAGAATCTTTTTTGGTCGTCGGGGGGTCACAGTGGAAATTGCTCAACAGATTGAACTCGGCAGCGGGCGTGTCACTCGCTATGGGCGCAGCGCCTTCGCCTGCGGTGTCCTCGCGTTCCTGGCCGCTTGCGGCGGTGGCGGGGGCGGCACCGATGTCGCTGCCGGCAGCAGCGACACGCCGGCCGTCCAGGCGCAGAAAACGCCCACCAAGGCGGAAGCGTCGCGCTTCCTGGGCCAGGCCACGTTCGGTCCGAACGAGGCCGAGATCACCAAGCTCTCGGGCATGACCTACGGCGCCTGGATCGACGAGCAGATGGCCAAGCCGCAGACGCTGCATCGCCTCTACATCAACCAGGCCACCGCAGACCTCGCCTCGGTCGGACAGCAGATCAGCGCCACCAACTTCTTCGACTCGTGGTGGAGCCAGGCCCTCGGCTCCGACGACCAGTTGCGCCAGCGCGCCGCGTTCGCGCTCTCCGAGATCATGGTCATCTCATTCACCGACGCGACTCTGCGCAACCAGACCCGTGGCGTCGCCTCGTACTACGACACGCTGGCCGAGAAGTCGTTCGGCAACTTCCGCGATCTCCTGGAGAGCGTGGCCCTGCATCCGATGATGGGCATCTACCTGTCGTGGTTGAAGAACGAGAAGGAAGACCCGAAGACCGGCCGCGTTCCCGACCTCAACTTCGCGCGCGAGATCACACAGCTGTTCACCGTGGGCGAATACAAGCTCAACGTCGACGGCAGCAAACAGATGGGCAGCGACGGTCGGCCGGCACCGGCCTACACCTCGAAGGACCTCGAGGGCCTGTCGCAGGTGTTCACCGGCTACAGCTGGTACGCCGGCCCGCAGCAGACCGACCGCAGCAATCGCCGCTACTTCGGACAAGACGCCAGTCTCGAGCGCGACTGGCGGCCGATGCAGGCCTACAACAATTTCACGACGAACACCGACTTCCATTCGATCAGCGAGAAGAAGTTCTGGGGCACGACGATCCCGGTGCAAACCAAGTCCGACAACGAAGGTGATTTCAAGATCGCCCTGGACACTGTCTTCAACAACCCGAGCGTCGGCCCCTTCATCGCCAAGCAGCTGATCCAGCGCATGGTGACCAGCAACCCCAGCCCGGCCTACGTCGGCCGCGTCGCCACCGTATTCAACGACAACGGCAAGGGCGTCCGCGGCGACCTGGCGGCGGTCTGGAAGGCCGTGCTGCTCGATACCGAGGCGCGCACCGTCAGCACGTCGCCGAGCTTCGGCAAGGTCCGTGAGCCGGTCGTGCGTCTGGCCAACATGCTGCGCGCTTTCAACGCCAAGTCGATCAGCAGCCGCTACACCGGTATCGGCAACACCGACGATCCGGCGACGCGCCTGAATCAGACGCCGATGTTCGCGCCGACGGTCTTCAACTTCTTCCGCCCCGGCTACGTGCCGACGAGCAAGGCCATCACCGACGCCGGCCTCGTCGTCCCCGAGCTGCAGATCACGCACGACGTGTCGGTGGCCGGCTATATGAACTACATCCGCGACTGGGTGCAGCTCGACAAGAACCGCGACATCCAGCACGACTACAGCACCGAGGTCGGCCTGGCCGACAAGCCGACCGAACTGGTCGACCGCTTCAACCTGCTGCTGTTCGCCGGTGGCATGCCCGACACCCTGAAGACGCAGCTCACCACCGCCGTCGCCAGCCGCGTCATTCCGATGCCGGTGTATGCGTCGACGATGGCGACCGGCGGAGCGGCGGGCGCCAAGCTCGCCGACGAAGGCGGCAACTTCACCGTACCGGCAATGACCATGGTGCGTTACGGCGCTGCGACCAGCTTCGTCACGAAGACGGTCAGCGGTACGGCGGCCTGCACGAACGAGTTCTTCGGCAGCGATCCTCTCCCGGGCGTCGGCAAGGCCTGCTATCTCGTCGCAGCAGCACCGGTGGCCGCTGCGTCGGCGGCCAGCCCGGCGGCCAGTGCACCGCCACCGGTGGCCACCAACCAGGCGGCGATCGATGCCGCCAAGCTCGACCGGGTCTATCTCGGTGTGTACCTGTCGATGGCTTCGCCCGACTACCTGGTTCAGAAATAAGAGGGAATGATCATGTCGCAACTCAACGCCACGCGCCGCCGCTTCCTGCGCACTGCGTCGGTCGTCTCCGGCTCGGTCGGAACGGCAGCCGCTCCGTTCGCTCTCAATCTCGCCACCCTGAATTCGGCGGCCGCGCAGAGCGCGACCACGGATTACAAGGCCATCATCTGCATGTTCTTCTACGGCGGCAACGACTCGTCGAACATGGTGCTGCGCACCGACAAGGCGTCGTTCGACGAGTACACCCGGCTTCGCACGTCGGCGCCCGACCCGATCGCGCTGCTGGCGCCGGGCACGCCGATCAACGGCGGCGCGACGCGTGCTTCGCCGGCACGCCTCGGCGGCGTCCTGGCGCTGGCCCCGAAGTTCACAGTCTCGGCCGAGAACGCCGCCAACACCTACGCCGTGCATCCGAGCATGCCGGAGGTAGTCAGCCTGTTCGGCACCGGCCGTCTCGCGATCCTGGCCAACGCCGGCCCGCTCGTCGTGCCCCTTTCGCGCACCGACTACACATCGAACTCGAAGCCGCGCCCGCAAGCGCTCGGCTCGCACAACGACCAGCAGTCGACCTGGCAGGCGCTCGGACCTGAAGGCGTGAAGATCGGCTGGGGCGGCCACCTCGGCGACATGGTCGCGAGCCAGAACTCGAACGCGACGTTCACCAGCATCTCGGTCGCCGGCAACAACGTGTTCTCGGCTGGCGAGTCGACCTTCCAGTACTCGGTCGGCGGCGGTGGCGCGACCCAGATCGCCGGCCTCTCGGGGACGCTGTTCAACTCGATGACGGCGTCGACGACGCTGCGCTCGATCGTGACCGGCGACAACTCGCACCTGTTCGCCAAGGAGTACGGCCAGATCGTCAAGCGCTCGGTCGATGCCCAGGCCGCGTTCCAGGGTGCATTCACCGCCGCCACTTCGCTGGCACCGACGAACTACATCCAGCCCTCGAGCGGCAACGCGCAGCAGAACGGGCTGGCCCAGCAGCTGCAAACGGTGGTTCGCGTAATCGCTGCGCGCAACGCCATCGGCGCAAAGCGGCAGGTCTTCATGGTCTCGATGGGCGGCTTCGACACCCACGACAACCAGAACCTCAACCAGGCCGACCTGCTGGCGCGCATCTCTCACGCCATCGGCTACCTGGACATGGCGCTGGCCAACGTCGGCGGTGTCGACCTGCGCAACAGCGTGACGATGTTCACCGCTTCCGACTTCGGCCGCACGATCACCAGCAACGGCGACGGCACCGACCACGGCTGGGGCTCGCATCACTTCGTCACTGGCGGCGCCGTCAAGGGCGGCGAGATCTACGGGCGCTTCCCGATCTTCGGCCTCAACGACAACCAGGACTCGGCGAACAACGCTTACCTGCCGGTCACCTCGGTCGACACCATCGGCGCGACGCTCGGCAAGTGGTTCGGCGTCAGCGACACCAACCTTGACACGGTGTTCCCGAACCTGAAGAACTTCCCGCGCGACCTCGGCTTCCTGAAGCCGGGCTGAGCGAAGGCGCGACGCCTCGTCGGAAAGGGCAGCCTGCGGGTTGCCCTTTCTCTTTGGAGCAGGCTTAGCGCAGGACGCGCCGGTACTGGATCGCCTCGGCGAGATGGCCGACTGCAATGGCTTCGGCAGCCTCCACGTCGGCAATGGTTCGCGCCACCCGCAGGATGCGATGAAAGCCGCGCGCCGACCAGCCGAGGCGGGTGGCGGCGTTCTGCAGGAAGGTGGCGGCAGCGGCGTCGAGCCGGCAGTGGCGATCGAGGGCAACGCCTGCGAGCGCGTCGTTGGCGCTGCCCTGGCGATCCAGGGCGCGTTGCCGTGCTGCGTGCACCCGCGCGCCGACGACGGCGCTGCTCTCGCCGTCGGCGGCCGCGGCCAGGCGGGCAGCGTCGACCGCCGGCACCTCGATCTGGATGTCGATGCGGTCGAGCAGCGGGCCGCTGATGCGGCCCTGGTAGCGCAGCACCGCGTCGGGCGTGCAGCGGCAGCTTCGTGCCGGGTTGCCGAGCTGGCCGCACGGGCACGGGTTCATGGCCGTGACGAGCTGGAAGCGGGCCGGAAACTCGGCCTGCCGCGCCGCCCGCGAGACGACGATGCGGCCGGTCTCGAGTGGCTCTCGCAAGGCCTCGAGGGCGGCGCGCGGGAACTCGGGGAGCTCGTCGAGGAAGAGCACGCCGTGGTGGGCAAGCGATGCTTCGCCTGGCCGCGGTGGCGAGCCGCCGCCCACGAGTGCCGCGGCCGACGCCGTGTGATGCGGCGCCCGCAGCACACGCTGGCCCCATCGATCGGCAGCGAAGCCGCCGGCCGTGGCAATGCCGAGGATCGCCGCCGATTCGAGCGCCTCGTCGTGGCTGAGTGGCGGCAACAGGCCCGCGAGCCGCTGTGCCAGCATCGATTTGCCGGTTCCCGGCGGCCCGACCATCAGGAGGCTGAGCCGACCTGCTGCCGCGATCTCGAGCGCACGCTTGGCCGCTGACTGTCCCTTGACGTCGATCAGGTCGGCCGCCACCGGCGCCGCGCGGCGGGGCGGTGGCCGCGCTTCGCGAAGGCCGGCGGGGTCGGCCGCTTCACCGGGCAGAAAGGCACGAACGACGTCGAGCAGATGGTCGGCGCCACGCACCAAGAGGCCGCCGACGAGGGCCGACTCGTCGGCGCTGGCCTGGGGCAACACGAGCACACGCTGCGATTGCGGCCCCGCGCGATGCAGCGCCAGCGCGGTCGCCAAGGCGCCCCGTACCGGCCGCAACTCGCCGCCGAGCGAGAGCTCACCGGCGAACTCGAAGCCGGCGAGCCGCGCCCCGTCGATGTGGCCGGCGGCGGCGAGGATGCCGAGCGCGATCGGCAGGTCGAACCGGCCGGATTCCTTCGGCAGGT
>JAYVNL010000029.1:0-7098 GCA_043758495.1 Rhizobacter sp.
CGTCGACCTCGTGCTTGCAGGTCACGTCGTAGATCTTGGCAACGTGATGCTTCGGCGAGGTCAGGGTGTGCAGCAAGGTACCGTCGTCGGTGAACAGGAGCACGCCGGTGGTGTCGGCGTCGAGGCGGCCGACCGGTTGCAGGCCGCGCGTTCGCAGCGGCACCGGCAGCAGCGACAGCACGCTCGGATGGTGGCGCGGCTTCAGCGAGCATTCGTAGCCGGCCGGCTTGTTGAGCACGATCAGCGCCTTCGCGCGGTAGGGCCAGCGTTCGCCGCGCACGCGAAACCAGAGGCCCGCCGGATCGCCGATGTCCTGGCCCGGGTCGTCGACCACGAGCAGCCCTTGGGGTGGCCCGGGCTGCTCGATCTCGACCAGGCCGTGCGCCAGCAGCGCCGTGCACTCGCGGCGGGTGCCGAAGCCTTGCGAGAACAGCAGGTCGGCGACCTTCACCGCGCTGCGTTCAGCCCGGCGCCGCGACAGCGCTGCGCGCCGGCGCGTTCTTCACGTAGAGGTCGAACCAGCGAACCATCTCGAAGACGACCTGCTCGTTCGACTCGAGCGCCGAATACCAGTGCGGCTCGTGCGGCAGCACGACCAGCCGCGCCGTGCCGCCGTTGCCGCGCACCGCTTCGTAGAGTTTGGTCGCCTGCAGCGGCGTGGTGCCGGGGTTGGCATCGTCGGCACCGTGGACGATGAGCAGCGGCGTCTTCAGCCTGTCGGCGACGAAGAACGGCGACACCTTGCGGTACACGTCGGGCGCGTCCCAGACCGAGCGGCGCTCGCTCTGGAACCCGAACGGCGTCAGCGTCTTGTTGTACGAACCGCTGGTGGCGACGCCGGCACGGAACAGGTTCGAGTGGGCGAGCAGGTTCACCGTCATCAGGGCGCCGTGGCTGTGACCGGTGACGCCGATGCGATCGGGGTCGGCGACCCCGAGGCGCACCGCTTCGTCGACGGCCGCCTTCGCATCAGCGACGAGCTGATCGAGGTAGTCGTCGTAGGCTTTTTTCGGATCGCCGATCACCGGGAACGACGCGTTGTCGATGATTGCGTAGCCCGCCAGCAGCAGCAGGCGATGCAGGCGCAGGCGCGTGAACGTGGCCTGTGATCCCGTGACCTGGCCGGCCTGCGCCGGGTCGGCGTAGTCGAGCGGGTAGGCGTAGAGGATGGTCGGCACGCGCATGCCTTCCACGTACCCCGGCGGCGTGTAGAGCGTGAACGAGAGGTCGACGCCGTCGGCTCTTTTGTACTTGACCAGGCGCTTCTTGATGGCGCGAACCGCCGGCGCCGGGTCGGGTAAGTGGGTGATGGCAACAGGGTCGCTTGCGAAGACCGCTTCACCGATGGCCGCGGCGGCGCGGCTGCCCAGCGTGCGCACAAACGCGTTGGGAGGATCCGTGATCGACTGTCGCCAGGTCAGGAAGCTGCGCGAATCGGCGCTGGTGAAGGCGAGGAAGCGCTCGAAGGCGTCGCGGTCGCTGCGGAACAGGCGCTCGCTCTTTCGCGTCGAGAGGTCGAGGCGGTCGAGGAACGGCCGGTCGCCGTCGGGTGAAGCGCCGAGGCCGGAGAGGTAGATCGAGCCGCCGTCGAGGCGCATCACCACCGCGCCATTGGCGAGCTGGCGGCGTACCGGCGTGCCGGGGTTCGCGTACTTCTCGTCGGTGGAGTGGTCCCAGAGCAGGCTCGGTTTGCCGGCCGGGTCGTCGACGTCGACGACGAAACTGCGTTGCCAATGGCGGTTCTCGTCGTACTCGTGGAGCAGCGCGGTGGCCGGCGCCTCGCCCCACGACATGCCAACGAAGCGCTGCTCGGTGCGCGCGATCTCGACCGGCGCTGTGGTGAACGGCGCTTTCAGCATGACGACGCGGTCGCGCGCCGGTGCCTTCACGTTCCAGTCGCCGCCGTCGAGCGCTTCGGCCCAGAGCAGCGTCGCCGGCTCGGTGGCGCGCCAATCGAATTCGCGCGGACCGAGCGGTACTCCGGCGATCGGCACGCGGTCGGCGAGGGGGATGGACGCGATCGTGCGCACGTCGATGCGGCTCCGGTCGCTCGCATTCCAGACCTGGATGTCGCGCGGGAAGCGGTCGTGCGTCGTGACGTACGAGTACGGCTTGTGAATCGCCGTGACGAGCACGTGCTTGCCGTCGGGCGCAGCGTCGACCGACGCGTAGATGCCGGGCTTGCCGGCCGGCGTGACGGCCAGGCTGCCGGCATCGACGAAGGCGAGCTGCGAGGTGGCGTAGTAGTCGAACAGATCTTCGTCATGCTTGCTGTTCAGGGTGTCGCGGGTCTCGTAGGTGCTGCTCTGGCCCTTGCCGCTGCCGGTCTCCTGGATGCTCGGGCCGGCCGGCACCGACGCCGCCGATGGCGGCGCACCCATGCCCCCGGCAACGAGCTTGACGAGCAGCGTCTTCTGGTCGGCCAGCCACTGCAGCTCGTGGCCGAGCATCGGGTTCAGACGCAAGCCGGGCACGCGGCGCGCGGTGGCGTTGGCAACGTCGCCGATCCAGAGCTCGACCGTGTCGGCGGTCGTGAGCGCGAAGGCGAAGCGCTTGCCGTCGGCCGCCCACACCGGCGCGTCGGGGCAGGCACCGGCGGGCAACGCGATGGGGCGATGCAGCCGGTCGGCGATGCGAACCAGTTCATAGCTCGTGGCGCAAGGCGCGATGCCGTAGCCGCCCGGCGTGTCGTGGCGGCTGCGGTTGGCCGGCTCGACGCGGGCGCCGGCCAGGCGCAGGAACGGCGTCGCCACCCGCGCCATCGTCGGGTAGTCCTGCCAGGACACGAGCAGCAGCATGTCGCGCGTCGGGCTCACGACGGGCACCGGCGGCGACGGTGCCCGCATCACCTCGAGGATGTTCTGCGGCGGCCGGTCGTAACCGCGCGCCGCCAGCTGTGCGGCAGCGGGCAGCGGTGCTGCGATGGCAGCGACGACGAGAGCGAAGGAGGTCAGGAAGATGGGCAGCTGCATTCGAGTTTCTCGAGCGATTCGGCGCCGGGCGGGATGCTGGCGCCGATCGAATCAATACGTCAGTTCGAGAACAACCGCATGCTGCTCGGCCGCCGGCCAGGTGCGGCCGACGATACGCTCGCCATTGAACTCGCCGGCGACGGCACGCGCGCTCGCGTCGGCCAGCTTCAGGCGTGCCGCTGCGACGCCGGCGACGCCGCTCGGAATGCCGGCCGGTGGGCTGGTGCCGTCGAGCGAGATGCGGTCGCGCGGAATGCCGAAGTAGCCGCGCGGCCGCGTCAGAACGACGATGGCGCCGGCGTCGCGCTCGGCGTCGACGAAGCGTTCCGGGCGCAGGCTCACGACCGATGACGAGCGCGGGAACGGCGACCGGTAGACGTGGGTCGTGGCGTAGCCGGGCGCCCCGAGCACGAACTCGTGGCGGGCCTGGGCATCGGTCGCGAACGGGCCCCAGCGACCGTCGGCAGCGATCGTCTTCGCGTGGCGCGCCGGCCCGATGCGCTCGCCGCTCGCCGGATCCACGGCGTAGACGGCGAGCATGGCGCCGACCAGCGGCAGGTTGGTGGCGAAGGTACCGCTGCGGTTGTCGAGGCCGAGGCCGCTCAGCGTGCCGTCGAGAACGACACGCGCCTCCGGCGACACGTCGAGCGTTGCCGGCGGCCGCCCGGCGATGAAGCGGAACATCGGCGCGAACGCCTTGGCACTGAACGCGGTCTCGCGATGGTCGATGCCGGCGATGACGACGTTCTCGGCGCCCTTCAGTGCCGGGCCGTCGAACGTCACGCCGGTCGGGGTGCCGGGGGTGCCGAGCCAGGTGCCTTCGGGCTGCGCGAACTTGTCGTTGTTGTCGGAGCGGATCGTCATCCAGGCGACTCCCGGAGTCACCTCGTTGCCGCTGCCGCCCTTCGGCACGTTCAGCGCCGACAGGAACGCTTCGGCGCCGTTGAACTCGTTGCCGAGGCGCCCGTTCGGATTGAAGGTGACGCCGTGGTTCGGCACCCCGCAGAGCACCGCGTGCGAGACCATCGCTGCGCCGCTGCCGTTGGCGATGAAGTTGCGGATCGGGTAGCCGCCGCGCGAGTTGCCGACCAGCGCGACCTGGGCGGCGCCGGTGCGCGCCAGCACTTTCCTGATCTCGGCGGCGAGGTAGACGGTGTGCTCTGCGGTCGAGGTCCTTCCCGGTTGCTCCTTCGTGTCGTCGTCGCGCGCCAGCGGGTAGGGCATGTCGATCGCGTGCAGGCGCTCGCGCGGCCAGCCGTTCGATTCGAAGCGCCAGATCGTCGTCGTCCAGAGCGCTGCGGTGTCGCCGTTGCCCGGCACGAAGACGATCAGTGGCATGTCGTTGATGGCGGCTCGGTGGGCACAGGCGGCGAGTGGCGCTGTGGCCGCCGCGACAGCAGCGAGCAGGAGACTGCGGCGGGTCGGGTCGGTCATGGCGCGGGCGCGAAGTCGGCTGCGGCCGGCAGGTTGGGCAAACCGCTGCCGCCGATCCGCACCGCGGCGCGGACGGCGCGCAGCACGGCTGCGGCGAGCACATCGGCGGCGAGGGCGCCGACCAGCGTCACCGGCGCCGACCGGCGAGCAGCGCCGGTCGCGAGCGCGAACACGACGTCGCCGTCGCCGCTGGTATGGACCGGGTTGATGCTGCGCGCCAGGCCGTCGTGCGCCATTTGCGCGACCTTGGTCGCCTCGGCCTTGGTGAGGACGGCGTCGGTGGCGACGACGGCGATCGTCGTCGCGGCGCCGGCCTGCACCGGCGGCTGCAGCCGCGACGGCAGCTCGCCGCGCTTCAGCGATGCCATCGTGTCGGCGAGGCGGCTACCGTCGGCGCTGCGAGCGCCGGCGACGATGCGTCCGGTGGCCGGGTCGATGACGTCGCCGATCGCGTTCACCGCCACCAGCGCCGCCACCGTGATGCCGCCGACCTCGATCGATGCCGTACCGACACCGCCCTTCATCGCCCGCTCGATGCCGAACAGCTTGCCGACGCTGGCGCCGGCGCCAGCGCCGACGTTGCCTTCCGCGACCGCGCCGTCGCAGGCGGCATCGCAGGCCGCATAGCCGGCGGCTGCGTCGGGGCGAACGCGGCCGTCGCCGACCCAGAGGTCGAACAGGATCGCGGCCGGAACGATCGGCACCGTGGACGAGCCGATTGCGAGGCCGATGCCGCGCTCGTCGAGCCAGCGCATCACGCCGCCGGCGGCGTCGAGGCCGAAGGCGCTGCCGCCGGCGAGGACCACGGCGTGGACGGTGTCGATGGCGTTGACCGGCGAGAGCAGGTCGGTCTCGCGCGTGCCCGGCGATGCACCGCGCACGTCGACGCCGGCGACGGCACCACCGCGGGCCAGGATCACCGTGCAGCCCGTCGGCCGCCGTGCGTCGGTGAAGTGGCCGACCTCAAGTCCGCCGACCGCGGTCAGGCCGAACGGCATCGGTTGCTCATGCGAACACCCCGGCCGTGTCCTGCATCCGCTTCGACACTTCGCCGAGCTGGAACATCGTGTCGCCGAAGGTCATCTCGATCACCGTCAGCCGCTTGAAGTAGTGGCTCGCCGCGTACTCGTCGGTGACGCCGATGCCGCCGTGCAGCTGGATGCACTGCTGGCCGACAAAGCGCATCGACTGGCCGATCTGCACCTTGGCCTGCGCCAGCGCCCGCCGCCGCGCCGGTGCCGGCTCGCCGAGCTTCAAGGTCGCGAAGTAGCTCATCGAGCGGGCCAGCTCGAGCTGCATCTTGACGTCGGCGACGCGATGGCGAAGGGCCTGGAAGCTGGCGATGGCGACGCCGAACTGCTTTCTCGTGTTCATGTATTCGACGGTCAGGGCGACCAATGCGTCCATCGCGCCCACGGCTTCGGCGCAGAGCGCGGCGATGCCGATGTCGACCGCGTGGGAGAGCGCCGCCATCGCCTCGCCGGCCGGCAGCAGCTCGATCCCGCTGGCGTGGTCGAGCACAACGTCGGCCGCGCTGCCGCCGTCCTGCGTCGGATAGGACCGCAACTCGATGCCGGGCTCGCCGTGCGAGACCAGGAAGAGGCCGATTCCGCTGCCGTCGTCGACGCTGCCGCTGACGCGTGCCGAGACGATGAAGGCACCAGCGGCGGCGCCGAGCGGCACCATGATCTTGGTGCCGCTCAGCTGCCAGGTGCCGCCGTCGTGGCGTGCGCTCGTCTCGACATGGTCGAGCCGATAGCGCGAATGCCGCTCCTCGTGGGCGAGCACGACACGCTCCTTGCCTTCGGCGATGCCCTGCAGCCAGAGCGCTGCCGACGGTGCCCGGCCGGCGCCGAGCAGGTGGCTTGCGACCAGCGCCACCGCCGCGAACGGCTCGAGCACGAGGCCGCGGCCGAGCTCTTCCATCACTACCATCGCATCGACGGCGCCGAGGCCGAGGCCACCGCTCGCCTCGTCGACCTGCAGGCCGAGGACACCGAGGTCGGCAAGCTCCTGCCAGGCCTGGGCCGAGTAGCCGCCCGCCTTGACGATGCCGCGCCGGCGCTCGAAGTCATAGCCGCGCTCGACCCAGCGGTGGACAGAGTCGCGGAGCATGTCCTGGTCGTCGTTGAAGTCGAAGTCCATGTCAGCTCCCGAGCACCGTCTGGGCGACGATGTTGCGTTGAACCTCGTTGCTGCCGCCGTAGATCGTCGTCTTGCGCATGTTGAAGTAGGTGCCGGCGAGCGGCGCCACGAACGAGCCGCCGAACTGGTCGGCCTGCCAGCCGGCGTCCATCGCCTCGCGCATCAATGGCACCGCCGCGGGCCCGGCGGCCAGCATCATCAGCTCGCTGTAGCGCTGCTGGATCTCGCTGCCGCGAATCTTCAGCAGGCCGGCAACGTCGAGGCTCTGCTTGCCGTTCTTCTCCGCCGAAAGCACGCGCAGCACCATCATCTCGAGGGCGACGACATCGACCTCGAGGAGCGCGATCTGGTCACGAAAGCGGCCGTCGTCGTAAAGCCCTTCGTCCTTCGCGATCCGCTTGAGCCGCTCGAGCTCGCGCTTGGCGCGGTTGACATCGGCGATGTTGGTGCGCTCGTGGGCGAGCAGGTGCTTGGCATAGGTCCAGCCCTTGTTCTCCTCGCCGATGAGCTGGTCGGCCGGCACCTCGACGTTGTCGAACCAGACCTC
>JAYVNL010000030.1:0-20363 GCA_043758495.1 Rhizobacter sp.
TAACGGAATGTGATTTTCTGCCGGCGGGACGGATAGGCACCGGTGCCTGCTTGCAGGAGACTTCGCTACCCGAAGACATCCACTGGGCGCACCGATGGCTGAAGTCCGGATCATTGCCGTCTCGTTCAAGGGCGGCAAGGAAGTAGAGAACATCTCGTACGTGTGGACGGCCAGCGGCGCCACGACGGCTCGGCGCGTCGTCGAGGACCTCTGGTTCAAGCGCTGCGGCTACTACACGGTCTCGCCCTCGGGCCGCGTCGCCGTGACGGCGGTGCCGGAAAAAGGACCCGGGCTGCTGGCGCGCGCGCTCGGCCGCCGTCTCTCCGCCCATCTGATCTCGCCCGCCGCCGGCCGCAGCGTCGACAGCCTGCTGACATTGCCGCGACTGCCGAGCCCCGACCGCGGCCGCCGCAGCCAGCAACAGCACTCTGAGCACTCGCAGCACACGCAACACTCGCAACACTCGCAGCACGCCGACCTGTCGGGCGCCTGAACGGGCGCCCCGCCGACCCGCCGCGGGTCAGGCCGCCGCCGCCTTTTTCCGGATCGCACTCAGCGTCGTCCGGCTCGTGATCACGTCGGTATCGAGACGCAGGTGGACGAACGCCGGCCGACCCGCGTCGAGCGCTTCGCGCAACGCCGGCTCGAACGCCTCGGTCGTGTCGACGAGCGCGCCGGCGAACCAGCCGTAGGCTCGCGCCAGCGCCGCGAAGTCGGGGTTGTCGAGGTTCGAGCCGAGGACACGGCCGGGGTACTCGCGCTCCTGGTGCATGCGGATCGTGCCGTAGCTGCCGTTGTCGACCAAGATCACGACGAGCTTCGTCGCACCGTGGGCGACGGCGGTGGCGAGCTCCTGCCCTGTCATGAGGAAGTCGCCGTCGCCGGCGATGTTGATCACCTGTCGATGCGGCTCGAGCAACGCTGCGGCCACGGCCGCCGGCACGCCGTAGCCCATCGCCCCCGAGGTCGGCGCGAGCTGCGTGCGGCCAGCGTGGCGCAGGCCGGCGTAGCGATGGAAGCGGTGCAGCCAGCCGCTGAAGTTGCCGGCGCCGTTGGTGAAGATCGTGTCGGCCGGGACAAGGCGGTCGATGCACTTGACGACCTCGGCCATGTCGAGCGGCGCGACCGATGTCGGCACGAGATTGGCTTCGTAGTCGGCATGGGCGGCGTCGGTCCGGGCGGCCCACGTCACCGAGGCGGGCGCTTCGAGCGCAGCGAGCGCCGGACCGGCGCAGGCCATCGACGCGTTCACCAGCAGGTCGCCCGCGTACACGCGCCCCAGCTCTTCGGCGCCGGCATGGATGTGCACGAGCTTCTGCTTCGGCCGCGGCGCCTGCAGCAACTCGTAGCCGCCGGTCGTCATCTCGCCGAGACGCGCGCCGATCGCCACGACGAGATCGGCCTCGCGAACGCGCGCAGCGAGCTTCGGATTGATGCCGATGCCGACATCGCCCGCGTAGTTCGGATGCCGGTTGTCGAAGACATCCTGGCAGCGGAACGAGCAGCCGACCGGCAGGTGCCAGGTCTCGGCGAAACGCTCGAGTGCCATGCAGGCCTCGGCGGTCCAGCCGCTGCCGCCGGCGATCACGAACGGCCGCTCCGCCTCGAGCAACATCGCGCGCAGGTCGCGCATCGCGTCGGGCGCCGGCGCGGCGCGGGCGGGCTCGATGCGCGGCAGCACGGGTGCCGCGCTTGCTTCACGGAGCATGTCCTCCGGCAGCACGATCACCACCGGCCCCGGCCGGCCCTGCATTGCCACGTGGAAAGCGCGCGCGACATATTCGGGCAGCCGGTCGGCGCTCTGCACTTCGCCGACCCATTTCGCGAAGCCGAGCGTGCCCGGGCCGAACATCTGCCGGTAGTCGACCTCCTGGAACGCCTCGCGGTCGCGCTGGTCGGAAGCGACCTGGCCGATGAACAGGATCATCGGCGTCGAGTCCTGGAACGCGGTGTGCAAGCCGATGGCGGCGTTGCTGGCACCGGGGCCGCGTGTCACGAAGCAGATGCCCGGGCGGCCGCTGAGCTTGCCTTGCGCTTCGGCCATGAAGGCGGCGCCGTTCTCGTGCCGGCAGCTCACGAAGCGGATGCGGTCGACGTGAGCGAAGAAGCCGTCGAGAACGGCGAGGTAGCTCTCGCCCGGTACGCCGAATGCGGTGTCGATTCCCTGCGCCATCAGGGCCTCGACGAGGGCGTGGCCGGCAGGTCGGCCTGGTGCGGAAGCGATGCTCATCGACGGTGATTGTGGTCGCTGCCGGCGCGATCAGGGTTCGCACCGATGTCAGTAATTCACCGTCTAGTGAATTATGGTGTTGTGACTGCACGGGCTGCCGAGGTCGTTGAAATCCGCTCGCGCGACGCCGATCGCAGTCGCGAGGAGATCCTGCGCGCGGCGATGGGCGAGTTCGCAGATCACGGCTTCGGCGGCGCCCGCGTCGAGGCCATCGCCGAGCGCGCCGGCGTCAACAAGAAGCTCATCTATTACTACTTCGACGGCAAGGACGAACTCTTCCTTGCCGTCCTCGAGCAGAGCTATGCCGACATCCGCGCCGCCGAGCAGAAGCTCCCCCTCGAGACCGGCGATCCGGTCGAGGCGATCCGCAGCCTCGTCGAATTCACCTGGAACCACTACCTCGCTCACCCGGAGTTCCTGGCCCTGCTCAACAGCGAGAACATGCACCGGGCCGGCCACCTGAAGCGCTCGCGCCGGATCCGGCAGATGAACTCGCCGCTCATCGACGTGCTCGCAGCGGTCCTGGCGCGCGGCGAGAAGACCGGCGTGCTGCGTGCAGGCGTCGACGCGATGCAGCTCTACATCTCGATCGCCGGCCTTGCCTACTTCTACCTGTCGAACAAGCACACGCTCGGCGCCATCTTCGGCTGCGACCTGATGGCGCCGGCGGCCCGCGAGGAGCGCCTCGCTCACATGACCGACGTGATCCTCGGCTACGTCGTCGCCCGCCCTGCCCCCTCACACCGGAGACACGCATGAACATCAAGAGCGCACTCACCATCCGCGGCATCGCCGTCGCCACCTTGCTCGCCGCCGCGACAGGCGGTGCCGTGGCCCAGCAATGGAAGCCGACGCGGCCGATCAACCTGATCGTGCCGTGGGCGGCCGGCGGGTCCACGGACCAGATCACCCGCGTGACCGCGGCCGAGATGGAGAAGGTTTTGGGCCAGACGATCGTGATCGTCAACCAGCCCGGCGCGTCGGGCTCGATCGGCACCAAGAGCGCGCTCGATGCGCCGAAAGACGGCTACACGTGGACGGCCGGCGCAGCGCAAGACCTCGGCACCTACCAGACGCTCGGCTCTTTGAACGCGAGCATCAAGGACTGGAACCTGTTCCTCACCGTCGCCAACATCCAGGTGATCGGCGTCAATCCACAGACGCCGTACCAGAACCCGAAGCAGCTTCTCGACGCGATGAAGGCCAAGCCGAACGCGATCCCGGTCGCGACCGCCGGCGTGACCTCGGCGGGACACAACGCGATGGAGCTGATTGCCAAGGCGACCGGCGTGACCTACCGCCACGTCACCTACGACGGCGGCAACCCGGCCGTCGTCGCCACCGTCGCCGGCGAGGCCGAGGTGACCACGCAGCTCGCCGTCGAGCAGGCCGACATGATCCGCGGCAAGCGACTTCGGCCGCTCGCCACCGTGAGCGACAAGCCGCTCGAGCTCGAAGGCTTCGGCACCATCCCGCCGCTGTCGGCAACGCTGCCCGGCTTCACGGCGCCCGCCAACTACTTCGGCATCTTCATCCCGAAGGGCGTGCCCGACGAGGTCGTCAAGACAATCGAGAAGATCTGGGTCGAGAACATCGCCAAGAGCGAGGCGATCAAGAAGTACGCGACAGCGCGCGGCGCCCTGTTCGCACCGTCGTCGGGCGAGGCGGCACAGAAGGCGGTGTTCCCGGCGATCCAGGCCAACGCCTGGCTGCTCTTCGGCGGCGGCAAGGCCAAGGTCTCGCCCGACACCGTCGGCATCCCGAAGCCTTGATCCCGGCATGCCAACGTCTGCCGATCTGACGGCCTCCGAAGCACCCCCCGCGCCCGACGACACCCGTGCCACCGCCGCCAGCGAGCTGCGCGGCGGCCTGGCCTGGATGGTGTTCGGCGGCGCCGTGCTCGCACTGTCGCTGCGAATGGACCGGCTCGAAGCCCAGCACATCAATCCATACACCGTGCCCGGCCTCCTGCCTGCGCTGCTCGGCATGGTCATGATCCTGCTTGGCGGCTTGCTGGCGCTGCGCAGCTGGCGCCGCGGCGGTCGCTTCGCGGGCGGCCCGCGATTCGCAATGAGCGGCCTGGCAGCACGGCGGCTCGCCCTCGTCATCGGCCTGATCGTCGCCTACGCGGTGATCCTGCTCGGCCGCGGCCTGCCGTTCTGGGCCGGCGCCGCGACCTACGTGACGGCGTCGATCCTCCTGCTGCAGGCACCGCAGCGCGCTGCCGAGGGCCGCCGCCTGACGGCCCGCGAGGCCGCGGTCGCCCTCGCCATCGGCCTGGCCACGGGCTGGATCATCACCTTCGTTTTCCAGGACGCTTTCCTCGTCCGCCTCCCGTAGCCATGTTCTCCGGACTCGCCGACTTCGGCAACGCCTGGCTCGGGTTCATGAACCCGACCTCGATCGCGCTCGGCCTCGGCGGCGCCCTGCTCGGCATCATCGTCGGCATCCTGCCCGGACTGTCGGCAACGCTCGTGATCGCGTTGCTGACGACGATCACGATCAAGCTGCCGGCGAACAACGCCATCCTCGTCCTCATCTGCTCGTACGTCGGTGCCCTCTACGGCGGCTCGCGCACCGCGATCCTGCTCAACATCCCGGGCACCGCCGCCAATGCCGCGTCGTGTGCCGACGGCTACGCGCTGGCGCAGCGCGGCGAGGCCGGCCGCGCCATCGGCATCGCCACTTCGGGCGCCTTCGTCGGCACGCTGTTCGGCGTCCTCTGCCTGGCCGCGTTCACGCCGTCGCTCGCCGAAGTGGCGCTTGCGTTCGGCGCCTTCGAGTTCTTCTGGCTGGCACTGTTCGGCGTCGCAATGTCGGGCTCGATCGTCGGCGACGATCCCATCAAGGGCTGGCTCATGGGCGCGCTCGGCCTCATGGTCGCCCAGATCGGCCAGGAAGGGCTCTACGCCTACGACCGCTTCACCTTCGGCTGGGACCCGCTCGCCGGCGGCATCTCGCTGATCCCGGCGCTGGTCGGCGCCTTCGGCCTCGCCGAGGTGCTGACCTCGCTGGCCGACCCGGTCGAGAAGAAGCTCATTCAGGTCAAGGACTCGGTGCTGCCGCGCTTTCGCGAGGTCGCGCAGTATTGGCGCACCGTCGTCCGTTCCGGCGTGATCGGCGTGCTCACCGGCCTCTTGCCCGGGGTCGGCGAGGACTCGGGGGCGTGGATGTCGTATGCCGCAGCGAAAGCCGTGAGCAAGGAAAAGCATCTCTTCGGCAAGGGCTCGATCGATGGCCTGATGGCCGCCGAGACCGGCGACATGGCGTCGATCCCCGGCCACATCATCCCGTGCCTCGCGCTCGGCATCCCGGGCTCGGCGCCGTCGGCGGTGCTGATGGCGGCGATGATCATCCACGGCATCCAGCCCGGGCCGATGATGATGATCACGCATCCGCACTTCGTCTACGAGGTGGTGGCGATGACCTCGCTGGCCTCGGTCACGATCCTCATCTTCGGCCTCTTCCTCGTGCGGCCGCTACTCGTCATCCTGAAGATCAGGCGCACGGTCCTGATGCCGATCATCTTCCTGCTCTGCACCGTCGGCGCCTTCGCCACCGCCTCGCGCCTGTTCGACGTCTACGCAATGCTGGTCATCGGCGTCGGCGCCTTCTTCCTGCGCCGGCGCGGCTACCAGATGGCGCCGTTCGTGCTCGGCCTCGTGCTCGGGCCGCTGCTCGACAAGAGCCTGCGCCGCGGCCTCGTCCTCTCCGACGGCGATCTCTCGCCGTTCTTCACGCGGCCGATCTCGACGGCCTTCGCGGTGGTCACGATCTTCACGTTGCTGCTCTACGTGCCGGCGTTCAAGGCGGCGGTGCGTGGCGTCACGGGCGGCGCGGGTTCGATGCTGCGCGCCGTGTTCTCGCGCCGCGGCGCGCGCGGGGCCGACACGTGAAGCTCTCGCTCTGCAACGAGGTGCTCGCAGGCATGCCGCTCGAAGCGCAGTGCGAGCTGGCCGCCAAGCTCGGCTACGACGGTCTCGAGATCGCGCCCTTCACCCTCGCCGACGCGCCCGAGTGCATCGACACCGTCGAGGCGAAGCGCGTCCGCGGCGTGGTCGAGTCGTTCGGGCTCGTCGTCACGGGGCTGCACTGGCTGCTCGTGGCGCCCGCCGGACTGTCGGTGACGGACCCGAATCCGGCAGTGCGGCGTCGCACGCTCGCGTTCGTGTCGCACCTGGTCGGACTGTGCGCCGAGCTCGGCGGCACGGTGCTCGTGCACGGCTCGCCGAAACAACGCGCGATTGCCGCGGGCGAGACGTTTGCGATCGCGCGCTCACGCCTGCGCGACTTCCTCGCGCAGGTGGCACGCGTGGCCGAGGCAGAAGGTGTCGTCTACTGCCTCGAGCCGCTCTCGAAGAAGGAGACCGAGCTCGTCAACACGATCGAGGAAGCCGTGGCCATCGTCACCGAGGTCGGCTCGCCTGCCCTGCGCACGATGATCGACTGCAGCGCCGCCGGGCAGACGGAGAAGCAGTCCGTGCCCGAGCTCATCGACCGGTGGATGCCGCGCGGCGTGCTCGCCCACGTGCAGGTTAACGACCCCAACCGGCGCGCGCCGGGCCAGGGCGACATGGCGTTCGCGCCGATCTTCGCGGCACTGCGGCGCAACGGCTACGACGGCGTCGTTGCCGTCGAGCCGTTCGACTACGTGCCCGACGGTCCGGGCTCGGCCGCCTACGCCGCCGGCTACCTGCGCGGCGTCCGCGAATCCGCCTTCTGACAACCACCTATCGGGAAGCAGCTGATGGCAACGAAACGACTCGGCCTGATCATGCACGGCGTCACCGGGCGCATGGGCATGAACCAGCACCTCGTCCGCTCCATCTGCGCCATCCGCGCGGAAGGCGGGGTGACGCTCGCGAACGGCGACAAGGTCATGCCCGACCCGATCCTGATCGGCCGCAGCGCCGACAAGATCGAAGCGCTCGCGAAGGCGAACGGCATCGCGCGTTGGGGCACGAGCCTCGACGATGCGCTGGCCAACCAGGACGACGCCGTCTTCTTCGACGCCGGCACCACCCAGATGCGGCCGCAGCTGCTCACGCAGGCCCTGCGCGCCGGCAAGCACGTCTACTGCGAGAAGCCGATCGCGACCAACCTGAACGAGGCGGTCGAGATCGCCCGCATCGCCAACGCGTCGGGCCTGAAGAACGGCGCCGTGCAGGACAAGCTCTTCCTGCCCGGCCTGCGCAAGCTCGACATGCTGCGCAAGGCCGGTTTCTTCGGCCGCATGCTGTCGCTGCGGATCGAGTTCGGCTACTGGGTGTTCGAGGGCGACCTGCAGCCGATCCAGCGGCCGTCGTGGAACTACAGGAAGGAAGACGGCGGCGGCATGATCCTCGACATGATGTGCCACTGGCGCTACGTGCTCGACCACCTGTTCGGCGAGGTGCAGTCGATCTCGTGCCTCGGCGCCACGCACATCCCGAAGCGCTGGGACGAAGCCGGCCAGGAATACACCGCGACGGCCGACGACGCCGCCTACGCGACGGTGCAGCTCAAGGGCCACGACGGCGAGCCGGTGATCGCGCAGCTCAACATGTCGTGGGCCACGCGCGTGCGCCGCGACGACCTCGTCACCTTCCACGTCGACGGCACCCACGGCTCGGCCGTCGCCGGCCTCAGCAGCTGCCGCGCCCAGTCGCGCGTGACGACGCCGCGGCCGGTCTGGAACCCCGACATCAAGCAGTCGATGAACTTCTTCGAGCAGTGGCAGGAGGTGCCGGACTCGATGGTCTACGACAACGGCTTCAAGATCCAGTGGGAGCACTTCATCCGCCACGTTGCCGAAGCGGCGCCGTGGACGTGGACGCTTGAGGAAGGAGCCAAGGGCGTGCAGCTCGTCGAGGCCGCGCTCGAAAGTTGGCAGCAGCGGCGCTGGGTCGACGTGCCGGCGCTGCAGGTCTGAAGGCAAGCGCGTGGCCATCTCGACGATCAGCCTCACGCTGCCGGCGGCCGGCGGCCTCCTCGCGCCCTACACCTTGCGCGCGGCCGAGCCGATCGCCGCAGCGGCGCCGACCCGGCCCTTCACGCGCGTCGCGTATTCAGCCACGCACGTCGTTGCCGATCCGGTGGGAAGCGTCGACCCGTGGGTCACCGCCGCCATCGACTGGGACGCGACGATCGCCTACCGCCGCCGGCTGTGGTCGCTCGGCCTCGGCGTCGCCGAAGCGATGGATACCGCGCAGCGCGGCATGGGCCTCGACTGGCCGACCTCGCTCGAACTGATCCGCCGCTCGCTGGACGCCGCGAAAGACTTCCCGGGCGCGGTCGTCGCGTCGGGCTGCGGCACCGATCACCTCGCACCGACCGATGCGGCGCACATCGACGATGTCGTTCGCGCCTACGAGGACCAGATGGCCGCGATCGAGGCGCATGGTGGCCGTCTCATCGTGATGGCCAGCCGCACCCTCGCCCGCGTGGCCCGGAGCCCGGCCGACTACGAGCGTGTCTACGACCGCATCCTCATGCAGGCGAAGCAGCCGGTGATCCTGCACTGGCTCGGCGAGATGTTCGATCCGGCACTCGCCGGCTACTGGGGCAGCAGCGACGTCGATGCCGCGATGGAGACCGCGCTCGGCGTCATCGCCGCCAACCCCGGCAAGGTCGACGGCATCAAGATCTCGCTGCTCGACAAGGACAGGGAGATCGCCATGCGCAGGCGCCTGCCGGCCGGCGTGCGCATGTATACCGGCGACGACTTCAACTATGCCGAGCTCATCGCCGGTGATGGCGTCGGCGCGATGCCGAACCAGCGCCACAGCGACGCCCTGCTCGGCATCTTCGACGCCATCGCGCCGGCCGCGAGCGCGGCGCTCTCGGCGTTGGCCGCCGGCGACGAGGTGCGCTTCCACGCCATCCTCGCGCCAACGGTGCCGCTGTCACGCCACATCTTCCAGGCGCCGACCCGCTTCTACAAGACGGGCATCGTCTTTCTTGCCTGGCTGAACGGCCACCAGTCGCACTTCACGATGGTCGGCGGCCAGCAGAGCGCGCGCTCGATCGGCCACTTCGCAGAGATCTTCCGGCTCGCCGATGCGGCCGGCCTGCTCGAACAGCCTGAACTTGCGGTCGCCCGGATGAATCGGCTGCTGGCCGTGCACGGCCTGTAGCCACCGATGCGCGACTTCTCCACCGACCACCGCTGGATGTCGATCAACACCGCGACATTGCGCGGCGCCGGCCCGCTCGACAAGATCATCGACGCCTGCGCGCGCCACGACATCCGCGCCATCTCGCCGTGGCGCGACCAGGTCGCCGGCATCGGCCTCGAGCGCACGGCGCAGCTCGTTGCCGAGCATGGCCTGGCGCTGTCGGGCTACTGCCGCGGCGGCATGTTCCCGGCGATCGACGCTGCCGGCCGCCGCGCCGCCCTCGACGACAACCGACGCGCCGTCGATGACGCGAAGAAGCTCGACGCCGCTTGCCTTGTGCTCGTCGTCGGCAGCCTGCCCGGTGCACTCGCGGGCGCGCCGCTGAGCAAGGACCTGTTCGCCGCCCGCAGCGACGTCCGCGACGGCATCGCCGCCACGCTCGAATACGCGCGCACCGCGGCGATGCCACTCGCCATCGAACCGCTGCATCCGATGTATGCCGCCGACCGCGCCTGCGTCAACACGATGGAGCAGGCGCTCGATCTCTGCGATGCGCTCGACGCTTCACGCAGCGGTGCTCTCGGCATCGCCGTCGACGTCTATCACGTCTGGTGGGACCCGAAGCTCGAAGCGCAGATCGCACGCGCCGGCCGCGATCGACTGCTCGCCTTCCACATCTGCGACTGGCTGACGCCGACGCGCGACCTGCTCGAAGACCGCGGCATGATGGGCGACGGCGTCATCGACATCCCGCAGATCCGAGGCTGGGTCGAAGCCGCCGGCTTCGCGGGCTACAGCGAGGTCGAGATCTTCTCGCGCGACGACTGGTGGAAACGGCCAGCCGACGAAGTGCTCGCCGCCTGCACCCTTCGCCATCGCACGGTCGTCTGAGCCCCGCCGGAACTCATGCCGCTAGCGGCGTCAGCGCCGTGCGACGGGCGCGATGCACGTTGAAAGCCGTCGTGATCAACATCGCCTGAACGATCGCGATGCCGAGCCAGACATCGGTGAAGCGGTGCATGTCCATCAGCGTTCCGAAGACCAGGGGCGCTGCCGCCTGGCCGATGTCGAGCCCCGCGTAGACGACGCCGTAGACGCGCCCGGTGGCGCCCGGCGGCGCCGCCCGTTTGACGATGAGGTCGCGCGACGGGCCCGCCACGCCGGCAGCTGCACCCATCAGCGCGAACAGCACCGGCACCGCCATCGGCGTCATCGGTGCGAATCCGATGGTCAAGGCCAGCACCGCGGCGATGCCGAAGCCGGCGCCGACGATCTTCTCGCAGCGCGAAGGATCCGAGGCGAGGAAGCCGCCCAGCACCATGCCGCCGGCAGCGGCGACCATGTAGAAGGTCAGGCACATCGCGGCCCAGCGCGTCGGCACGTCGTGGATCTGGCGCGCCGCTTCGGGCGCGAACGCCTGCACGCCGCTGATGACGACTGCGTACAAAAAGAAGAAGCCGAAGCACATCCATACCGCCGGGATGGCGAGAAAGCCGAAGCTGTCGCTGCCGCTGCCGCGCCGCTCCGGTCGCGCTTTCGTTGCCTGCGAAGCAGCGCTCGTCATCTCGATCGTCAGATGGCTGCGGTTGAGCCAGAGCACGACGAGGACGACGAGCGCGAGTACGCCGGCCGAGGCCAGCGCCACCCGCCACGAGAAGGCGAGCGTGATCGGCACCATCAATGCCGGCGCCAGCGCCCAGCCGAGGCTGCCGGTGATGCCGTGGACGCTGAAGGCATGGCCGAGCCGCGTCGCGTGGATCTTGCGGTTGAGCAGCGTGTAGTCGACCGGATGGAACACGCCGTTGCCGATGCCCGCCACCGCGGCGAAGCCGGCGAGCATCGCGTAGCTCGTGCTGATCGAGAAGCCGAACGCGGCGAGGGCGAGCAGCCCGATGCCGCCGAACAGGATCGGTCGCGGCCCGAAGCGATCGACGACGAAGCCCGACAGCGCCTGCACCAAGCACGACACCACGAAAAAGATCGTGAGCAGCACGCCGAGCTCGGTGAAGCCGACGTGAAAGGCCTCTTTCAGCCAGGGGAAGAGCGGCGGCAGGATGAGCTGGCTGAAGTGGCTGACCATGTGGGCCAGGCCGACGAGGCCCATGACGGCCGCGTCCTGGCGCACCGGCGGGGCCGCGCTTGCCGCGGCCGAATGTGTCGTCGCTGTCATGGCCGCCATCGTAGACTCGGAGGGCTCGTCGCAATGACGACAGGGCGACAAGTTCTGTCGAGATCGCGCCAATGACTTCACGACCACCCAGAAGCTCGCCGATCGGGCCGCTTACACCGCACCTCTACATGCCGACCGCGAGCCGCGTGCTGCGCGCAAAGCAGCAGCGGCTGCGTGCCGACACGCGCGTGGTCCCGCATGCGCATCCGTGGGGTCAGGTCGCGCTGTCGGCGACCGGCGTCGTCCGCGTCACGGCGCCGCATGGCAGCACCATCGTGCCGCCGTCGCGGGCGGTCTGGATCCCGCCGGGGGTCGAGCATGCCGTCACCGTCATCGAAGACGCCGAGCTGCTGACGCTCTATCTCCATCAGCCGCGCGGCCGCTGCGGACCGTCGCGCTCGCTTGCGGAATCGGCCGAGTGGCGAAGCTGTCGCGTCCTCGAGGTGTCGCCGCTGCTGCTGGCGCTGGCCCGCGAGCTCGACGTCACGCCCGACGGCCGCGCTGCCGCGCTGGGGCGGGACGCGCTGGTGCGCGAGCGTCGCCTCGCCGGCCTGCTGCTCGACGAGCTGCGCCGCGCTGCGCCGGTCCGCCTCGGCGTCGACCTGCCGCAGGAAAAGCGCCTGCGGCGTCTCTGCGAGGCGGTGATCGACGAGCCGTCGCGCCACACGACCCTCGCCGCCTGGGCGCGCGACAGCGGCGCCAGTGCGAGGACGATGACGCGGCTCTTTCGCAGCGAGCTCGCCACCACCTTCCTGCAGTGGCGCCAGCAGGTCCTGCTCGCGCGCGCCGTGCCCCTGGCCGCGCGCAAGATGCCGATGGCCGCGATCGCCGCCGAGCTCGGCTACGCCAGCGCAAGCGCGTTCACGGCCATGGTGAGGCGCTCCGTCGGCGTGCCGCCGAGCCGATTTCTGCGGCCGTGAGCCCGGCCCGTCCGGCCATCGGCCTCGCCGCGCCGCACGTCCGTATAGCAAATTTTGCCAGCGGCGCTCGCAGCCCCGCGCGCCTAGACTGCGGCATCCGGCCCGACGCTGCGTCGCGCCTGCCCCAGGAGCCCCCATGCTGACATCGCTGTTCGGAGACCTCAGTCCCGCGCGCAACGCCAAGCCAAAGTCGACCGAGTTCGAAGACACCCAGGTCGACTCGAAGGGCTTCGCCGCAACGGCGATCATGGAGACCACTGCGACCGAGGTCAACGACCGCGGCCAGATCATCGATCGCCACCTGAGCGACCTCGTCGTCACCGGCTCGCCGGCCCAGGCGATTCGCGAGCACTTCGCGGCGACCCGCGCCGATCTCGACACTGCGTCGTCGATGATCACACTGCTCGATCCGGTCGGTGTCTGGGCATCGTCGGTCGTCAAGGCGTTGTCGGATGCCGGCGGTCGCCCGATCGAGCGACTGCATCTGCGCGAGAAGGCCACGCTTCGCACGCTGGCGATGATCGAGCGAACCACGCTCGTGCGCCGCCAGGAAGATACCCTGCGCATCTTTCACGCCGACGTCCGCGCGCCCGGCCCCGAGAACGCCGAGATCCCGGTGGCGCTGATGGAGCGCAGCCAGATGACGGCGGTCATCATCGGGCCGATGCAGCCGCATGCCATCGACGCGCTGCTGTCTTCGCTGCGCCATGCCACCAGCCTGCCGACCTGGCGCTGCCCGCACCTGCTGTTCCAGTTGCCGCCGAACGCGGCCTGGATCAACAACAAGGTCGAGGCGATCGTGTGGCCCGAACGCCTTCATGTGCATTTGGTGAGCGAGCCGATGACGGGCGCATCGTCGGTCTGGAACGCGATGCTCACCATCTGGAACGAGGCCAAGCTGCAGCCCGGCTGGGACCCGGCCGCGGTGTCGCCGATGCTCGGCATCAGCGACTTCCCGATCAAGGTCGGCGAAATCGGTGGCCTCGGTGGCGCAGCGCTCGCGCCGGCGGCCGCTATCGCGGCGGCCGCCACGGTCGCGGTGGCGCCGACGCAGGCGCCCCGGAACGTCCTCGACGCGGCTCGTGGCCGGCAGGCGCTGTCCAGCCTGCTGAAGCTCGACGGCCTGCTCGGCTGTGCGCTCGTCGATGCCGCCAGCGGTCTGGTCCTCGCTCACGAGACGCGCGAGGACCAGGCGCTCGACATGGAACTGGCAGCAGCCTCGTGCGCTCAGGTGCTGAGCCGCCATCGCGAAGCTGCCAGGCAAATGGGGCTCGTCGATCCGATCGAGGAAGTGATCACCACTGCCGGCGCGCGCCATGTCCTCATCCGCGCGTTGCAGCGTCACACCGATCTTGTCCTCGTCGCGCTGCTCGAGAAACACCGCACCAATCTCGCGCTGGCCCGCTTCCAGCTCCTCGAGGTCGAGCGCAGCCTGAGCTGAAATTAAGCCGGGCTGCCGGCCTTCAGCGCCAGCGCCCGGTTGGCGAGTGCATCGGCCTTTTCGTTGCCGCGGTCGCCGTTGTGGCCGCGGACCCAGCGCACGCCGACGCGGCGCTGATCGGCGGCGGCAAACAGCTGTTTCCAGATGGCGAGGTTCGCGACCGGCTCGCCCTTCGAGTTGCGCCAGCCCTTCCGCTCCCAGCCGGCGCGCCATTCGGTGAGCCCCTTCAGCACGTACTGGCTGTCGGAGACGAGCTCGACCTCGGCACCGACCGGCACCCGCTTGAGGCCCTCGAGCGCGGCGGTCAGCTCGGCGATCTGGTTGGTGCCGTGGCCGATGAAGCCGAAATGATCCGTCTCCGTGGTTCCGTCGGGCGCAATCAGCACGGCGCCCCAACCGGCTGGACCTGGATTGCTCGGTGCGCAGGCGCCATCGGTGTAGGCCAGCCACTTCATCGCTTCAGCATTCTTCACTTTCGAGTTCGCGGGTGCGCTGCGTCACCGCGACGGGCGCCGGCGGCGCCTTCAGGCGCGCTTCCTTTCGGACCAGGCCGATCAGGCGCATGCCGCGCACCCGCTTGACGGCAACAATGTAGTAGAGCGCGCCGAACACCGGCCACCAGTGACCGCCGGCGCGCTCCATCCACTCGAATCGCGACAGCCACTTCGCCGATGTGATCGGCGGGATGTAGCAGCCGAAGCGGCCGGCCTCGACCTCGAAGCTCAGCAGGCGAAGCCAGTCGCGCAGGCGCCGGTAGCCGATGAATTCGCCGGCCTGCGGCAGGAAGAGGTCGCGCTTGGGGCCGAGGGCGAGGCGCCGACGCAAGCGGCCAAAGCGCTGCCGCGCGCCCCACAGGCTGGCCGGATTGAAGCCGACGATGATGACCCGGCCTTCGGGCACCAGCACGCGCTCGACCTCGCGCAGTGCGAGGTGCGGATCGCGGGTCAGCTCGAGCGAATGCGGCAGCACGACGAGATCGAGGCTGGCGGCGTCGAAAGGGAGCGCGTCGAAGTCGCATTGCAGCGTCGCGACGCGGGGCGCGGCGATGGCGGCGTGGCCTTCTCCGGCCGGCTCGGCGGCCCCTGCCTCGACTGGCTGCGAGTCCATCGCGAGCCAGCGATGCGGCATCCGGTTGGCCTGCAAAGCATCGAGTTCGGGCAGGCCGAGCTGCAGCGCATGGAAGCCGAACAGATCGGCCACGGCGGTGTCGAGATGGCGCTGTTCCCAGGCGAGCAGGTACTGTCCGGCCGGGGTCTGCAGCCACTGGGGCAACTGTATGATCGCGCCTTTAAATTCCGTCATGAACCTGTCCGCCCTACCCGCATTTTCCGACAACTACATCTGGATGCTCGACGACGGCCGGCGCGCCCTCGTCGTCGATCCGGGCGAGTCCGGGCCGGTGGTCGCAGCGCTCGATGCGCGAGGTCTCGAGCTGGTCGCGATTCTAGTGACCCACCATCACGCCGATCACGTCGGCGGCGTCGATGCCTTGCGATCGCGGCTGACTGGGCCGGTCTTCGGACCGGCGCACGAGATCGTGCCGCAGCCCTGCATCGGCCTCGACGAAGGCCAGACCTGCTCAGCGCTCGGCCTTACCTTCGAGGTGCTGAACGTTCCCGCCCACACGGCCGGTCACATCGCGTTCTTCAACCGTGAAGGTGCCGGCGATCCGATCGTCTTCTGCGGCGACACCTTGTTCTCCGCTGGCTGCGGCAAGCTCTTCGAAGGCACGGCGGCGCAGATGTTCGCGGCCATGACCAAGCTGAGCGCTTTGCCCGGCAGCACGCGCGTCTGCTCCGGGCATGAGTACACGCTCTCGAACCTCAAGTTCGCGCAGGCCGTCGAGCCTGCGAACGACGACGTCGCCCGCCACCTCGTGGCTTGCCAGGCGCTGCGCGCCGACGGCAAGCCGACCCTGCCTTCGGCAATCGAGCGCGAGCACCGGATCAATCCCTTCATGCGCTGCGCCGAGCCGGCAGTGATGCAAGCCGCCCGCGCCCACGGCGCCCGCGGCGACAGCGGCAGCGATGTTCTCGCTGCCCTGCGAACCTGGAAAAACGAGTTCCGATGACGACACGATCCGAAGCGCGGCATGGCGCGACCGCTGCCCTCCTCGAAGGAGTGGTGCTGTCGATTCTTCTTCTCGCCGGCTGCACCTCGGTACCGCTCAACGATGCACCAGCGCCGCCCGTGATCGCGGCTGCGCCGGTCGTCGTCGCCGCGCCGGCCGACGCGAAAGCGCTCGACGCCGCCGCAGCCTTCTCCGTCGCCGCTGCCGACGCGCTGCTCGCTGCCGTCGAGACGCCGATCGCGCCGGTGCCGGTCGATCCGCTCCGGCCCGATGTGCGCCTCGACCTCGCCGACCGCGCCACCCGCGTCGATCTCTGGGAGCGCGTGCGCCACGGCTTCGCGATGAAGGACCTCGACAGCGACCTCGTGCGCGACCGCGAGCGCTGGTATGCATCGCGGCCCGACTACGTCGCCCGCATGACGGAACGCGGCGGCCGCTATCTGTTCTACATCGTCGAGGAGCTCGACAAGCGACGCATGCCGACCGAGCTGGCGCTGCTGCCCTTCATCGAGAGCGCCTACAACCCGCAGGCGATGTCGGTGGCACGCGCCGCCGGCATGTGGCAATTCATTCCCTCGACCGGCCGTGATTTCGAGCTGAAGCAGAACGTGTTTCGCGACGATCGCCGCAGCGTCGTCGACTCGACCCGGGCCGCCCTCGACTACCTGCAAAAACTCTATGGCATGTTCGGCGACTGGCACCTGGCGCTGGCCGCCTACAACTGGGGCGAGGGCAGCGTCCAGCGCGCGATCGCCAAGAACCAGCGCGCCGGTCTGCCCACCGATTACCAGAGCCTGCGCATGCCGGCCGAAACGCAAGGCTACGTGCCGAAGCTGCAGGCAGTGAAGAACATCGTCGCGCGGCCGGGCGACTTCAACGTCAAGCTGCCGGAACTGCAGAATCACCCGTACTTCCTCAGCGTGCCTATCGAGCGCGACATCGATGTCGCCCTCGCCGTGCGCCTTTCGGGCATGTCGGCTGACGAGTTCGCGACCCTCAACCCGCAGATGAACAAGCCGGTGATCCTCGCCGCCGGCACGCCGCAGGTGCTGCTGCCCTACGACAACGCCAACCGCTTCGTGCGCGAGCTGCCACGCCACCGCGGCCCGCTCGCGAGCTGGACCGCCTGGGTCGCGCCGAGGACGATGAAGACAGCCGAAGCGGCGCAAAGCGTCGGCATGAGCGAGGAGCATCTGCGCGAGGTCAACAAGATCCCGGCGCGCATGGTCATCAAGACCGGCTCGACCTTGCTCGTGCCGCGCGGCAACGCACTGCTCGCCGACGTGTCGAGCCGCGTCGCCGACAACGCGACGATGACGCTGGCTCCCGACGTGCCGCCCCTTCGCAAGATGTCGCTGCGCGCCGGCCGCCACGACAGCGTCGCTTCGGTGGCGAAGCGCTATCGCGTCAGCCCGGCGCAGGTGGCGCAATGGAACGGCGTCGGTGCCGGAGGCCGGTTCGCGCCGGGGCAGGGAATCGTTGTCTACGTCGCCCAGTCCGGCCGCCTGGCTCACGCCGCAGCGAGCGGACCGCGGACGGCGCGATCGGGCGGGCCACAGGCCGCACCTGCCGCGGTCGGGCGGGTCGCTGCCAGGCCGTCGCGCACGCAGCATGCGGCAGCAAAGTCGGCGCGGCCGGCACGTGTCGCGGCCGCCAATTCGCCGCGTCAGCACCCGCGCTCGACGGGCCAGTGAGGCGCGCCGGCGCCGTCAGCGCCGGTCGACGAAAGCGTGGGCGATGGTGCCCAGGTCGACGTATTCGAGCTCGCTGCCGATCGGCACGCCGCGCGCCAGCCGCGTCACCCTCACGCCTCGCGACTGCAGCGCCTCGGCGAGCACGTGCGCCGTCGCCTCACCTTCGGCAGTGAAGTTGGTGGCGAGGATGACCTCCTCGACCTTGCCGTCGGTGGCCCGGTCCAGCAGCTCACGGGCACCGATCTCGAGCGGGCCGATGCCGTCGAGCGGACTCAAGCGGCCCATGAGCACGAAGTAGAGGCCGCGATAGCTGCCAGTGCGCTCGAGCGCCGCCTGGTCGGCCGGCGTCTCGACGACGGCGAGCTGGCGCGCGTCGCGCGAGGCGTCAAGGCAGATGCGGCAGACCGGCGCTTCGGTGAAGGTGTGGCAGCGCTCGCAATGGCGCACGCGCGCGACGGCGTCCTGCAACGCAGTGGCAATGCGCGCCGCGCCGTCGCGGTCGTGCTGCAGCAGGTGCCAGGCCATCCGCTGCGCCGACTTGACGCCGACGCCGGGCAGCCGACGCAAGGCTTCGACGAGGCCGTCGAGGGTCGCCTCAGTCGCCATGGCCGGGGGACGCAGCGACCCGCTTCAAAACGGCAGCTTCATCCCGGGCGGCAACGGCATCCCCGCCGTGAGCTTGCCCATCTTTTCCTGGCTCACGTCCTCGGCACGGCGAACGCCGTCGTTGAATGCGGCCGCAACCAGGTCCTCGAGCATGTCCTTGTCTTCGCCGAGCAGGCTTGGGTCGATGGCGACGCGCTTGACGTCGTGCTTGCAGGTCATCGTCACCTTGACGAGACCGGCGCCGGATTGGCCTTCGACCTCGATCGTGGCGAGTTCGTCCTGCGCCTTCTTCAGGTTGTCCTGCATCGCCTGCGCCTGCTTCATCAGGCCGGCGAGTTGACCTTTCATCATGTCGTTGCTCCCAAGGGGTCGTGAGGTGTCATCGATGCGGCTTCACCGAGCCCGGCACGATGCGCGCCGTCTTGTACTGGGCCATCAACGCCTTGACGAGCGGGTCGTCGTGAATCACCCGCTCGGCCTCGGCCTGGCGAAGGGCGCGCTCAGCGGCGTCGCGGGCAGCGGCGGTGTCTGTGGCGGCGCCGCCCTCGACGTCGAGGCGAACCGAGCGGCCTTGCGACTGCGCAGCCGCGGCCTGCAGGCGTTCGCGCAGCGCCGGTGCTCGCAGGTTCTCGCGCTCGACGTGCAGGCGCCAAACCTGCACGTCGCCGTCGTCGCTCACGGCAACGCACTCCGCCTGCGTCGCGAGCTCGCGGACCATCGCCGAAACAGCGTTGTCGGCGATCAAGCCCTGGACGAGTCCGATCCATCGATCGGCGGCGACGCTGCCTGTCGCCTCGATCGGGGCGTGCTTCGCTACGGCCGCTTCGACCGTCGCGATCGGAACCGGCTCAGTGCGCTGCTGCTCCGCAATCGGCTCGGCAGATTTCTCGCGCGGTGCGACCGGCGCCTTCGCGGTCCGCGGCTTCGGCGTCGGCGTCGGCGGCACGGCCGCGGCGTCGCGCGGCGCGAAAGCCAGCATGCGCAACAACACCATCACCAGGCCGCTGTACTCGTCGGGGGCGAGCACGAGCTCGGCGCGGCCTTGCAAAGCGATGCTGTAGAGCAGCTGCGTCTCGTCGGCCGGCAGCAGTGCCGCCAGGCGGGCGACGACGGCGCCGTCGGGATCGCTCTCGTCGGCCGCCTCCGGCACCGCCTGCACGACCGCCATCTGCTGCAGCAGCCTTGCCATCTCCTCGAGCGCACCCGAGGCCGACAGACCGAGACCGCGCAAGGCATCGACGGCTGCGATCAGCGCCGCGCCGTCCTGCGCGGCGCTCGCCTCGACGATGCGCACGGCATGGCTGCGATCGACGGCGCCGAGCATCTGCCGCACCGCTTCGGCCTCGATGCGGCCATCGCCGTACGCGATCGCCTGGTCGGCGAGCGACTCGGCGTCGCGCATCGAGCCGCGGGCGGCACGGGCGATCAGCTTCAGCGCTGTCGGGTCCGACGCGACCCGCTCGGCGGCGAGCACCGTACCGAGGTGCTCGACGATGGTCTCCATCGCCATCGGCCGCAGATTGAACTGCAGGCAGCGCGACAGCACCGTCGCCGGAACCTTCTGCGGATCGGTCGTCGCGAGGATGAATTTGAGGTAGTCGGGCGGCTCCTCGAGCGTCTTCAGCATGGCGTTGAAGGCAGTCGTCGAGAGCATGTGCACTTCGTCGATCAGGTAGACCTTGAAGCGGCCGAGCACCGGCTTGTAGACCGATTGGTCGAGCAGCCGCGTGATCTCCTCGACGCCGCGGTTCGAGGCAGCATCGAGTTCCACGTAGTCGATGAAGCGGCCGGCGTCGATGTCGCGGCAGGCCTGGCAGACGCCACAGGGCGTGGCGGTGATGCCGCCGCCGCCGTCGAGGCCGGTGCAGTTGAGCGACTTGGCGAGGATGCGCGAGATCGTCGTCTTGCCGACGCCGCGGGTGCCGGTGAAGAGGTAGGCGTGATGCAGGCGCTGCTGGGTGAGCGCATTCGACAGTGCCTGCACGACGTGCTGCTGGCCGACCAGCGTCTCGAAATTTCGCGGCCTGTATTTGCGCGCCAGCACGGTGCTCGACATGGTTCGGATTCTACGGGCGGGCCCTTCGTGGCCGCGCTTCGACCGCGATGCCCTGCCGCTGGCGTGGCCGATAATCCG
>JAYVNL010000031.1:0-20286 GCA_043758495.1 Rhizobacter sp.
GAGCGACCTTTCGGGCTCGTTCGGTCGAAGCGGGAGTAGCTCAGTTGGTAGAGCGCAACCTTGCCAAGGTTGAGGTCGAGAGTTCGAGACTCTTCTCCCGCTCCAGACATAGTAAAAAGGGAAGCTGCGGCTTCCTTTTTTCATCCGCACCGGCGCGGTAGCAAAGCGGTTATGCAGAGGATTGCAAATCCTTCCAGGGCGGTTCGACTCCGCCCCGCGCCTCCATCTTCTAGCGGCCCGCCCTCGGCGGGCTGCTCTCATTGGGAGGGCAATGCGTTTACGGCGCTGGTGCCCGGGGCGGGGCTCGAACCCGCATGCCTCGCGGCCGCGGATTTTAAGTCCGCTACGTCTACCGATTTCGTCACCCGGGCGGACGCCGAATCATAGGCTCGCTAAAATAGCACGTTCGTTCGATTGACTCTGCGCCGATGGCGCCGCCCCCCAATGAAAGTTCTGGTCCCGGTCAAGCGCGTGGTCGACTACAACGTCAAGGTCCGCGTCAAGTCCGACGGCAGTGGCGTCGACATCGCCAACGTCAAGATGAGCATGAACCCTTTCGACGAAATCGCCATCGAGGAGGCGGTCCGGCTCAAGGAAAAAGGCGTCGCGACGGAGGTGATCGCCGTGTCGTGCGGCGTTCAGCAGTGCCAAGAAACGCTGCGCACCGCGATGGCGATCGGTGCTGACCGCGCGATCCTTGTCCAGTGCGACGACGAGTTGCAGCCGCTGGCCGTTGCCAAGCTGCTGAAGGCGCTCGTCGAGAGGGAGCAGCCGGGCCTGGTGATCCTCGGCAAGCAGGCCATCGACGACGATTGCAACCAGACCGGCCAGATGCTGGCCGCGCTCTGCGACCTGCCGCAAGCGACCTTCGCTTCCAAGGTCGAAGTGGCCGACGGGCACGCCCATGTGACCCGCGAGGTCGATGGTGGCCTCGAGACGCTGAAGATCACGCTGCCGGCGATCATCACGACCGACCTGCGACTGAACGAGCCGCGCTATGTCACGCTGCCGAACATCATGAAGGCGAAGAAGAAGCAGATGGATATCTTCAAACCGACCGACCTCGGCGTCGACGTCAAGTCGCATCTGAAAACGTTGAAGGTGAGCGAGCCACCGAAGCGCGGTGCCGGCGTCAAGGTGGCCGATGTGGCTGCGCTCGTGGCAAAGCTGAAGAACGAAGCGAAGGTGATCTGACATGGCCGACATCAAGGCGCTCGTCGTTGCCGAGCACGACAACGCAAGCGTTCGCCCGGCCACGCTCAACACGGTCACTGCGGCGCTTCAATTCGGCGGTTCGGTCGACGTGCTGATCGCCGGCGCCGGATCGCAAGGCGCGGCAACCGCCGCCGCAGCGATCGCCGGCGTGGGCAAGGTGCTGCATGCCGATGGCGAGCTGTTCGCCCACGGCCTGGCGGAGAACGTCGCTGCGCAGGTGCTGTCGATGGCATCGGGCTACACGCACATCGTCTTCCCGGCGACGGCCTCGGGCAAGAACATCGCGCCGCGGGTCGCGGCCAAGCTCGACGTCGGCCAGATCTCCGACATCATCAAGGTCATCTCGCCCGACACCTTCGACCGGCCGATCTACGCCGGCAACGCCATCGCGACGGTGCAGAGCATCGACGCCATCAAGGTGATCACGGTGCGCGCCACCGGCTTCGATCCGGCTGCGGCCAGCGGCGGCGCGGCGAGCATCGAGAGCATCGGCGCCGTCACAGATGATGGCAAGTCGCGGTTCTTGGGCTCGGAGATTGCGAAGAACGACCGGCCCGAACTCACCTCGGCCAAGATCATCGTCAGCGGCGGCCGCGCCATGGGCTCGAGCGACAAATTCAACGAAGTGCTTACGCCGCTCGCCGACAAACTCGGTGCCGCACTCGGCGCCAGCCGCGCGGCGGTCGATGCCGGCTACGCACCGAACGACTGGCAGGTCGGCCAGACCGGCAAGATCGTCGCGCCGCAGCTCTACATCGCGGCGGGCATCAGCGGCGCCATCCAGCATCTTGCCGGCATGAAGGACTCGAAGGTCATCGTCGCCATCAACAAGGATGAAGAAGCGCCGATCTTCAGCGTTGCCGACTATGGCCTCGTGCAGGACCTGTTCGTCGCCGTGCCGGAACTCGTCAAGGCGCTCTGACCACGCTTCCTGTCATCCTGGGCGAAGCGAAGGATCTCGGCACGACCGTCGGGATCCTTCGCTTTGCTCAGGACGACTGCTGCCTTTTTCTACCGAGGATTCCGCCATGAGCTACACCGCGCCCGTCAAGGACATGCTGTTCTGCATGACCGAGCTCGCCGACCTCGAGGCGGTGGCGAGCCTGCCCGGTTTCGACGACGCCGGGCTCGACACTGCCCAGGCCGTGCTCGAGGAATGCGCGCGCTTCAGCGAAGGGGTGCTGGCGCCGCTCAATCGTGAAGGCGATGTCCATCCTTCGACCTGGAAAGACGGCGTCGTCACGACGACGGCAGGCTTCAAGGACGCGTTCCGCCAGTTCGGCGAGGGCGGCTGGCAGGGCCTGCAGCACCCGGCCGACTTCGGCGGCCAGAACCTGCCGAAGACGATCGGTGCGGCCTGCATCGAGATGGTCAACAGCGCCAACCTCAGTTTCGCGCTCTGCCCGCTGCTGACCGACGGCGCGATCGAGGCGCTGCTCACCGCCGGCACGCGCGGACAGCAGGACGCGTTCATCCCGAAGATGATCTCGGGCGAGTGGACCGGCACGATGAACCTCACCGAGCCACAGGCCGGCTCCGACCTTGCCCTCGTGCGCACGCGCGCCGAGCCGCTCGGCGACGGCCGCTACCGGATCTTCGGCACCAAGATCTACATCACCTACGGCGAGCACGACATGGCGGCCAACATCGTCCATCTCGTGCTGGCACGGGTGGTCGGTGCGCCGGAAGGGGTCAAGGGCATCAGCCTGTTCCTGGTGCCGAAATTCCTCATCGACGGCGATGGCGCACTCGGTGCCCGCAACGATGTCTGGTGCGTGAGCATCGAGCACAAGCTCGGCATCAAGGCGAGCCCGACGGCGGTGCTGCAGTTCGGCGACCAAGGGGTCGCTGGCGGCGACGACAGCAATGCGGTGCCGGGCGCCCTCGGCACGCTCATCGGCCAGGAGAACCGCGGCCTCGAGACCATGTTCATCATGATGAACGCGGCCCGCTACGCCGTCGGCATGCAGGGCATTGCGGTGGCCGAGGCGGCCTACCAGAAGGCGGCTGCGTTCGCGAAGCAGCGCGTCCAGTCCCGCCCGGTCGACGGCTCGGTCGCTGGCAGCGCCACCATCATCCACCACCCCGACGTGCGCCGCATGCTCATGACGATGCGCGCCTACACCGAAGGTTGCCGGGCGATGGCTTTGGTCGCGGCAGCGGCCTTCGACGCCGCCCATCACCACGGCGACGCCGAAGTCAGGAAGCAGAACCAGGCCTTCTATGAATTCATGGTGCCGCTCGTGAAGGGTTACAGCACCGAGATGAGCATCGACGTGGCCAGCCTCGGGGTGCAGGTCCACGGAGGCATGGGCTTCATCGAGGAGACCGGTGCGGCGCAGTACCTTCGCGACGCCCGCATCCTCACCATCTACGAAGGCACGACCGCGATCCAGGCCAACGACCTCGTCGGCCGCAAGACGGCGCGCGATGGCGGCCGCTTCGCGCTCGCCATCGCGGCGCAGATCGAGACCACCGAGTCGGCGCTGAAAGAGAGCCCGAGCGTCGCTTCGCGCTCGATGCTGAAGCGCCTCGCGGCAGCGCGGGCGGCGTTCGTTGAAGTGGTCGGATTCGTCGTCGCTCAAAGCAGGTCGAACCCCAACGCCGTGTTCGCCGGCTCGGTCACCTATTTGATGCTCGCCGGCAACCTCATGGCCGGCTGGCAGATGGCGCGGGCGCTGCTGGCGGCTGAGCGCCTGCTCGCCGCGGGGCAGGGCGACCGCGCCTTCCTCGACGCCAAGGTGGCCACGTCACGCTTCTACGCCGAGCACATGCTTTCCAAGGTACCCGGCCTGCGCGACTCGATCGTCGACGGTGCCGACAGCGTGACCCAGATGGCACTCGAATCGTTCTAGCCGCGCATCGCGACCGAGGAATCCCATGCCATTGCCCGCCGTTCTCAGCCGACTTCCGTTGCCGATCATCGGCGCGCCGCTCTTCATCGTCAGCAATCCGAAGCTGGTGATCGAGCAGTGCAAGGCCGGCGTCGTCGGCTCGATGCCGGCGCTCAACGCCCGCCCCGCATCGCAACTCGATGAATGGCTGGCCGAGATCGTGGAGACGCTGGCGGCCCACGACCGCGAGCATCCCGAGCGCAAGGCGGCGCCGTTCGCGATCAACCAGATCGTGCACAAGAGCAACGACCGGCTCGAGCACGACATGCAGGTCTGCGCGAAATACAAGGTGCCGATCGTCATCACTTCGCTCGGCGCCCGCACCGATGTCAACGATGCCGTGCATGCATGGGGCGGCGTGGTGCTGCACGACATCATCAACAACGCGTTTGCCAGGAAGGCGATCGAGAAGGGCGCCGATGGCCTCGTCGCCGTCGCGGCCGGCGCTGGCGGCCACGCCGGCGTGAAGAGCCCGTTCGCGCTCATCGCCGAGATTCGCGAGTGGTTCACAGGCCCGATCGCTCTCTCTGGCGCAATCGCGACGGGCGGCGCCGTGCTCGCTGCGCAGGCGATGGGCGCCGACTTCGCCTATATCGGCTCGGCCTTCATCGCTACCGAGGAAGCGCGCGCTGCCGAGGCCTACAAGGCGATGATCGTCGCCAGCAACAGCGACGACATCGTCTATTCGAACCTGTTCACCGGTGTGCACGGCAACTATCTCAAGGGCTCGATCCGCAACGCCGGCCTCGACCCCGACGCGTTGCCCGAGAGCGACCCCACGAAGATGAACTTCGGCGGCGATGCCACCAAGGCCTGGAAGGACATCTGGGGCTGCGGCCAGGGCATTGGCGCGGTTCGCGCCATCGAGCCGGCGCGGGAGCTCGTGAATCGCCTGAAGCGGGAATACGACGCGGCGCGAGCCCGTCTTGTGGCCGCGCCGGTGCCGTCGTGACTTCGCGGGGCAGGCCCCGGTGGTAGAGTAAATGCCGACCTGATGGTCGCTGGTTCGCGCGCTGGTGAAGCCGGAGCGCGAAAGGGTTCTCACCCGCTGCAACGCCGGAAACCGGTGTGAAAGGTAAGCGAAATGATGCAGGAATCGCGCGCGAACTCCTACCTGTTCGGCGGCAATGCGCCATATGTCGAAGAGTTGTACGAGGCCTACCTCGACAACCCGGGCTCGGTTCCCGACAACTGGCGAACCTACTTCGACGCCCTGCAAAACGTGCCCGCCGCCGATGGCTCCTCGGCCCGCGACATAGCGCATGCACCCGTCGTCGAATCGTTCGCGCAGCGCGGCAAGGCCAACGCCTTCGGCAACCGCGCCTCCAGCGAAGACCTGGCGATCGCGAGGAAGCAGGTCCATGTGCAGTCGCTGATCGCGGCCTATCGCTTTCTCGGTTCGCGCTGGGCCGACCTCGATCCGCTGAAGCGCCAGGAGCGGCCGAAGATCCCGGAACTCGAGCCGGCGTTCTACGACCTCACCGAGGCCGACATGGACATGGCGTTCAGCGCCACCAACACCTATTTCTCGACCGCCGAGCAGATGACGCTCCGCGAGATCGTGCAGGCCCTGCGCGAGACCTACTGCGGCACCCTCGGCGCGGAGTACATGCACTGCACAGAGCCGACCGAGAAGCGCTGGTGGCAGCAGCGGCTCGAGTCGATCCGGTCCAAGCCCAGCTTCAGCGGCGAACAGAAGATCCGCATCCTCGAGCGGCTGAGCGCTGCCGAAGGGCTCGAGCGCTACCTGCACACGAAATACGTCGGCCAGAAGCGCTTCTCGCTCGAGGGCGGCGAGAGCTTCATCGCTTCGATGGACGAATGCGTGCAGCGCGCCGGCGAGAAGGGCGTTCAGGAGATCGTGATCGGCATGGCCCACCGCGGGCGGCTGAACGTGCTTGTCAACACATTGGGCAAGATGCCCAAGGACATGTTCGCCGAGTTCGATCACACGGCGCCGGAGAACCTGCCTTCGGGCGACGTGAAGTACCACCAGGGCTTTTCGAGCGACATCACCACGCCGGGCGGCCCCGTCCACCTCAGCCTGTCGTTCAATCCCTCGCACCTCGAGATCGTCAATCCGGTTGTCGAGGGCTCAGTGAAGGCCCGCCTCGACCGCCGCGGCGACGCTGAAGGCGACACCGTACTGCCGATCATCGTCCACGGCGACGCCGCCTTCGCCGGCCAGGGCGTGGTGATGGAGACGCTGGCCCTGGCGCAGACGCGCGGCTACTACACCGGCGGCACGCTTCACATCGTCATCAACAACCAGATCGGCTTCACGACGTCGGATCCGCGCGACTCGCGCTCCACGCTCTACTGCACCGATGTGGTCAAGATGATCGAGGCGCCGGTGCTGCACGTCAACGGCGACGATCCGGAAGCGGTGGCTCTCTGCACGCAGCTCGCTCTCGACTACCGGCAGGAGTTCAACAAGGATGTCGTCGTCGACATCGTCTGCTTCCGAAAGCTCGGCCACAACGAGCAAGACACGCCGGCGCTGACGCAGCCGCTGATGTACAAGAAGATCGCCGCCCATCCGGGCACGAGAAGGCTCTACGGCGACAAGCTCGTCGCCCAGGGCGTGCTGCAGGCCGACGGACCCGACGCGATGGTCAAGTCGACGCGCGCCGCGCTCGACGCCGGCAAGAGCAGCTACGACCCGGTACTCACCAACTACAAGAGCAAGTACGCGGTCGACTGGTCGCCCTTCCTCGGCAAGAAGTGGACCGATGCTGCCGACACGGCGCTGCCGGTCAGCGAGGTCAAGCGTCTCGCCGAGCGCATCACCACCGTGCCGGCCAACTTCAAGGTCCATTCGCTGGTCGAGAAGGTGCTTGCCGACCGTGCCGCGATGGGCAAGGGCGAGGTTCGCGTCGACTGGGGCATGGGCGAGCATCTGGCGTACGCGTCGCTGGTCGCGAGCGGCTATGCGGTCCGTCTCTCGGGCGAGGACTCGGCGCGCGGCACCTTCACGCACCGCCATGCCGTGCTGCACGACCAGAACCGAGAGAAGTGGGACGAGGGCACGTACACACCGCTGCAGCACGTGGCCGAGGGCCAGGCGCCGTTCGTCGTCATCGACTCGCTGCTGTCGGAAGAAGCGGTGCTCGGCTTCGAATACGGCTACGCCAGCGCCGAGCCGAACACGCTCGTGATCTGGGAAGCGCAGTTCGGCGACTTCGTCAACGGCGCCCAGGTCGTGATCGACCAGTTCATCGCGTCGGGCGAAGTGAAGTGGGGTCGCGCCAACGGGCTCACGCTGATGCTGCCGCACGGCTACGAAGGGCAGGGGCCGGAGCACTCGTCGGCGCGGCTCGAGCGATTCATGCAGCTCTCGGCAGACAACAACATGCAGGTCGTGCAGCCGACATCGGCGAGCCAGATCTTCCACGTGCTGCGCCGGCAAATGGTGCGGATGTTTCGCAAGCCCCTGATCATCATGACGCCGAAGTCGCTGTTGCGCGCCAAGGACGCGAGCTCGCCGCTCACCGACTTCACCAAGGGCGAGTTCAAGACGGTGATTGGCGAGCAAAGCGCGGAGCTCAACCCGGAGAAGGTCAAGCGCCTGATCGCGTGCTCGGGAAAGGTCTACTACGACCTGGTGCGCAGCCGCGGCGAGCGCAAGAACGCCGACGTGGCGATCATCCGCGTCGAGCAGCTTTACCCGTTTCCGCACAAGGCGTTCGCCGCGGAGATGAAGAAGTACCCGGGCCTCACCGAAGTCGTTTGGTGCCAGGACGAGCCGCAGAACCAGGGCGCCTGGTTCTTCGTGCAGCACTACATCCACGAGAACATGAACGACGGCCAGAAGCTCGGCTACGCCGGTCGGGCGCCGTCGTCGTCGCCGGCGGTCGGCTACGCGCACCTGCACCAGGAGCAGCAGAAGGCGCTGCTCGAACAGGCTTTTGGCAAGCTCAAGGGCTTCGTGTTGACCAAGTGAACCGACGCAATCAAGAACAACAAGGATTCCCATGGCTCTGATCGAAGTGAAGGTCCCGCAGCTGTCGGAATCGGTCGCTGAAGCGACCTTGCTGCAGTGGAAGAAGAAGCCCGGCCAGGCGGTCGAGATGGACGAGATCCTGATCGAGATCGAGACCGACAAGGTGGTGCTCGAAGTGCCGGCACCCGCCGCCGGTGTTCTCGCGCAAGTCCTCAAGAACGACGGCGACAGCTGCATTGCAGAAGAAGTGATCGCGAAGATCGACACCGAAGGTCAGGAAGCGGACTCGGGCGCAATGCAGATCAAGAGCGTGCCGCCGGCCGAACCGGCTCCCGGGGAAAAACCCGGTGTGTCGCCCGAAGTCGCTGCGCTGGCCGAAACGAAGAGCGAAATCGCGATGCCGGCCGCCGCCAAGCTGATGGCCGAGCACGACTTGGCCGTGGGCTCGGTGCAAGGCACCGGCAAGGACGGCCGCGTCACCAAAGGCGACGTTCTCGACGTCATCAGCGGCACGCCGACGCCGGTGCCGCCGCCGGTGCCCCCAGCGGCCGCACCGGCACCCTCCGCGGCGCGCGGCGGTGCCGCCGTCGCGGCGCGGGTGCCGGTCGTGAAGACGACGCTGCAGCCGGTGGCCGCACCGCCAGCCGCCAGCTACGGCGACCGACCCGAGCAGCGCGTGCCGATGAGTCGGCTGCGCGCCCGCGTTGCCGAGCGGCTGCTGCAGTCGCAGGCGACCAACGCGATCCTGACTACGTTCAACGAAGTGAACATGGCGCCGGTGATCGAGATGAGGAAGCGCTTCCAGGAGAAATTCGAGAAGGAGCACGGCACCAAGATCGGCTTCATGAGCTTCTTCGTGAAGGCAGCGGTGGCGGCGCTGAAGCGCTACCCGATCATCAACGCCTCAGTCGACGGCAACGACATCGTCTATCACGGCTACTTCGACATCGGCATTGCCGTTGGCTCGCCGCGCGGTCTCGTCGTGCCGATCCTGCGCAATGCCGACCAGATGAGCTTCGCCGACATCGAAAAGAAGATCGCCGAGTTCGGCAAGAAGGCCGGCGAAGGCAAGCTCTCGCTTGACGATCTCACCGGCGGCACCTTCTCGATCAGCAACGGCGGTGTCTTCGGCTCGATGCTGTCGACGCCGATCATCAACCCGCCGCAGTCTGCAATCCTTGGCGTGCATGCGACCAAGGACCGCGCCGTCGTCGAGAACGGGCAGGTCGTGGTGCGGCCGATGAACTACCTGGCGATGAGCTACGACCACCGCATCATCGACGGCCGCGAAGCGGTGCTCGGCCTCGTTGCGATGAAAGAAGCGCTCGAAGATCCCGCGCGCCTCCTGTTCGACATCTGATGGCCACGCAGCAGTTCGACGTCGTCGTCATCGGTGCCGGCCCCGGCGGCTACATCGCCGCCATCCGCGCTGCCCAGCTGGGCTTCTCGACCGCCTGCATCGACGACTGGAAAAACGACAAGGGCGGCCCCGCGCCCGGCGGTACCTGCACCAACGTCGGCTGCATCCCGTCGAAGGCGCTGCTGCAATCGTCGGAGAACTTCGAGCAGGCCGGCCACCACTTCGCCGACCATGGCATCGGCATCGAGAAGCTGACGATCGACGTCACGAAGATGATGGCGCGCAAGAAGACCGTCGTGAAGCAGAACAACGACGGCATCCTCTATCTTTTCAAGAAGAACAAGGTCGCCTTCTTCCACGGGCTCGGCTCGTTCGCAGGGAAGGCCGAAGGCGGCGGCTGGAGCATCGCGGTCGGCGGCGCGAAGCCGGAAACGATCACGGGCAGGCACGTCATCGTCGCCACCGGCTCGAGCGCGCGCCCGCTCCCAGGGGCGCCGTTCGACGAGCGCAACATCCTCTCCAACGACGGCGCGCTCGCCATCGGCGGCGTGCCGAAAACGCTCGCCATCATCGGCTCCGGCGTCGTTGGCCTCGAGATGGGTTCGGTGTGGCGGCGCCTGGGCGCCGACGTGACGGTGCTCGAAGCATTGCCGACCTTCCTTGGCGGCGTCGACAGGCAGATCGCGGCCGAGGCCGGCAAGGTGTTCGCGCGCCAGGGCATGAAAATCGTGCTCGGCGTGAAGATCAACGGCGTCGAAGGCGGCGACGAGGGCGTCGCGGTCGCCTATACCGATGCCGCCGGCAGCGCGCAGACGCTGGCCTGCGAGAAGCTCATCGTCTCGATCGGCCGCGTCCCGAACACGAAGGGCCTGAACGCCGCGGGCGTCGGACTTGCGCTCGACGAGCGCGGCTTCGTCACCGTCGACGGCGACTGCCGGAGCAACCTCGAGAACGTGTGGGCGATCGGCGACGTCGTTCGCGGTCCGATGCTCGCGCACAAGGCAGAAGAAGAGGGCGTCGCCGTCGCTGAGCGCATCGCCGGCCAGAAGCCGCATGTCGACTTCAACACCGTGCCATGGGTGATCTACACCAGCCCCGAGATCGCCTGGGTCGGCAAGAACGAACAGCAACTGCAGGCCGAGGGCCGGGCCTTTCGCACAGGGACGTTTCCGTTCATGGCCAACGGCCGTGCCCGCGCGATCGGCGACACGACCGGCATGGTCAAGATGCTGGCCGACGAGAGGACCGACGAAATCCTCGGCGTTCATGTGATCGGCCCGATGGCGTCGGAGCTGATTGCCGAGGCGGTGGTAGCGATGGAGTTCAAGGCGTCGTCGGAAGACCTCGCGCGCATCTGCCATGCCCACCCGAGCCTCTCGGAGGCGACCAAGGAAGCGGCGCTCGCCGTCGACAAGCGGGCGCTGAATTTCTAGATCGAGCGCCGAGTCCACGTGGGCGTTCGCCAGCTCTACGAAGAAACTCTCCGCCAGCGCGGCTACCGGTCTGATAAGGCGCAGCTGCGTGCCATCGATTCGCTCGAACGCTGCGAAACCGAGTGGGCCGACTACAAGGCGCACCGCTCGAACGCCATCACCAAGCTTCTGGCGCGGCCGCCAATCCCGCGAGGCGTGTACATGTGGGGGGGGGTCGGCCGCGGCAAGAGCTTCCTCATGGACTGCTTCTTCAACGCCGTGCCACTGCAGCGAAAAACCCGCCTGCACTTCCACGAGTTCATGCGCGAAGTCCACCGCGAACTGGCCGAGCTTCACGGCACCAGCGACCCGCTGCAGCACCTCGGTGTCAGTGTCGCCCGGCGCTTTCGCCTGATCTGCCTCGACGAGTTTCACGTCGCCGACATCACCGATGCGATGATCCTGCATCGGCTCCTCGAAGCCCTGTTCGCGAATCGCGTCAGCATCGTGACGACCTCCAACTTTCCGCCCGACGGTCTCTATCCGAACGGCCTGCATCGCGAGCGCATCCTGCCGGCGATCGAGCTGCTGAAGCAGCGGCTCGAAGTCGTCGGCGTCGACGCCGGCACCGACTACAGGCAGTCCACGTTGCAGGATGTCGACCTTTATCACACGCCGCTCGGTGCCGCCGCCGATGCGGCGATGAACGATGCCTTCGAGCGGCTCGCCGAGGCCCGCGACGAAGGCCCGGTGCTGAGGATCGAGCACCGCGAGATCCGCGCCCGCCGTCGTGCGGGCGGTGTCGTCTGGTTCGATTTCGTCGAGCTCTGCGGCGGCCCGCGGTCGCAGAACGACTACCTCGAGCTGGCGACGCGGTTCCACACGCTGCTGCTGTCGGGCGTGCCTCAGATGTCGCCGCGCCTGGCCTCGCAGGCGCGCCGCTTCACCTGGCTCGTCGACGTGCTTTACGACCGCCGCGTCAAGCTGATCCTGTCGGCCGCCGTGGTGCCGGACGCGCTCTACACCGAAGGCCCGCTGGCGCACGAGTTCCCGCGCACGGTGTCGCGGCTGCGCGAGATGGGCTCGGCGGAGTTCCTGGCCGAAGCGCGTCGCATCGTCGACACGTCGCTGACTTGAGCAACACCATTCGCACGTCGTGGCGCTTCGGCGCCGTGCTGCTCGCGGCGGCAGCGGCAGCAACCCCGGTGACGCTGGCGCAGGCCGCCGACGGTGACGCCGCCGAACGGGCGCAGCTGGCCGAAGAGCGCAGTGCCGCCGAAGCCCGCTTCGTCGCCCGCGACGCCGAGTGCCGGCAACGTTTCGTCGTCAGCGCCTGCGTGGCCGAGGTCCGCCTGGCGCGACGCGCCGCGCTCGACGCGGTGAGCGCGCGCCAGCGCGTGCTCGACGACGCCCGCCGTGAGCAACGGGCCGTCGAGCGCCGCACGGCCCTCGCCGCCAAGGCCGCCGAAGACCTGGGGCGCGAGCGGGAACGCAGCAGGAAGGCTGCTTTGGCGCCGGCGCCGGCGTCGTCGTCCGCGTCCGCGTCCGCGTCCGCGTCTGCGGCCGGATCGGCGTCAGCGGCGTCCTCACCGCGCGCAGGCCGGCCCTTCGAGGCTCGGCGCGAGTCGAAGGCCGCGAAGCCGACCCGCCCGTCGGCCCCGCGCGATCGACCGGGCGCGAGCGCTGGCGCGGCCGAGAAGGGGCCGACGCCGAAGGCGAGTCCGCAGATGCGACACGAGCTGGAAGAGAACAACCGCGCGGCTTTTGCGGCGCGCCAGAAGGAAGCGGCCCGGCACCGCGAGCAAGCGGTCGAAGCAACGATCTTGCGGATGGAAAAGCACGCACCGGCGAAGTCCCTCCCGGTGCCAACCCCGGGTCGCGCGGCTTCGTCGCCCTGAGAGCGGCGCGAAGTCGTTGCGATTCGACTGGCCGAACCGGCCTCAGCTCAGTGCTTCGACCCGCACCAGCGCCAGCGACAGGTTGTCGCCCGACCCGCGGGCGCGCTGGCGCGCCTTGCCGACCAGCATCTCGGTCGCCTCGCGCGGCGGCAGCGCGTGCACGATCGCTCCGAGCTCGCGCGGCGTGAAGTAGTGCCAGAGGCCGTCGCTACACGAGAGCACGCTGTCGCCGATTTCGAGCCGGTCGATGTGCTTTTGCGACAGCGGCGGATCCTGGAAGGTGCCGAGGCAGCCCGTCAGCAGGTTCGACTGCGGATGATTGTTGGCCTCTTCCTCGGTGATCTGGTGCTCGTCGACCAGGCGCTGCACGTAGGAGTGATCGATCGAGCGCGTGACCATTTCGGCAGCGCGGAAGTGATAAATGCGCGAGTCGCCGGCGTGGACGAAATCGCACTCGCGCGTCGGGCTGATCATGAAGGCGGCGATCGTGCTGTGCGGCTCCTCTTCCGAAGTGATCGCGGTCAGCTTGATCATCAGATGGGCCTCGAGCACGAGCTGCTTCAAGGCGTCGGTCGGATCGTCGCGCGTGGGCGCATAGCGCTCGAACAATTGCTGGGCCGTGAGCAGGACCTGGTCGGCGGCCTTGCGACCGCCGCTCTTGCCGCCCATGCCGTCGGCCAGCACGCCCATCACGCACCCTGGCACGCGTGCGTGGGGAAGGATCTGTACCTGGTCTTGCTGGTATGCGCGATCGCCACGGTGGATACCGGTCGTTGCCGACAACCGGTAGCCCAGGCTCGAGGTGCTCATGGGCGAAAACTATAATCGCTTTGCCCTGCCGGATAAGACCCAAAACCGCGAACTAGTCGCCCACTCACGGGGCTCATGGAAGACAACCTTCACTCGTTGCCGAGGCGGCTCATCGAGTTGCGAATCGAGCATGCCGATCTCAACGATCTCATCGATCGCGTGACCGCCAATGCCGGTGGCGACGATCTCGCCCTGCGCCGGCTGAAGAAGCGGCGCCTTCTCCTGCGCGACAACATGTCGCGCATCGAAGCCGAGCTCGAGCCGCGCCGGCCGGCATGAGCCCGCCGGGCCGCCCCAAGGCGAATGCCGGCGCGCGCAGCGCGAAGGTCTCGCAATGAGCGATCTCAGGGTCGCCGTCGAAGCGGCCCTCGGCCATGGCGGTCAGCTGTCGGCGGCGGATCCGGGCCACGTCGAGCGAGCGGTCCAGATCGAGATGGCGCTGGCCGTCGCCGACGCCATCGACGCGCGCTCGGCCCTCGTCGTCGAGGCCGGCACCGGCGTCGGCAAGACCTACGCCTACCTCGTGCCGACGCTGCTGAGCGGTGCCCGCACCCTGCTGAGCACCGCCACCAAGACGCTGCAGGACCAGCTCTTCATTCGCGACCTGCCGCGCCTGCGCAAGGCGCTCAAGCTGCCGCTCACGGTGGCTTTGTTGAAGGGCCGCTCGAGCTATCTGTGCCTGCATCGGATCGGCCAGGCGCGCCAGGACGTGCCGCTCGGCGATCGCTTCGCGCTCCGTGCCCTCGCCAAGGTCGAAGCGTGGGCGCAGACGACGGTGAGCGGTGACCTGGCCGAGCTCGAAGGCCTCGACGAGCGCAGCAGTGTCGTGCCGCTGGTGACCTCGTCGCGCGAGAACTGCCTGGGCAGCGAGTGCCCGGAGTACCGCGACTGCCATGTGATGAAGGCGCGCCGTGAGGCGATGCTGGCCGACATCGTCGTCGTCAACCATCACCTGTTTTTCGCCGACATGACGCTGCGCGACAGCGGCGTCGCCGAGCTGCTGCCGAGTGTCGAGGTCGCGGTATTCGACGAAGCCCATCAGCTCGGCGAGGCCGGCATCCAGTTCCTCGGCACCACGCTAGGCTCGGCACAGCTCATCGACTTCGCGCGCGACATGCTCGGCGCCGGCCTGCAGCAGGCACGGGGCCTGTTGCCGTGGCAGGACCTCGCCGGCGCCGTCGATCGTGCCGCGCGTGACCTGCGGATGGCGGCGCACGGCAGCCTCGGCGACGTCCGCGGCAACCTCAAGCTGCGCTGGGCCGAGCGCGCCGGCGACGATGCCTTCCTGGCCGCGCTCGGCAGCGTCGAAGCGACGTGCGGGGCAGCGCGCGACGGCCTCGACACGGTGAGCGAGCTCGGCCCTGATTTCGTCCGCCTCGCCGAGCGGGCAGCACGACTGGGTGAGCTCGGCGGCCTGTTCGCGAAGCGGCCGACCGACGGCCGCATCCGTTGGGTCGACGTCTCGCCGCACCAAGCCCGGCTGGTCGAGTCGCCGCTGGACATCCGCGCTGCCCTGCAGGAGCAGATGGGCCGTGCCGCCAAGGCCTGGATCTTTACCTCGGCGACGCTCGGCGACGACGACACGCTCAGCTGGTTTACCGAAGGCGCCGGACTCGGCAGCGCCCGCATCGTTCGCCTCGGCAGCCCGTTCGACTACGGCGAACACGCCCGCGTCTACGTTCCGCGCACTTTTCCGAAGCCGAGCGAGAGCGGCCATCCGGCGGCGGTCGCCGGCCTCGCCGGCCGCTGCGCACGGGCGCTCGGCGGCCGCACCTTCGTGCTGACAACGACATTGCGTTCGCTGCAGGCGGTGGGCACGCAGCTTCGCGCCGACTTCGACGCCGCCGGCGATCTCATCGAGGTGCTCGTCCAGGGCCAGGGCTCGAAGCGGCAACTGATGCAGCGCTTCATCGATTCGCCCCATGCCGTGCTGGTCGGATCGCAGAGCTTCTGGGAAGGCGTCGACGTTCCGGGCGACGCGCTTCAGTGCGTGGTCATCGACAAGCTGCCCTTCCCGCCGCCGAACGATCCACTCGTCGAGGCGCGCGTCAAGAAGCTCGAAGGCGAGGGCCGCAATGCCTTCGCCGAATATTTCGTCGCCGAGGCCGCGGTGTCATTGAAGCAGGGGGCCGGGCGGCTGATCCGCAGCGAGACCGATTGCGGCCTGCTCGTCGTCTGCGATTCGCGGATGGCGACGATGGGCTACGGCCGGCGCCTCTTTGCCGCCTTGCCGCCGATGCGCCGCGTCGAGCGCGAGGAAGATGCGATCGCCTGGTTGCGCGAACTGGCGCCGGCGCCTGCCGAAGTCGGGTTCAGCCGCTGACGTCGATCACCAGAGCTGCCACCACGGCGTCTTGCGGCTGACGATGCCGTTGTTCGCCACCGGTGAATTCGGGAAGTTCGTTTTCAGGACACGTTCGGCGTCGTCGCGCAGCTGTGTCAGGCCGAGGCGGTCGTAGCTCTGCGCCAGGATGCCGAGCGCTTCTTCCGTCGACGGCGATTGCTGGAATTCCTGGATCGCCTGCTGCGCCCGGTTCGCCGCCGCCACGAAAGCGCCGCGGCGAAAGTAGTAGCGCGCCACGTGCGTTTCGTAGGCGGCCAGCGAATTGACGATGTAGTTCATGCGCAGGCGCGCGTCTTCAGCATAGGACGATTGCGGGAATTGCTCGATGAGTTGCCGAAACGACTGATAGGCGTCGCGCGAGGCCTGCTGGTCGCGCTCCGAAAGGTCCTGGTTGGTCAGACTGCCGAGCAGGCCGAGGTTCTCGTTGAAATTGACGAGGCCTTGCAGGTAGAGCGCGTAGTCGAGGGCGGGGCTGGTCGGGTGCAGCTTGATGAAGCGCTCGAGCGCCGACAGCGCTTGCGCTTTCTCGCCGCTTTTCCAGAGCAGGTAGGCTTTCTCGATCTGGGCCTGCTGTGCAAGCACGGTACCGGCGGCGCGGCCTTCGAGGCGCTCGTAAAGTTTGGTCGCCTTCTCGAAGTTGCCGGCGGCCGCTTCTTCCTTGGCCTCGGAATAGATCTTCTCGGGAGACATGGCGGCGGTCTGGTCGCGCGGCGTGGTGTCGCAGCCGGCGAGGGCCGCCGTCACGGAGCAGATCGCCGACACTGCGAGCCGGCCAAGCCGGGACAAGGACATCGTTTTCATGGAATGCACGGGGAGCGAAGGTGTCGGCGCAGGGCACGGACCGGAATGGCAGCGGAGCTGAATCTTATATGGACGAAGGCGACGAGGAAGAGCCCGAGGTGCGCGCCGGCGTGATCGGCGACGGTGACCATGGCGAGCGCCTCGACAAGGTCGTCGTCGCGCTGGTGCCGGAGCTGTCGCGCAGCCATCTTCAGCAGCTCATCAAGAGCGGCTTCGCACGGCTCGACGAGGCTGCTGCAACCAGTCCCTCACAGCGGGTTCGCACCGGCCAGCGCCTCGCGGTGACGCTGCAGCCGACCGCCGAGAGCCGGGCCTACCGCGGTGAGGCGCTGCCGCTTCGCATCGTCCACGAAGACGACGCGATCCTCGTCATCGACAAGGCCGCCGGCATGGTCGTGCACCCCGCCGCCGGCAACTGGTCGGGCACGGTTCTCAATGCCGTGCTCGGACGCGACCCCGCCGCGGCGGCGCTGCCACGGGCCGGCATCGTCCATCGCCTCGACAAGGACACGTCGGGGCTGATGATCATCGGCCGCACACTCGCGGCGGTGACGGCGCTGGTTCGCGCCATCGCGGCGCGCGATGTGTCGCGACGCTATCTCGCCATCGCGCATGGCGTTCCGCGTGAAACGAAGATGAAGATCGAGGCGCCGATCGGTCGCGACCCGAAGCTGCGCACGCGCATGGCCGTGATCGCTGCCGGCAAGCCGGCACGGACCGACGTCGAGCTCGTCGCCGCTGCTGATGGCTTCTCGCTCCTGCGCTGCACGCTGCACAGCGGCCGCACCCACCAGATCCGTGTCCACCTGGCGTCGCGCAAGCTGCCGCTGGTGGCGGATCGCCTCTACGGTGGTGCCGTGGCGCTCGGCATGGAACGCCAGGCGCTGCATGCCGCGAGACTGGCATTCGCGCATCCTGTCAGCGGCGACCTGCTCGACCTGAGTTCGTCGCCCCCGCCGGATTTCGCCGCCGCACGGGCGCAGATCACGCTCCTCGACGGCTTCTAGCAGGCCGGTTCGTGCGCGCCGCGCCAGCCGCTACAATTCAGCTATTCCCTTTCGGTGGGAATCCCACGCGGGGCAGCGGAGCGGCCAAGTCGGTGCCCGAGCCTTCGACGAGACCATCGAGACGTGACCGCACCCGAGGGTGCACCCAGATCTGCGCCGCTGCCATCGGCGCGCCCGCCGCGCTCCCGACGCGACGATTGCCGCGAAGCAACGCGGCCGAGGACCTTTCTTCACGATATGAATACCCTGGATGCGAAGCGCGTCCTCGAGGCCGCGCTCATCTGCTCCGCCCAGCCCATGAGCGTTCGGGCGATGGCGGCGCTGTTCGCCAGCGAGATCGGCATCGACAGCATCCGCGACCTGCTCGATCAGCTGAGCCGCGACTGCGAAAGCCGCGGCATCGAGCTCGTGGCCGTTGCGAGCGGCTGGCGGTACCAGACGCGCATCGAGATGGCGACGTACCTGGCCCGTCTCGAGCCTGAGCGGCTGCCGAAGTATTCGCGTGCCCTGCTCGAGACCTTGGCCATCATCGCCTACCGACAGCCGGTGACGCGCGGCGACATCGAAGACATCCGCGGCGTCGCCGTCGCCAGCTCGACCGTCAAGCAGCTCGAAGAGCGCGGCTGGGTCGAAGCGATCGGCTATCGCGAAGCGCCGGGTCGGCCCGCCCTGCTGGCGACGACGCGCCAGTTCCTCGACGACCTCGGTCTGGCCAGTCTCGAGCAGTTGCCGATCCCGCTCGGCGCCGACGGCGTTGTCAGCAGCGACGGCGAGGCTGCCCTCGCAGCGTCGCAAGCCACCCTTTCCTTCTCCGACAACCCGGCCGACCGGCCACCTGCCGACATGGCCGACCTGGAACCGCACGCATGAACGACACCCCCGACTCGGCGCCGCTTCCCAACAACGAGCAGCGCAACGACGCCGCAGCTCCTGCTGCTGCCGCAGCGCCGCAGCGCGACGGCGAAAGCAGCGAAGGCGGCGACAACGGCGGCGCCGATGGCCGAGGCGACCGCAGCCGCCGTCGCAGCCGCCGCGACCGCCGCCGCGGCGAACGAGGCGACGAGCCGCAGCCGCAGCGCGAGGCGCGGCCGCCGCCGCCGAACTTCGAAGGTCCGTTGCCGCGCCACATGCATCAGCCGCCACCGCCGGAGGCTGGCGAGATCTTCGCGCACGTCATGTCCGGCGAGTTCGACACGGAGTCGGAACCGGAACCCGAACCGGACGCGTCGGCCGAGGCCGAAGAGCCTTTTAAACGCATCCTCGCTCCCGAGGCCGACGCGCCGAAGCTGCACAAGGTGCTGGCCCAGGCCGGCGTCGGCTCGCGTCGCGACATGGAAGAGTGGATCGCCGACGGCAAGGTCACCGTCAACGGCGAGCCCGCGCACACCGGCCAGCGCATCTCTTTCGGCGACCGCATCGAGATCAGCGGCAAGCCGGTGAAGCTGCGCATCGTGCCGCCGCCGGCGCGGATCATCGCGTACCACAAGCCGGCCGGCGAGATCGTCAGCCACGACGACCCACAGGCCCGGCCGACGGTATTCCGCCGCCTGCCGCGCCTGCAGCAGGGCAAGTGGCAATCGGTCGGCCGCCTCGACATCAACACCGAGGGCCTGCTGCTGTTCACGAATTCGGGTGGCCTCGCCAACCAGCTCATGCACCCGCGCTTCGGCGTCGAGCGCGAGTACGCGGTGCGCGTGATGGGCACCCTCGGCGAAGAGGCGAAGGCGAAGCTGCTCGAAGGCGTCGAGATCGAAGGCCAGCGCGCTGCCTTCAAGTCGATCGCCAACGGCGGTGGCGAGGGGCTCAACACCTGGTACCGCGTCGTCATCACCGAAGGCCGTAACCGCGAGGTGCGAAAGCTGTTCGACGCGGTCGATCTCACCGTCAGCCGCCTGATCCGCATCCGCTACGGCACGGTCGTGTTGCCGCACGGGTTGAAGCGTGGCGTCTGGGTCGATCTTTCCGACAACGACGTGCGCTCGATCCGTCGCCTCGCCGCCGGCCCGGCAGGCGCGGGGGAAGCGCGGCCGGATGAAGGTCGAGACAACGGACCGAAGCGGCGCGACGACCGTGGGCCGCGCAACCAGCAACAGCAGCAACAGCGACCGAACGATCGACCACGGCCGCAGGCGCCGATGGCTGCGCATGCCGCCCACGGCGAGATGCTGCGCGACGATCAGACCGAACGCGAGCCGCGCGACGCGGACGACGACGGCGACTTCGAGCGGGATCATGGTCCGATCCCGAACCCGCTGCAGCAGACCTTCGATCACCGCTTCGTGCAGGGTCGTCGGATCGGTCCGAACAGCGGCTTCGGTGCCGGCGGCAGCGCGCCGCGGCCGAGCAACGAACCGCGCGGCAACGGCCCCAAGCAACCCGATCCGCTGCAGACCTCGATGGGCTACATCGGCGCCGACGCGTTCCATCGCAAGAACCGCGGTGGCAACCGTGGGGGTAGTGGTGGCGGCGGCGGTGGCGGTGGCGGCGGCGGCGGCGGCGGCGGCGGCGGTGGCGGTGGCGGCGGAGGTGGTGGTGGTGGCGGTCGCGGCGGCTTCGGCCAGGGCGGCAGTGGCGGCGGCGGCTATGGCAACGGAGGTGGCGG
>JAYVNL010000032.1:0-7025 GCA_043758495.1 Rhizobacter sp.
GCTGCGGCGCTACGACGAGATCCGCAACCCGGCGACGGCCAAGGTCGTTCTCATGAACCGGAGCAATCCGCCCGACGCGATCCTGCGCGAGGCGCGCGAGCGCTCCGGCGATCGCCCGTTCGCGAACATCGAGGACGTCGTCCCGGCAGACGCCTTGGCGCAGATCGCCGACAACTACAAGCAGGTCGCTGGCATGACCGTTCCGGCGCCGACCCCGGAGATGCCCCGATGACGACAGACCGATGGCCCCGCCGCCAAGTCGTGGTCGTGGCCGCGCTGGCGCTCGCCGGCGTGCGCGCGGCCTCGGCCCAGAGCGCATGGACCGACCGCCCCGGCGCCTCGGGGAATATCGGCGCCGCCGCCGTCGCCAAGGCGCCGGCCGATGGCTCGACGCTGCTGATGGGCGTGAACACGCTGGTCAACATGACCTACGACCCGTTGAAGGACCTGACGCCGATTGGCCTCTGTGCCACCGGCTCGTTTCTGCTCGTCGCCGGTATGGCGTCGGGGCTGCGCTCGGTCGACCCGCTGGTCAAGCAAGCACGGGCGCGGCCGGGCTCGCTCGACGACGCGTCACCCGGCATCGCGACGCCGAACTTCATGGCGATGGAGCTCTTCAAGCTGCGCGCCAAGATCTCGATCACGCACATTCCGTCCTCGGCCACGGCCGGCGCCGTGAGCGCGGTGCTCGCGGGCGACGTGCCGCTCTGGCGCCGGAGGTGCCGAGCCTGAGCGAGCTTGGCTACGAGGGCGTCGACGCCGATCTCTGGTACCCGGTGATGGGACCGCGCGGCCTGCGGCGCGACATCGTCGCCCGCGTCGAGACCGACATCCGTGCAGCCCTGGCCAAGGCCGAGGTGAGAAGCGCATTTGCGGCCCTGGGCATGGAGGTCGCGAGCGGGACGCCCGAAGAGCTCGCGGCGCTGATGCAACGCGATGCGGCGCGATGGGTCGCGGTGGTCAAGCGGGCGGGCATCAAGGCCGAGTAGTCGGCAAGACAGCGCGCCGGCTCAGCCCACGACGCGGCCGCTGGCAGCGTCGACCACGATCACGCGGACCTCGCCCCTGTCGCTGAGGATCTTCACGCGCCACACCGGCCCGGCGCGCTCGACCGCGAGCACGCGGCCGGCGGCTACGCGCTGCGCGGCGGCGGCGGCTTCGTCGCGGCCCACGTCGGCCCAGGCCGGCAGTGCCGAGGCGACGAGCAGCGCGCAGAGGAGCGTGCGAAGCGAGGGCTTGAGCGGCGCGTTCATGCGCTCATCGTCCCACAGGTTCCACCGACACGCGAACCGGCATGAAGGCGCCGGGCTGGTCCTGCATCAGCGTCGAGAAACGCTGGCCGCGGTACTCGTAGTCGACGCGGTAGCCGACGATGCGCGATTGCATGTCGCTCACCGTGCGGCACGAAGTCACCTCGCGCGAGATTGGCTCGTCGCGCTGCTCCCAGCGGTCGCGGTTGGCGACGTTGTCGCCGGTCAGCGCGCCGAACACGGCTCCCACCGCGGTGGCGGCTTCGCGGCCATGGCCGCGACCGAACTGGTTGCCGAGCAGCCCGCCGACAATGCCGCCGACGACGGCGCCGCCGTAGTTGCGCCCGTTGGCAGGCCGCGCCTCGGAAACCCAGTCGCTGCGGCACTCTTGGCGCGGCACGCTCACGTTCTCGTACTGCGGCTCGGCGCCGAGCACGCGGGCGTTGTCGGTGTAGGTGTGGGCCTGGGCGCCGAAGGCAACGGTGGCCAGGAGGGCGAAGAGGGCGGTGCGGTTCATGGTGGAAGGCTCCATCGGGTGGGGATGGAGGCATCTTGCCGGCGGGTGGGTGAACGCAAGCTGAACGGATCCGGGGTCGTGATGCGGCTGCGAGCGGAGCCAGCCAGGCCGCGGGCGCCATCGCCACCACGGTGAGCGGCAATGCCGCGCCGACGGCGAAGCTGAGGGCAGAGGCACCGGCCGCTGCAACGCGGCGGCGCTGCTTCACCACTTCGTGCGCGGAGACGACGTCCTGCGGCGCAGGCTGAAGGCGGTACGAGGGACCGGAGTGGCGAAGCGGTCGTGAAGGAATTCGCGGTCAGCGCCGGAGCGTTCGCGTGCGAGCCCTTGTCCGACAGGGGCCCGGAGCCAAGGCGCACAAGCAACGCGACCGCGATTGGTTACGGTGGCGTCATCGTCACTTTCATCACTCGCTCATGGACCGCTACTTCATGACCTCCGAGACGCGCCAATTCCTGATCGCGGAATCGAACCGTCTCATCGCTTCCCGCGCGGCAGGAATCGCATCGCGCCGCCAGTCGCCGGCTGTGGAACGCTCGGAAACCGAATGGCTCGATTCGCAGCGCAACGCGGAAACCGCGCCCTCGGAACCCGACGTTGCGTTTGCACGCCTTGTTTCGGATCTGCGTTCGACCTCGATTGCGACGACCGGCATGACCGCTCACGACTAAGAGCTCGCAGGTAGAGTTTTCGGGCTCTCTGCGCGGGCAGCCGTCGACCAGTGCGCGGCCACGCCTCGTTGCGCGCCCTACAGTGCGGCGCATGCATCGAAACGCGGCTCTGTTCGTGGTCATGTGCCTCGTTTGGGGTCTGACATGGTGGCCGGTCAAGATCGGCGCGGCGCACGTACCGCCGGTCTTCTTGGCCGCCGCGCGGTTCTTGTTTGCCGGCACGGTGATGCTGATCTGGGCCGGACGCAGCGCTCTTGCGGTTCCAGCCGAAGCGCGCTCGCGTCTTCTCGCGACCGCCCTGCTCGTCAATACCGGCAACTACGCGCTGCTCTTCTGGGGTGTCGCGCGCGCACCGACCGGCTTGGCGGCGATCGTCAACTTCGCAACGATCCCGGTCTTCTCGCTGCTCGCCAGCCGCTTGATCGACCACGAGCCGATCACCCGCCGCCAACTCGCCGCAGTCGCGCTCGGCACGCTCGGCCTGGCCTTGCTCTTCGCCACGCGCGCCATGGGTGCACTTGGCACCGAGAAAGCGTCGCCGGCCGAGCTGTCGGGCTTGGCGGCGATCGCGCTCGGTACCTTGCTCTATTGCACCGGTGCCGTGCTGTCTCGGCCGATCGCGCTGGTGATGCCGGTCTTCGCGCTCGCCGGCTGGCAAACACTGATCGGCGGTGTCGGCCTCGCTGCCGTGTCTCTGGCGCTGGAGCCGGTCGAGGCCCGTCACCTGCGCGCGCTCGTCACTTGGCCGACCTTGCCGGCGCTCACGTTCCTCGTCGTCGCCGGCTCGCTGGCCGGCTTCACGATCTACATGCGGCTGCTGCGCGACTGGGGTGCCTTTCGTGCCGGGCTCTACGCTTTCGTCAGCCCGGTGATCGCGGTCGGCGTCGGTGTCGTCGCGCTCGGCGAGCGCTTCGGCTGGGCAGAGGGCGTGGGTGCGGTGCTGATGTTCGGCGCTGCCGTCATCGCGTTGCAAAGGAGGCAAGTGCGATAACGCTGACCTGCTAACACCCGACCATCGAGCACTGAACCCACTCTCTCTTGCCAACGACTCGACCTGGCGCTGTCCCGAGGTCTGCGGATCTTCACCGTCAACTTCGGCCGCCAGACCGCGAGCACCACGTTGGCGACGCTGATTCCAAGCAGTATGAGTAGCGTGTTGCGCTTCGAATGCAGCAGCGACGCGAGCAGGTTGGGGTCGGCCGCCGCCGCCGCGAGCTCGGCCTGCCGGGCGCTGACGCCGACGGTGACCAGCGTCGCCTCGACCACGCTGATGCCGAGCAGCGCCTTCACTCAGGCCCAGCCGGCGTCGTGGTAGCCGTGGGTGGCGGCGATGGCGAGCAGGCCCGTCACCAGCGCCCCTGCCAGCGACGGCATCAGGACGTAGCGGGCAATGGCGGCGATCGCCTGCCGTGCGGCCGCGAATTCGACGGGCGATGCGGCGTTGGCCGTGAGGCCGATGACGAGGCAGGCCGCCAGCCCGACGCCGACGCTGATGGCGGCGATCTCGTGCAGCGCCTTCAGGCTGCGTCGCCACCAGTCGCGGCCGGTCATGGCGATTTGATGCCCGAATGCATGGCGCATTGTTCCTGAGTAAGCTCTGCCGCATCGAAACTCTGACCTGAGAACCGCGCCATGGAAAAGACCGCCGAACAGGTGTACACCGACCTGCTTCGCCTGCTCGCCAACCCGAGCGCCATCCAGCCCGCGGTGCTGGCCGACGCCTTTCGCGATGTCGAGCGTTTGCACTCGATGGCGCACATCACCGACTGGCAGCTGGAGCAGGCGCGCGAGGCCTACGCGAAGACGATCGCGCGTGAACCTCGCGAAGGCGCCCCGCGCTCCCCCGAAACGCGGGCCGACGAGCGCGACTGACGGGCCGCGCCGGACCCCGTCCGTCAGCCCGGCAGCTCTTTCAATGCGCGCACAGCGCAGCGAAGCCGGACGGCTGCACCCTCGGCGCCAGGCGTGTGTAGCCGGCGCCGATGTCGTCGATCGCGATGCGGATGCCGAGGGCATGCAGCTGGTTGAGGGCGCGCGCAGCCGAGTGGTTGCCACGCTCGGCGTCTCAGACGACGACGCCCTTGTTCTGCTGCTTGGCGACCCACATCACGAAGTCGGCGCGCTGCAGCAGGGTCTGGAATCGTCGCCGTGGATGCCGGCGATGACCACGCCCATGCTGGCGGCGATGTCGAGCTCCACGCCTTCGACCCATAAGGCTTTCGCGAGGGCGCCGTGCAGGCGCCTGGCCACGTCGAGTGCGCCGGCAACGCCGTCGATCGCGAGCAGCAGGACCGCAAACTCGTCGCCGCCCAGTCTCGCCACCGTGTCGGCTTCGCGCAGTGCCTGCGCCAGCCGCGGCTCGATCTGCGACAACAGCTCGTCGCCGGCGTGATGACCCAAGGTGTCGTTCACTTCCTTGAAGCGGTCGAGGTCGATCAGCAACAACGCCTTCACCGAGGCCGTGCGTTTGCCGGTGCACAGGGCCTGGGCGACGCGGTCGGCGAGCAGCGTCCGGTTCGGCAGGCCGGTGAGGGCGTTGTAGAGCCGTCGTGGAAGGCCTGCTGGCGTTGTCCGTCGAGCTGAGCGCGGGCGTGGCGAAGGTCGGCGAGGTCGGCGAGGGCGGCAGTGTGGTGGCTGTCGGCTGCCTGGTTGACGAGGACTTCGATGGCGTCGAAGCGCGGATCGCCCTCGTCGTTGTCGATCTGCAGCACGCGCGCGGTGTCGCCGCGATCCGGTTGCGCCGGGGAGAGGGCGATGAAATGCCTGTTGTGATGTCGCCGCAGTCGTTGTTTGCGGTTGTCGACACTTCGAGGGTCGCGACCGAAACCTTTCATGATCGGGATATCGTTTTCGACCGCACGGCGCCAATACTCGGCTTGACGCTATCGAATCCGGCCTCCCCGTCGCCTCTTCGCGGCCGGATCGATGCGGCCCGGACCGTTGCCGAAACGTGCCGGCCTTTTAGAATTCGCTCCTTCGCCCATCGTTTTCAGGATTTCGCCATGCCACTCGTTTCCATGCGCCAGCTCCTCGACCACGCCGCCGAGAACGGCTACGGCATCCCGGCCTTCAACGTCAACAACCTCGAGCAGGTGCAGGCGGTGATGACGGCCGCCAGCGACGTAGGCGCGCCGGTGATCCTGCAAGCCAGCGCCGGCGCCCGCAAGTACGCCGGCGAGCCCTTCATCAAGCACCTGATCGAGGCCGCGATCGAAAGCTGGCCCAAGGTGCCGCTGGTGATGCACCAGGACCACGGTCAGAGCCCGGATGTGTGCCGCTCGGCGATCGACCTCGGCTTTTCTTCGGTGATGATGGATGGCTCGCTCGAGGCCGACGGCAAGTCGATCGCTTCGTACGAGTACAACATCGACGTCACGAGAAGGGTCGTGGACATGGCGCATGCACGGGGCGTCACCGTCGAGGGCGAGCTCGGCTGCCTCGGCTCGCTCGAGACCATGAAGGGCGACAAGGAAGACGGCCACGGCACCGAAGCGACGATGACCCGCGAGCAGCTCCTCACCGACCCGGAGCAGGCCGCCGACTTCGTCAAGCGGACCCAGCTCGACGCGCTCGCCATCGCCATCGGCACCAGCCATGGCGCCTATAAGTTCACGCGCAAACCCACTGGCGACATCCTCGCCATCGACCGCATCAAGGCGATCCACCGGCGGATCCCGAACACGCATCTGGTGATGCACGGCTCGTCGAGCGTGCCGCAAGACCTGCTCGCCGAGATCCGCGAGTACGGCGGCGCGATGAAGGAGACCTATGGCGTGCCCGTCGAGGAAATTCAGGAAGCCATCAAGCACGGCGTCAGGAAGATCAACATCGACACCGACATCCGTCTGGCGATGACGGCGGCAATCCGCAAGTACCTGGCGCAGAACCCCGACAAGTTCGATCCGCGCGACTACCTGAAGCCGGCGCGGGAAGCCGCGCGACTCATCTGCAAGCAGCGCTACCAGCAGTTCGGATGTGAGGGCCAGGCCGGCAAGATCACGGCGCAGCCGCTGGCGCACGTCGCCCGCCGCTATGCCGAGGGCAGCCTCGTACAGACGGTCGTTTGATCGGGGAGCGGGGTCATGGAAGCGATGAACGACGAAGTCGGCCTGTTCGAGACAAACCTGCACTCGTTGCCGTTGATCGCTCGCGGCAAGGTGCGAGACATCTACGCCGTCGGCACCGACCGCATCCTGATGGTGGCGACCGACCGGCTGAGCGCGTTCGACGTTGTGATGCGCGAGCCGATACCCGGCAAGGGCAAGGTGCTTACCGAGATGGCGCTGTTCTGGTTCGACATGCTCAAGCACGTCATGCCCAACCATCTCACCGGCGAAGACCCGGAAAGCGTCGTCGCCGAAGACGAGCGCGAGCAGGTTCGGGGCCGGTCGATGCTGGTGCGGCGACTGCAGCCGTTGCCGGTCGAGGCGGTGGTGCGCGGCTACCTGGCGGGCAGTGCCTGGAAGGAATATCAGGCGAGCGGCTCCGTGTGCGGCGTGCCACTGCCGCCGGGTTTGAGGAACGCGTCGAAACTGCCGTCACCCATATTTACGCCAGCCACTAAAGCGGCGATGGGCGACCATGACG
>JAYVNL010000033.1:0-6965 GCA_043758495.1 Rhizobacter sp.
GGTGGAAGAAGGCGGCGTCGAAGCCTGGTCGAAGCTCTCGGCCGAAGACGTGATCGGTGCCGAGGGCGAGTTCTCGGCTGTGAACTACGCCAAGAGCAACGACATCGTCGACGTGTGGTTCGACTCCGGCTCGACCTTCTTCCACGTGCTGCGCAAGAGCCACCCCGGCACGACATTCCCCGATGACGACGGCAGGCACCCCGAGGCCGACCTCTACCTCGAAGGCCACGACCAGCACCGCGGCTGGTTCCACTCCTCGCTCTTGATCGCCTGCGCGCTCGAAGGCCATGCGCCCTACCGCAGCCTGCTCACGCACGGCTTCACCGTCGACAGCAACGGCCGCAAGCTCAGCAAGAGCCTCGGCAACTTCATCGCCCTGAGCGAAGTCACCTCGAAGCTCGGCGCCGAGATCATTCGCCTGTGGTGCGCCTCGACGGACTACTCGGGCGACCTCGCCATCACCGACAAGATCCTCGCCCGCGTCGTCGACGCCTATCGCCGCATCCGCAACACGCTGCGCTTCCTGCTCGCCAACACGAGCGACTTCAGCGCGGCGAAAGACGCCGTACCGGTCGCGCAGATGCTCGAGATCGACCGCTGGGCACTGGCCCGCACGGCCGCGTTCCAGACCGAGATCGTGGGCACGTTCGACTCGGCCAAGGGCGTGTTCGAAGGCGGCCACTACGGCGTCTACGAGTTCCATCCGGTGGTCTCGAAGCTGCAGGTGTTCTGCTCGGAAGACCTCGGCGCGTTCTATCTCGACATCCTCAAGGACCGCCTCTACACGACCGCGCCGGAGTCGCACGCGCGGCGCTCGGCCCAGACCGCTCTCTGGCACATCGCCCAGGCGATGCTTCGCTGGATGGCGCCTTTCCTCAGCTTCACGGCCGAAGAAGCGTGGGAGGTGGTGGGGCCGAAGGATTCGCCGTCGATCTTCGCCGAAACCTACAGCGATACCCGGCCCTGGGTCGACGAGGCGCTGCTCGCCAAGTGGGCCCGCATCGCGGCCGTGCGCGCCGAGGCGAATCGGCAGATCGAAACGTTGAGGAAGGACGGCAAGCTCGGTTCATCGCTTCAGGCCGAGGTGCACGTGAAGGCCGGGCCGGCGGCGCTGGCCGATCTCGATTCGCTGGGCGACGACCTGAAGTTCATCTTCATCGCCTCGGCAGCGCGGGCCGAAGCACTCGCCGCAGCCGCCGACGCGAGCGAGTTCTTCGTTTCCGCCGAGGTCACCACAGCGCCCAAGTGCGAGCGGTGCTGGCACTACCGCAAAGACGTCGGCGTCGACGCCGCGCACCCGACGATCTGCGGCCGCTGCACCGCCAACCTCTACGGTGCCGGCGAACCGCGCACGGTCGCCTGACGATGGCCTTCAGACGCGGTTCTTCCCTCTGGCCCTGGCTCGGCATCGCACTGGGGGTGATCTTGCTCGACCAGATCACCAAGACGCTGATCGCCGGCACGATGCAGCTCGGCGACGCACGCCGCATCACCTCGTTCTTCGACATCGTGCGCGCGCACAACCGCGGCGCGGCGTTCTCGTTCCTCAACGACGCGAGCGGCTGGCAGCGCTGGTTCTTCGTCGGCCTCGGCCTGGCCGCGGCGGTGTTCATCGTGTGGATGCTCGCGCGCCACGGCGGCCAGCGCCTGTTCGGCTGGGCGCTGGCTTTGATCCTCGGCGGCGCGCTCGGCAACGTGATCGACCGGCTGCTGCACGGCCACGTGATCGACTTCGTGCAGGTGCACTGGCGCTCGGCCTACTTCCCCGCCTTCAACGTGGCCGACAGCGCCATCACCCTAGGCGCGGGGCTGCTGATCCTCGACGAGTTGTTGCGCGTCAGGCGCGGCCGGTAGCCTCGGCGTCACGGAATCAGCACGCTCGAGCCCGTGGTGGCGCGGGCTTCGAGATCGCGGTGCGCCTGGGCCACGTCGGCCAGCGCGTAGCGGCGCTCGGTGTGGATCTTCACCTGGCCGCTCGTGACCACGCCGAACAGCTCGTCGGCCATCGCCTGCGTCGCTTCACGCGAGGCGATGTGCGTGAACAGGGTCTGCCGCGTGACGTAGATCGAGCCCTTGGTGCCGAGCATGCCGGGCGCGAACGGCGGCACCACGCCCGAAGCGTTGCCGAAGCTGGCCATCAGGCCGAACGGGCGCAGGCAGTCGAGCGACTTCTCCCACGTGTCTTTGCCGACCGAGTCGTACACCACCTTCACGCCCTTGCCGCCGGTGATCTGCTTGACGTGAGCCGCGAAATCGTCGGTGCGGTAGTTGACGACGAAGGCCGCGCCGTTGGCCTTGGCCAGCGCGCATTTATCGTCGCTGCCGGCCGTGCCGATGAGCTGCAGCCCGAGCGCCTTGGCCCACTGGCACGCGATGAGGCCGACGCCGCCGGCCGCCGCATGGAAGAGGATGAAGTCGCCCGGCACCAGGCCTTCCTGCGGCAGCGTGCGGCGCAGCAGGTACTGCGCCGTGAGACCTTTCAGCATCATCGAGGCGCCGGTTTCGAACGAGATCGCATCGGGAAGTCGAACGACGTTCTTCGCGGGCATCACGCGCGCCTTCGAATAGCTGCCCGGCGGGTTGCTGGCGTAGGCGGCGCGGTCACCGGCCTTCAGGTGCGTGACGCCCTCGCCCACCGCCTCGACGATGCCGGCGCCTTCCATGCCGAGCGTGAGCGGCATCGGCAGTGCGTAGACGCCGGAGCGCTGGTAGACGTCGATGTAGTTGAGCCCGCAGGCTTCGTGGCGGATGCGGATCTCACCCGCCTTCGGCTCGCCGACGGGCAGGTCGACCAGCTTCATCTCCTCGGGGCCGCCGTTCTTGTCGATGCGGATGGTCGGGCTGGTGGTGGTCGTCGTCATCGCGGTTCTCTTGTGGGAGGGTGGGTGCGCTATCGTGCCAGAGCCACGCGATGAAACGCCTCACCTCCGCCCCCAACATCGTCATCGCCACGCTGTGGGCCGACCTGCTCGGGCAAGGCGGCATCGCGGCCACGGTGCAGCGCATGTACGCCAGCAGCATCGCCGGCGAACTGCCGCCCGATCAGGCGCTGCCCGAGGTGTGGGTCACCGACGACAGCGAACTCGAGCGCGCGCGCACGCTGCTCGCTGCGCTGCGCCGGCCGACGCATCGCCACTGGGCCTGCCCGGGTTGCGGCGAGCAGGTCGACGGGCCGTTCGAGCAGTGCTGGAACTGCGGCACGGCGATGCCGTCCTGAACGCTGGCCCGGGCGGCGGTTACTGGCGACGGCTCTTGTTCGAGCACACGTCAGAACGTTCCGGGATAGGCGCCGCCGTCGGCGAGGATGTTCTGGCCGGTGATGTAGGAGGCATGCACGCTGCACAGAAAGGCGCAGATGGCGCCGAACTCCTCGCTGCTGCCGAAGCGTTGCGCGGGAATGTTCTTCTGCCGCTCGGCGGAGACCACGTCGAGGCTCTTGCCCAGCTTGGCCGCCGTGCCCGACATCGTGCCGCGCAGGCGGTCGGTATCGAACGCGCCGGGCAGCAGCCCGTTGAGGGTCACGCCGCGGCCGGCGAGCTTGCTGCGCGCCAGCCCGGCGACGAAGCCGGTGAGCCCGCTGCGCGCGCCGTTCGACAGGCCGAGGATGTCGATCGGCGCCTTGACCGCACCCGAGGTGATGTTGACGACGCGGCCATAGCCGCGCGCAGCCATGGCGTCGACCGTGGCCTTCATCAGCGCGATGGGCGTGAGCATGTTCGCGTCGAGCGCGCGGATCCAGGCGTCACGGTCCCACTCGCGGAAGTCGCCAGGCGGCGGCCCGCCCGCGTTGTTGATCAGGATGTCGACCTGCGGGCAGGCAGCCAGCGCCGCGGCACGGCCGGCTTCGGTGGTGATGTCGCCCACCACCGTACGCACTTCGCCGCGGCCCAGTGCGCGCAGCTCGGCGGCTGTCGCTTCCAGCGCTTCGGCGCCGCGGGCGGTGATCACCACGTTGGCGCCTTCTCGCACCAGCGCCTGCGCGCAGCCCTTGCCGAGACCCTTGCTCGCCGCGCACACCAGCGCCCATTTGCCTTCAATGCCCAGATCCATGCGAGTCGACTCCTTGACAGACCGTTAACGCCACTTCGCGAGCAACCAGATGCCCGCCAACACCAGCACCGTGCCGGCCACGATCCAGCCCGTGAAGGGCTCGCCCAGGATGACGATGCCCATCAGGATCGTCGATAGCGGGCCGATCATGCCCGCCTGCGCCGCGATCGTCGCGCCCACGCGCTCCATCGACATCATCAGCAGCAACACGGGCAGGAAGGTACAGGCCGTGGCGTTGAGCACCGACAGCCAGATCACCTCGGGCGCGACCGCCAGTGCCGAGACCGGCCGCAAGATCAGGAACTGCGCAATGCAGATCAGGCACGCCACGCTCGTGGCCAGGCCCGTCAGGCGCAGCGCGCCGAGACGCTTGACCTCCTCGCCGCTGAACACCAGATAGACCGCATAGCTGACCGCGCTGGCGAAGACGAGTGCAGCACCGAGCGCGGCACCCTTGCCCTGGAACGAGAGTTCGTGGCCGAACACGAGCAGCACGCCGCAGTAGCTCACGCCCAGAGCGATCAGCGGCCGCACGCCGACCTTCCGTTTGAAGAAGAAAACGCCGATGGCCAGCACCAGTGTCGGGTTGAGATAGAGGATCAGCCGCTCGAGGCTGGCCGTGATGTAGGCCAGTCCGGCGAAGTCGAGAAAGCTGGCCAGGTAGTAGCCGCTGAAGCCGAGGCCGCACACCCCGAGCCAGTCACGTCGTGTCAGCGGTGGCTTGCCGCGGCCGGCCCACCACGCGAGCGTCACGAACATCGGCAGCGAGAACAGCATGCGGTAGGTGATGAGCGTGACCGCATCCACGCCATGGCGATAGGCGAGCTTGACGATGATCGCCTTGCCCGAAAAGGCGATCGAGCCGAGCGCCGCGAAGGCGAGGCCCGGCCACAAGCGCACCGCAGCGGCGCTGGCCGGCGAGATGCTCAGAAGCCTGCGGCCTGCCCGTCGCGGCGCGGGTCACTCGCGGCGACATAGCCTTCGACGGCCGGGTCGCCGAGGCGCCAGATGAACTGGCCGGCGCCGAAGTCCTGGTAGCTGTCTTCGATCACGTCGACGCGGTGGCCGAGATCGACGAGGCCCTGCACGGTGCGCGCGTCCATCGTGTGCTCGACGTTGATCTCGAGCCCGTGGTTGAAGCGCCAGCGCGGCGCGTCGCACGCCGCCTGCGGCTGCTGGCGGTGCGCCAGCATGCGCACGAGCGTTTGCAGGTGTGCTTGCGGCTGCATGTTGCCGCCCATGATGCCGAAGCTCATCTGCGGTCGACCGTCTTTCGTGAGGAACGCCGGGATGATGGTGTGGAAGGGCTTTCTGCCCGGTGCCACCGCGTTGGGGTGCGCCGCGTCGAGATGAAAACCGTGGCCGCGGTTCTGCATCGAGAGGCCCCAGCCCGGCACCACGACACCCGAGCCGAAGCCCATGTAGTTGCTCTGGATGAAGCTCACCATCATGCCGCTCTCGTCGGCCGCGGTGAGATAGATGGTGCCGCCGCGCACCGGGTTGCCGGCACCGAACTCCTGCGCGCGCTTCGGGTCGATCAATCTGGCGCGCTCGGCGAGGTAGCTCTCGTCGAGCATCTCCTCGGTGCTGCAGCGCATGCCGCGCGGATCGGCGACGTGCGCGTAAACGTCGGCGAAGGCCAGCTTCATCGCCTCGATCTGCAGGTGCTGCGACTCGGCGCCGTCGACCGGCATCGAGGCAACGTCGAAGTGCTTCAGGATGCCGAGTGCCACGAGTGCGGCGATGCCCTGCCCGTTGGGTGGAATCTCGTGCAGGCGATGGCCGTAGACATCGATGCCGATCGGCTCGACCCACTCGGGCCGATAGCTCGCCAGATCTGCCGCCGTCATGGCGCCGCCGTTCGCCTTGGCGTGCGCGGCGACGGCCTCGGCGATCTCGCCGCCGTAGAGAGCAGCCCCCTTGGTGGCGGCGATCGCCCGGAGCGTGCGCGCCGCTGCCGGAATGGCGAAGCGCTCGCCGACCTCGGGCGCGCGGCCGTGCGGCATGAAGGCGTCGGCCCAGCCCGGCCCGTCTTTCAGCACGGGCACGGCAGCGACCCACTTCTGCTGCACGATCACCGGCACCGCGTAGCCGCGCTCGGCGACCTCGATGGCAGGCGCGAGCAGGTCGCCAAAGGGCAGTTTGCCGAACTTCTCGCTCAGCGCGACCCAGCCGGCGACGGCGCCGGGCACGGTGGCCGAGTCCCAGCCGCGGATCGGCGGTTGCGTCGCGTCGGCCCCGTACTTGCGGCGGAAGTACTCGGGCGTCCACGCGGCCGGAGCCGGGCCGGAGGCGTTGAGGCCATGCAGCTTCGTGCCGTCCCACACAAGACAGAACGCGTCGGAGCCGAGGCCGTTGCTGCACGGTTCCACCAGCGTCATCACGGCCGCTGCGGCGATGGCGCCGTCGACCGCGTTGCCGCCTTGCTGGATCACTCGCACACCGGCCTGCGCGGCGAGCGGGTGCGATGTGGAAACGACGTTGCGTGCGAAGACCGGAACGCGCGTGGACGGATAGCCACGCGACCAGTCGAAGGAAGAGGAGCTCATGCTCGTGACGATAGCAAAGGGTCGCGGGTTGCCTTGGCCGCGAGACCGCGGCGTGGCGGGTGCGTCAGTCTTCGACGAACGCGACTTCGCGCTTCTTGCTGATCGAAGGCAGCGTCACGACCGCGATCAGGATCGCGGCTGCGATGAGCAGGCCGGCCGACAAGGGCCGCGTGACGAACGCGCTCCAGTCGCCGCGCGAGAGCAGCAGCGCGCGGCGCAGGTTTTCTTCCATCATCGGCCCGAGGATGAAGCCGAGCAGCAATGGCGCGGGCTCGCAGCTCAGCTTGTAAAACAGGTAGCCGATGAAGGCGAATATGGCGGTTAGGTAGACGTCGAAGGTCGCGTTGCTGAGCGAATAGACGCCGA
>JAYVNL010000034.1:0-6961 GCA_043758495.1 Rhizobacter sp.
ACGGCGAACAGGGCACCCCCGGTGGTGAGCCCGACCGCCAACTGCATCGGCACGTGATAGCCGTAGCGGTCGGCGAGCCGCCCGGCCTTGAGCGCGAGCGCGATCGGCGCGGCGGCGAAGAGGCCGAGCAGCACGCCCACCGCCCAGGCCGCATGGCCTTCACGCAGAGCCGCCAGCGGCGCCGCCATGCGCACGCCGGCCATGCAGGAGTGCAGGGCGACCTGGCCACCGATGAGCGCGAACAGCGCGCGGCTGAAGCTGCCGGCGCGCTCGTCAGTCATCGGCTTCGCCGTCTCCGTCGCCGTCGGCTGCATCGATCCACGAGCCCGGCAGCAAGGTCTGCACGCGCAATTCAGGTGCCGCTTCCACGCCCTTGAGCGCGCGGGCCATCTGCCGCGTGCGCACTTCGGCCTCGCCGAGCGACTTGACGACCGTGCTCGCCTGCCGTTTCACGTTCGCCAGCACCTGGCCGAAGCGGCCGAACTCGGTCTTCACGACCGTCAGCATCTCGTGGACCTCGTTCGAGCGCAGTTCGAGCGCGAGCGTGTTGAAGCCCACCTTCAGGCTGGTCAGCACCGCGAGCAGCGTCGTCGGGCCGGCCAGGGTCACGCGATGCTCGCGCTGCAGCAACTCGAACAGCCCGGGCCGCCTCAACGCTTCGGCGTAGAGCCCTTCGGTAGGCACGAACAGGATCGCGAAGTCGGTGGTGTGCGGCGGCGCGAGGTACTTGTCGCGAATCGTCTTCGCTTCTGCGCGGAGACGCGTCTCGATGGCGCGTGCCGAGACCTCGACCGCTGCGGCATCGGCACGTTCGTGCGCCTCGACCAGGCGCTCGTAGTCCTCGCGCGGAAACTTGCAATCGATGGGCAACCAGACCGGCTCGTCGATCATGCGGCCGGGAAACTTCACCGCGTAGTCGACGCGCTGGTTGCTGCCGGGAATGGTCTCGACGTTCTTCGCATACTGCGCCGGCGCAAACACCTGCTCGAGCAAAGCGCCGAGCTGCACCTCGCCGAAGGTGCCGCGCGTCTTCACGTTGCTGAGCACGCGGCTGAGCGAGCCCACGTCGCTCGCGAGCTTCTGCATCTCGCCGATGCCGCGGTGCACCTGCTCGAGCCGCTCGGCCACCTGGCGGAAGCTCTCGCCGAGGCGCTGTTCGAGGGTGGCGTGGAGCTTCTCGTCGACGGTGAGGCGGATCTGCTCGAGCTTCTTCTCGTTGTCGGCCTGGATCGCGTCGAGCCGCGTCTGCACTGTGGCGCGAACCTCGTTCATGCGCTGGTCGAGCGAGGCGCGCACGCGCTCGCCCTGCTCGACCTGCGCGCGCGAAGCCTGCGCCAGCGAGTCGGCCAGCTGCTGCTGCATGGCGACGAGCTGTCGGCTGAAGCCGTCGATCTGCTCGTTCTGCGTGCGCGTGCCGTCGCTGTGCTGCGCGAGCAGCGTGCGCTGCATGTCGCCAAGCGTGGCCACGAGTTCCTGGCGCGTGCCCTGCGCGCTGCGCTGGACTTCGTCGCGCACCTCGCGTGCCTGGCGTTCGGCGCCCGCATCGATCGGCGGCCGGCGCAACGCGATCCACAAGACGACGGCGAGAAGAAGGGTGAGGAGTGCGGGAACGAGCCAGTCGAAGGGCATGCCCGATTGTCGCAGCGCGGTCGGCGGCTCAGGCCGGCCGGCGGCCGTGTGCGTGGCGTTCCGCGAGGTCGAATGCGGCCTGCACCAGCAGCGCAAGCAACGCGGCCGGCAGCGCGCCGGCCAGCATCACACTCTTGTCGTTGACGGCAAGGCCGGCCACGATGCGCTCGCCAAAGCCGCCCGCGCCGATGAAGGCCGCCATCGTCGCCGTGCCGACGTTGATGACGGCCGCGGTCTTGACGCCGGCGAGCAGCGTGGGCGCGGCCAACGGAAGCTGCACGTGGACAAGCGCCTGGCGTGGCGTGAGCCCGAGCGAGAGCGCGGCCTGCGCCATACCGCCGGACACGGTGACCAGCCCCGCGTGCGTGTTGCGCACGATCGGCAACAGCGCATAGAGAAAGAGCGCGATCAGGGCCGGCACGATGCCGATGCTGCCGACGATGGCGATCAGGAATGCGAGCAAGGCGAGCGAGGGAATCGTCTGCAGCACGGCCACCGCACCGAGCAGCCAGCCTGAGATGGGCGGCCAGCGCCAAGCCGCCACGCCGAGCGGCACCCCGGCCGCGACGGCGAATGCGAGCGAGCCGAAGACGAGCACGAGATGCTGCCAGGCGAGCCGCGCGAAGTCGGGCGCGAACACGCGCGCCAGCAGCGACGCACGCGGCGCGGCGACGCGGGGCGCATCGGCGGTCGCCGCGCCTGAAGTCGCGCCCGACGCGCCGGCACCAGCGGCCCGCCGCGCGATGAAGCGCCGTGCCGTATCGGCGAAGCTCGCGCCGTCGAGTTCGACCTCGGCGTTCATCGCGATCATCGTCTTCGCATCGATCGCGCCGGCGAGCCCTTCGAGCGGGCGCACGTCGATGCTGTCTCGCATCAGCAGCACGGCGTCGTACTTGGGGAAGAAGGTGCGGTCGTCTTCGAGCACGACGAGGCCGAGCCGCCCGAGCTTGGCATCGGTGGAGTAGACGTCGATCACGTCGACGCGGCCGGCGGCCAGCGCTTCGTAGGCCAGGCCATGGTCGAGGCCGATCGGCTCCGAACCGGCGTTGCCGTAGGCCGCGCGCAGTGCCGGCCAGCCGTCGGCACGCTGCAGGAATTCGTGCGAAAGACCGAGCTTGGCCGCTCGCGCGCGCGGTGCGAACAGGTCCGAGATACGACGAACTCCGAGCGCATCGGCCCGCGCCTGCGTCATGGCCAAGGCGTAGGTGTTGTTGAAGCCGAACGGCACCGCCGCCTTCAGGTGCCGCGGCGCAAGCCAGCGGTTGAGCTCTTCGAGCGACGGGTTCCCCTCGCGCTTGAGCAGCTCGCGCACGATGGTGCCGGTGTACTCCGGATAGAGATCGACCGAGCCGGCCGCCAGCGCCTGCTCGAGGATGCCGGTGTTGCCCAGCCCCTGGCGATGCTGCGCCGGCTGGCCGGTAGCCACCAGCGTTTGCGTCACGATCTCGCCGAGCAGGTATGACTCGGTGAAACGCTTGGATCCGACCACCTCGGCGGAACGCGGCGTCGATGCAGCGGCCACGCCTGAATCCGCCGCCCACACGGGGTCGGCCGGCCACGCAGCATGAATGCATGCCGCCAGCACGCACCGTAGGACGAATCCCACTCCAGGAATGGCCCTTCCCCCTCGGCCGCCCCACGGGCGAGCATCCAGACTTCTGGCTTCCGGTCTGCTGGCCGATGCTTTGTCTGTTCTGATTTCACTTGCCTTTGCGGCCACCTCCCTTTCCCTGCATTCCGGGCAATGCGCCGCGGCGCGCGGCAGCGCTTCGGTCATGAGCCAGCTCAAAGCCTTCATCGTCGAAGACAGTCTGGTGATCCGTGAAAACCTGGTGGCCGCGCTGGAGGAGATGGCACCGATCCAGGTGGTGGGAACGGCGGAAGACGAGTCGGGAGCCATCTCGTGGCTGGCGCGGGCCGAGAACATCTGCGATCTGGTCGTGGTCGACATCTTCCTCAAAAGCGGTTCCGGACTCGGGGTATTGAAAGCGGCAGCGGGCAACCCCGCCGCACTCAAACTCATCGTGCTGAGTAATTACGCGACGCCCGACATGCGGCGCAAGTGCCTCGAGCTCGGCGCCGACCGGGTGTTCGACAAGTCGAACGAGATCGACGCGCTCATCCTCTACTGTTGCCGCCTGGCAGACGGTGGCGACGGTGGCAGCGAACGCGTTCCGTTGGCATGAACATCACGCCGGAGGCCTTCGCGGCCACCGGCCACGTGTTACTGGATCAGACCGTTCTTCAGCGCGTAGTAGGTCAGGTCGCTGTTCGACTCGAGCTTCATCTTCTCCATCACGCGGGTGCGATAGGTGCTCACGGTCTTCACGCTGAGCGACATGCTGTTCGCCATGTGGCCGATGGTCTCGCCCTTGGCGAGCCGCAGGAACACCTGGAATTCGCGCTCGGAAAGCTGCTCGTGCGCCGGCTTGTCGCCGCCACCACCGAGCCCGTCTGCCAACAGCTCGGCGACGCCGGCGGTGATGTATTTGCGGCCGCGGTAGACAGTGCGAATCGCCTTGACGATCTCTTCGGGGTCGCAGTCCTTGCTGAGGTAGCCGCTCGCGCCCTGGCGCAGCAGCGTGGTCGCGTAGTGCTCTTCCGGAAAGCCCGAAAGGATCAGCACCGGCAACTCAGGCGCGCGGGCCTTGATGGCGGCCAGCGCGTCGACGCCGCTCTGGTCGGGCATCGCGAGATCCATCACCAGCACGTCGACCTCGCCCTTGCGAACGATGTCGACTGCCTCTCGCCCGTTCTGCGCCTCGGCCACCACGGTGAGATCGACCTGCTCCGAAAAAAACTGGCGCAGACCGGCCCGTACGATGGCGTGGTCGTCGATGATGGCAATACGAATCATGGCGAGAGACCCCTCACGGGGCACGCTGGTTTTTCCGATGCGTGAGTTTAGGACTTATCGGTGAGCTTTCTTTCGCGCTTCCGACGCAACATCATCGCCTTCCCGCTGGCGGCACTGGCGGCTTTGGCAATGCTGGCCATCAGCGAGGCGTCTTACCAGGATGCGACCGGCGCGCTTAACTCCCTGGGCGAACGCGCTGAGGCGCGCTCCCGGCTGGATGGGCTGATCAAGGCGTTGCTCGACGCCGAGTCGGGCGAGCGCGGCTACCTGTTGACCGGTCGCACCGACTATCTCCGTCCGTACAACCAGGCCTTTACCGATGCGCGCAGCGCGCTTGTCTGGCTGGTACCGCACTACGCGCGTTCGGCCACGACAGCTGCGTTGATGAACGAGGTCGCACGCGAGAGCGAAGCCAAACTGAGCGAGCTCGCGTCAGCGATCAAGTTGCGCGACGAGAATGTCGAGAACGGCTGGCGCGAACTGATGCTGACCGACATCGGGCGCGAGAAGATGGAACGCGTGCGGTCGCTCGGCGAGCAGCTCATCGACCACGAATCCGAGCAGGTTGCCGCAGGGCGCAAGGGCGTCTTCCGAACGTTGATGCTCAATCGCATCGGCGTCTCGGCGATGGCCGCGCTCAGCCTGCTTGCGCTACTCATGTACCTGCGCCAAACGGCCACGCTCGACCGCGCACTGGTCGACGAATCGCGTCGCGTCGCGGGCGAGCGCGACCGGCTCGAAGCCGAGGTGACCAGCCGCACGCTCGAACTCAAGCAACTCGCCCAGCACTTGCAGACCGTGCGTGAAGACGAGCGCTATCGGCTGGCGCGCGAGCTGCACGACGAACTGGGTGCGCTGCTGACGGCCGCCAAGCTCGACGTGGCCCGCCTCAAGTCGCGGCTCGGCCCCGCGCTCGGGCCCGATGCGACAGAGCGCCTGAAGCACCTCAACGACACCCTGAACGGCGGCATTGCGCTCAAGCGCCGGATCATCGAAGACCTGCGGCCTTCCTCGCTCAGCAACCTCGGCCTCGTCGCCGCGCTCGAGATCCTGATCCGCGAGTTCGCCGCACAAAGCGAGATCGAGGTGCACGATCACCTCGAGGACGTGGGCCTGAGCCCGGCCGCGCAACTGACGGTGTACCGGCTGGTGCAGGAGGCGTTGACCAATGTCGTCAAGTACGCCCGTGCCAGCGAGGTCGAGGTGACGCTCGAAGCCGTCGACGCGCGATCAGCCCGCATTTCGGTGTGCGACAACGGCGCCGGCTTCGACACGTCGCTGCCGCGCTCGCCCACGCATGGGCTGGTCGGCATGCGCTATCGCGTCGAGGCCGAAGGCGGCGTGATGACGCTCGCCTCGAATCCTGGCAAGGGCACACTGATCGCGGCCACGCTGCCGCTCGCGCCTCCGCGGCCCGCCGCCAGGCACGACCCGATGAACGTCGATGTCCGCACCGACGCGGCTGCGGCCTGACGTGCGCGACAGCGGAATCGGCCGGGGTGTGGGCGGCGTCCTACGGCTGCGGGGTGATTGGCCCCACATGGCCCCGCGGGCAGTGCCTATCGCGCCCGGTTCGGCGCGCGCCGACACTGAATTTCAACGAGTGTCGATCCCGCCCCGGATCGAGCACATTTTCCTTCACCTACCCCAGGACCGCCCCATGGACACCAGCCCGACCAAGTCGATTTCCCAGCAGGGTCAGGATGTCGCCGACCAGGCCGCCAACACTGCGCAAAGCGCGCTCCGCTCGACCCAGCGTGCTGCCGACAGCGCGCTTGACGGTATCTCGAGGAAGGTCGACGACGTTCGCAGCCAGGCCGCGCCGATGCTGAGCAAGGTCACGTCGCAGGCCGAGGCGGCTGCTCGCCGCGGAATGGACGCCGTACGCGACACCTCCCAGCAACTCCGCGACAGGGCAACGCAAGCCTCTGACATCACCGTTGCCTACGTCAAAGACGAGCCGATCAAGGCGATGCTGATCGCAGCCGCCACGGGCGCGTTGCTGATGGGCATCGTTGCCATGATGGCCCGCTCACGCGACTGATTCGCCTCCGACTTTCCTCCAACCAACCTACGGCCATGATTCACCCTCTGCTGCGTCTCGCGGCCACCGAGCCGCACTTGCTGGGCAACCATGTCGAGGCCTATGCCTCGCTGGTTGGCGAGGAAGTGTCGAAGGCTTCCAGTTCCTGGGCGATGCGCATCGCCCTGTTCCTGGCCGCGTTGGCGCTGGTGGCCGTGGGTTTGGTGCTGACCGGCGTCTCGCTCCTTCTAGTCGCCACGCTGCCTTCTTCCGGGTTCACGGCGCCGTGGGCGCTGGTGGTTGTGCCAATCGTTCCTTTCGTCATCGCCGCCGCGTGCGCCATGGTGGCGAAGGCGAATCCTGCGACGAGTGCCTTCGAGAACATCAAGGGCCAGCTCAATGCCGACATGGCCATGCTGCGTGAAGTGAGCGCTGCGTGAGCGCGGTCTTGT
>JAYVNL010000035.1:0-6935 GCA_043758495.1 Rhizobacter sp.
CGGCTGCGCGCGAACCCGAGCATCGGCCGCCTGCTCGGCCGCGCTGCCGGCGTGTTCATGATCGGGTTCGGCGTGAAGCTGGCGCTGTCGCGCTGACGTACGCGACTGATAGCGCTCAGGCCGCGAGAGGCTCGACGCGGTTGCGAAGGAGGGTTTCGAGCACGTCGCCGAGGTCGATGCCGCGCGTCAGCACCTCGGCCAGGTTCGCGGTGCAGAGCTCGCCGATGCGGTCGAACGCGAACCAGCCGAAGCCGTCCATCTCCGGTCGCGAGCGGCCCGAGCCACGCTCGATGAAGCAGCTGTCGCAGCGCAGCGCGCTGGAATCGACACGCACCGACAGCACGGCGAAGAGATGAAGGTCCTTCTTCGACGTGTACGGCCGGCGGCCGAGGTCGACGGCGCCAGCACCGTCGAGGCAGAGACTGGTTTCCTCGCAGGTCTCGCGCAAGGCCGCCTGGAGCGGGCTCTCGCCGGCATGGATGCCGCCCTTGGGCAGATCCCAGTGGCGCTGGCCGGTAACGTGGCACAGCAGCAGCTCGCAGCTTTCGGCGAGCAGGACGACGCCGCAACTGAGGCGGCGGCTGCGAAGCGGGTAGTGGTCGAGCACGGCTCGATTGTCGCGGCGGCGCCCAACGCGTGATCGCGGACAGCGACAACGGATGCCAACTGTTGACGCGTTGTCGCTGCCCCAAGCAGCGCGTGGCGGCAGCGTCGCCGGCGCCTGGGCAGCCGGCTCGGTGATCGAGGTGTCGGGCCGCTCGTAGGTACCGATCAGGCAGCCGCTGGCGAGGCCGCGATGGCGGATGGCGTCGAGCAACGCGTCGCGGCCCGGCGCATCGCCGAAGGTCGCGCCGGCCTGGAGCGCGAACAGCTGGGAGGCATAGCGATGGACGCCACGACCCGGCGGCGGGTCGGGCGGCGACCCGCGCGTCTGCAGGTACGAGTTGCGGCCGACGTGCAGGCCGTTGCCCTCGTGATCGGCGCTGGCCGCGCAAGGCGTCGCCGAAGGCGTCCGGCAGCTTTTCGAGCATTCGTCTTTGTCCGTGAAGGTCGGCGGTTTCGGGGAGTATTCCGCGTGCCTTGCTAGACATCCGACCCGATGGTCCAATCCGGCGTCCCTTCTCCGGTGCCCGACAGGCATGACATCCGAGCCGACTGACAGTGTCGCCCCCGACACGACACCCGCCGCGGCCGCACCGGCGGCCCGCCGTCACATCCGTCTCACCTCGCACAGTGGCGGCTTCGGGGCGCTGCCGATCGCCTGGGGTGCGCCGAGCGCGCTGGAGCGCGGCCCCGTCGTTGCGACGACGACCACGCGCGCGCACCGCAACGTCATCGGCACCCACTCGGGCTCGTACAGCGTTTATCGCGCCCTGGCCGTCGCCTCGGGAGCGCTCAAGGCGGCGCACAAGGCCGACCTCACCGACACCGCGCCGACGGACACGATCGGCCCGTACCCGTCGTGGAGCGAGCCGGGGCGGATCGTCAGCATGGACCCGTGGGGGGCGGTCGTGGCCCAGGCCTACGCTGCAGAAATGGCAGCCGGGTACGACATCCGTCCGACCATCGCCGTGACCAAGGCGCACGTCATCCTGCCCGAGGTGATCGAGGCGATCCTGACCGGCCGGCTGGTTGCCGACGGCCGCGTCCTCAGCGCCGGCGGCGCAGCGCTCGTCACCAAGGTCGCGGTCGAGCCGGTCTGGTTCCTGCCCGGCATCGCGACGCGCTTCGGCTGCACGGAGAACGAGCTGCGGCGGGTGTTGTTCGAAGAGACCGGCGGCATGTACCCCGAACTCGTGACGCGATCGGACCTCGCGGTGTTCCTGCCGCCGATCGGCGGCCAGACCGTCTACATCTTCGGCAGCCCGCAGCACCTCGCCGACCCGTCGGTCGAGCTCACGGCGCGCGTGCACGACGAATGCAATGGCTCCGATGTGTTCGGCTCCGACATCTGCACCTGCCGGCCCTATCTGACCCACGCCATCGAGGAGTGCATCCAGGGCGCGCAGCGCGGCGGCGTCGGCCTCATCTCGTACTCGCGCAAGGAAGGCCGGGCACTCGGCGAAGTCACCAAATTTCTGGTCTACAACGCCAGAAAGCGCCAGGAGGGCGGCGACACCGCGGCGCACTACTTCGCCCGCACCGAATGCGTCGCCGGCGTGCAGGACATGCGCTTTCAGGAGCTCATGCCCGATGTGCTGCAGTGGCTCGGGGTGCGCAAGATCCATCGCCTGGTGTCGATGAGCAACATGAAGTACGACGCGATCACCGCCTCCGGCATCGAGGTCGTCACGCGGGTCAACATCCCCGATTCGCTGATCCCGGCCGATGCCCGCGTCGAGATGGATGCGAAGAAGGCGGCCGGCTACTTCACTCCCGGTGTCGTGCCTGACGCCGCGGAGCTGGCCAAGGCCAAGGGCCGCGGCTTCGAAGGGGGCTGAGCGCGTTGACCGAGGCGGTCGCCCTGTTGCGCAGCACGCTGGCCGTCCGCGAGCGCGCCGGCTGGCTCCTCGCGAGAGCCCGCGACGGTGGCTCCGCCGAGTTCGCCATCGACGACGACCGGCTCGACAGCGCGGCCGAGGAAGTGGTTGCCGTGACCCGGAGCCGCTATCCGTCGCTCGAGATCCCGTACCACAGCCGCTGGCGACATTTCGAAGCCGGCGGCATCGACCGACGTCGTGCGCTCGACGCTCGACTCGGCGACGCCGACCCCGCCGAACGAGCCCGGGCGCAGATCGACCTGGCGCTGGTGAGCGTGCTGCTCGATGCCGGCGCCGGCCCAGCGTGGTCATACCGGGAGCCCGGGACGGGGCTCGCGTTGACGCGTTCCGAAGGGCTGGGCGTCGCCAGTTTTCATGCCTTCGTCGCAGGCCTCTTCTCGAGCGATCCGGCCCGACCGTTGCGAGTCGACGCAGCAGCGCTCTGCCAGCTGGATGCGGCAGAGCTCGCACTCGCCTTCCAGGCCGGCCCAGGCAATTCGCTGGTCGGGCTCGACGGCCGCGTCGCCCTCCTGCGCCGGCTCGGCCGCGCCCTCGTCGAGGCGAAGGCGGTCTACGGCAGCGAAGGCCGGCCGGGCGGCCTGTTCGATCACGCGCTGCGGCAACGCACACCGACGACGGACGGCCAGGCGAGCCCCCTGTACGCGCATGACCTTCTCGTCATCCTGCTCGACACCCTGGCCTCGGTCTGGGCCACCGCCAACGTGCTCGATGGCCAGCCGCTCGGCGACTGCTGGCGCCACGACGCGGTGCCCGGCACCGGCGCCAGTGCCGGCTGGGTGCCGTTCCACAAGCTCTCGCAATGGCTCTGCTATTCGCTGCTGGAGCCGTTTGCCTGGGCCGGCCATCCGGTGGCCGGACTCGAGGCCCTGACCGGCCTGCCCGAGTACCGCAACGGCGGCCTCCTGATCGACAGCGGCGTGCTGCGGCCGAAAGACGCTCGATTCGCGGCTCGACCTCGCGCCGTCGACGAGCTCTTCGTCGTCGAGTGGCGTGCCCTTACCGTCGCCCTGCTCGACGAGCTGGCGCCGCGTGTTTGCCACGCGCTCGGCGTGCCGCCCGGGCGGATGCCGCTCGCCTGCGTGCTGGAAGGCGGCACCTGGGCGGCAGGTCGGGCGCTGGCACGACGCTTGCGCGATGGCCTGCCGCCGGTGACCATCGTCAGCGACGGTACCGTCTTCTGAACGCCCCGCCCCCGACACCTCCAGCCGCCGAGCCCGCATGAACAACGTCCACCTCATCGACCATCCGCTGGTCCAGCACAAGCTGACGCTGATGCGCCGCAAGGACGCCTCGACGGCGAGCTTCCGGCGCCTCCTGAACGAACTGGCAACGCTGATGGCCTACGAGGTCACGCGCGACATGCCAATGCAGACCATCGACATCGAGACGCCGCTCGAGAAAACCACCGGCAAGGTCATCGACGGCAAGAAGCTGGTCTTCGTCTCGATCATGCGTGCCGGTGCCGGCATCCTCGACGGCATGCTCGCGGTCGTCCCCGGGGCGCGCGTCGGCCACATCGGCCTCTACCGCGATCCGAAGACCCACACCGCCATCGAGTACTACTTCAAGATGCCGTCGGACATGCACGAGCGCGACGTGATCGTGGTCGACCCGATGCTGGCGACCGGCAACTCGGCCGTGGCCGCCGTCGATCGCATGAAGGAAGTGCGGCCGCGCTCGATCAAGTTCGTCTGCCTGCTCACCTGCCCCGAGGGCCTCAAGGCGATGGCCGATGCACATCCCGACGTGCCGGTCTACACCGCCGCGATCGACCGCCAGCTCGACGAGCACGCCTACATCCGGCCCGGCCTCGGCGACGCCGGCGACCGCATCTTCGGAACCAAGTGAACACCCCTTTTTCCACCGCAGAGGAGACCTCCGCCATGTCCATCCGTTCCACCACGCGGCGCTTTGCGCTCGCTGCCGCCGCGCTCGCCCTGGCCGCGCCCGGCCTCACTCTCGCGCAGGCCAAGATGAAGGTCGCTGCGGTCTACACCGTGCCGTTCGAGCAGCAGTGGGTCGGCCGCCTGCACAAGGCGCTCAAGGCGGCCGAAGCGCGCGGCGAGATCGAATACAAGGCGAGCGAGAACGTCTCCAACGCCGACTACGAGCGCGTGATGCGCGAGTACGCCACGGCCGGCAACCAGCTCATCGTCGGCGAGGCGTTCGCCGTCGAGGCCGCCGCCCGCAAGGTCGCCAAGGACTTCCCGAAGACCCTGTTCCTGCTCGGCTCCTCGGGCAAGCCGCAGGCACCGAATTTCAGCGTCTTCGACAATTACATCCAGGAGCCGGCCTATCTCTCCGGCATGGTGGCCGGGGCGATGACCAAGTCGAACAAGATCGGCATGGTCGGCGGGTTCCCGATTCCCGAAGTGAACCGGCTGATGAACGCCTTCATGGCCGGCGCGAAGGAATCCAATCCGAAGGTCGAGTTCAGCGTCTCCTTCATCAACAGCTGGTTCGATCCGCCGAAGGCCAAGGAAGCGGCCTTCGCGATGATCGACAAGGGCGCCGACGTCATGTATGCCGAGCGCTTCGGCGTTTCCGACGCGGCCAAGGAACGCAAGGTGCTCGCGATCGGCAACGTGATCGACACCCAGAAGCAGTATCCCGAAACGGTGGTCACCTCCGCGCTCTGGAACATGGAGCCCTCGATCGACCGCGCCATCAAGCTGGCCCAGGAAGGCAAGTTCACCGCCGAGGACTACGGCTCTTACTCGATGATGAAGCACAAGGGCTCGGAACTGGCCCCGCTCGGCACGTTTGAGAAGAAGGTGCCGGCCGACACGGTGGCCAAGGTCAAGGCCAGGGAAGCCGAGATCCTGGCTGGCAAGTTCATGGTCAAGGTCGACGACGAACAGCCGAAGTCGACCGCCCGATAGGACCGGCGCCATGGCCGGCCCGGAACCGGTCCTGCGCCTCTCGGGCATCACCAAGCGCTTCGGCGCTCTTCTGGCCAACGACGCCGTCTCGCTGCAGCTCGGCGCCGGCGAGGTGCTGGCGCTGCTCGGCGAGAACGGCGCCGGCAAGTCGACCCTGGTCTCGATCCTGTTCGGCCACTACGTCGCCGACGCCGGCGCCATCGAGGTCTTCGGGCAGGCCCTGCCACCGGGCCAGCCCAAGGCGGCGCTGGCGGCGGGGATCGGCATGGTCCACCAGCATTTCACGCTCGCCGACAACCTGAGCGTGCTCGACAACGTGATGCTCGGCACCGAGCCGCTCTGGCAGCCCTTCTCGCGCCGGCGCCGGGCGCGAGACAAGCTCGCCGGCGTCGCCAGGCGCTTCGGGCTGCCGGTCGACGCCGACGCGCGCGTCGGCTCGCTCTCGGTCGGCGAGCGGCAGCGGGTCGAGATCGTGAAGGCCCTCTACCGCGGCGCCCGCATCCTGATCCTCGACGAACCGACCGCCGTGCTCACGCCGCAGGAAAGCGAAGCGCTGTTCGCCACGCTCGGCCAGATGGTGGCGCAGGGGCTCTCGATCGTGTTCATCAGCCACAAGCTCGGCGAGGTCCTGCGCGTCTCCGACCGGGTCGCCGTGCTGCGTGCCGGCAAGCTGGTCGCGGAGGCACCGGCGGCCGGGACGTCGGAGGCTCAGCTCGCGCAATGGATGGTCGGCCAAGCTGTCGCTCCGCCAACGCGCCGGCCGACCCGCAATGCCGGCGAAGTGGTGTGCGCCATCGACCACGTGAGCACGCCGGCCGGCGTGCGCGACCGGCTCGACGCCGTCTCGCTGCAGCTGCGCGCCGGTGAAATCGTGGCCGTTGCCGGCGTCTCCGGCAACGGCCAGGTGGCGCTGGCGGAACTGCTCTGCGGCGTGCGCCGTGCCAGCGCCGGGACGGTGCGGCTCGACGGCCTGTCGCTGCCTGCCGAGCCGGCACGACTGGTCGAGCGCGGCGTCGCGCGGGTGCCGGAAGACCGGCACGGGGTCGGCGTCATCGGCGACCTGCCGGTCTGGGAAAACGCGGTGTCGGAGCGCCTGCGCACGCGCGCCTTCTCGCGCGGGTCGGTGGTGCGGCACGCCGCAGCGCGACGCCATGCCGCCCGCATCGTCGCCGCATTCGACGTCCGCGGCGGCGGCCTGCTCGCATCGGCGCGCTCGCTGTCCGGCGGCAACATGCAAAAGCTCATCCTCGGCCGCGCGCTTCTCGCACCCGAGGGCGAAGACACACCGCTGCGGCTGATCGTCGCCCACCAGCCGACCTGGGGCCTCGACATCGGCGCCGTTGCCTACGTGCAGCGGCAGCTCATTGCCGCACGCGACGCCGGCGCCGCCGTGCTGCTGATCTCCGACGACCTCGACGAAGTGATGACGCTCGGCGACCGCATCGCCGTCATGCACCATGGCCGCTTGACCCAGGCTCGCGACGCCCGGGACTGGACGCGCGAAGGCATCGGGCTGGCGATGGCGGGTGCCGCGTGAGGCCGGCCTCGTGAG
>JAYVNL010000036.1:0-19816 GCA_043758495.1 Rhizobacter sp.
CCGCGACCTATCATCCGCGTTTCGCCGACCAACGCACCACGGGACACCCCATGCGCATGCTTCGCCCTTCCCTGCGGCCGCTGCTGACTGCGGCGCTGATCGTCACCTGCGGCAGTGCCCTCGCCGCCAAGACCCTCGTCTACTGCTCGGAAGGCAGCCCTGAAGGCTTCAACCCGCAGTTCTTCACCACCGGCACCACGGCCGACGCGTCGTCGGTGCCGCTCTACAACCGGCTCGTCGAGTTCGACACCGGCACCACCAACCTGATCCCCGGCCTGGCCGAAAGCTGGACCCCTGCGGCCGACGGCCTCAGCTACACCTTCAAGTTGCGCAAGGGCGTGAAGTTCCACAGCAACGCGAAGTTCACGCCGACGCGCGACTTCAACGCCGACGACGTGCTGTTCTCGTACAACCGGATGGCCGACCCGGCGCATCCGTTCGCGAAGGTGACGCCGGGCCAGACTTACGCCTACTTCGAGGACATGGACCTGAAGAACATCGTCGAGAAGGTCGAGAAGGTCGACGCGATGACGGTGCGCTTCGTGCTGAAGAAACCCGAGGCACCGTTCATGGCCGACATGGCGATGGACTTCGCTTCCATCCTCTCGGCCGAGTACGCCGACAAGATGATGGCCGCGAAGACGCCCGATGTCATCGACAAGGAGCCGATCGGCACCGGCCCGTTCTCGTTCGTCAGCTACCAGAAGGACGCGGTGATCCGCTACAAGGCGTTCGACGCCCACTGGGGCGGCCGACCGAAGATCGACAACCTCGTCTACGCCATCACCACCGATGCCTCGGTGCGCTACGCCAAGCTGAAGACCGGCGAGTGCCACGTGATGGCGTTCCCGAAACCGGCCGACGTGACGCTCATGAAGACCGACCCGGCCATCAACCTGGTCCAGCAGCAGGGCCTCAACATCGGCTACATCGCCTTCAACGTCGAGAAGAAGCCGTTCGACTCGAAGCTCGTGCGCCAGGCGCTCAACATGGCGGTCAACAAGAAGAACGTCCTCGACGCCGTCTTCCAGGGCGCCGGCCAGGTCGCCAAGAATCCGATCCCGCCCACTCTCTGGTCGTACAACGACAAGGTCGTCGACTACGCCTACGACCCGGCCAAGGCGAAGGCGCTGCTGGCGCAGGCCGGCTACCCGAACGGCACCGAGGTCGAGCTCTGGTACCTGCCGGTCACGCGCCCCTACAACCCCGACGGCAAGCGGATGGCCGAGCTGATCCAGGCCGACTGGGAGAAGGTCGGCGTCAAGACCAAGCTGCTGACCTTTGAATGGGGCGAGTACCGAAAGCGCAGCAAGGTCGGCGAGCAGCACGCGATCATGTTCGGCTGGTCGGGTGACAACGGCGACCCCGACAACTTCTTCGTGCCGCTGCTCGGCTGCTCGGCCGTGAAGGGCGGCGGCAACGTCGCACGCTGGTGCGACAAGGGCTTCGAGAGTCTGGTGACGATGGCCAAGCTGGCGACCCGGCAGACCGATCGCGCCGGCTTCTACGCCAAGGCACAGGAAATCGCCCACGAGGAAGCGCCCTGGATCCCGATCGCCCACTCGGTGCGGTTCGATCCGGTCAGGAAGGAAGTCACCGGCTACAAGATGGACGCGACGGCGCATCACTATTTCAACAAGGTGGACATGACCGGGCAGTGAACGCGATGCGGCCTTGGCATAGGCGATGTTCACCTTTCTTCTGCGGCGCCTCGGCCTCGTCGTCCCGACCTTCTTCGGCATCACGCTCGCGGTCTTCGCGCTGATCCACCTCATCCCGGGTGACCCGGTCGAGGCGCTGTCGGGCGAACGCGGCATGACCGAGGAGCGCTACACGCGGCTGATCCACGAGTTCGGTCTCGACCGGCCGCTGACCGTGCAGTACGGCGACTACGTGTGGAAGGCTCTGCACGGCGACCTCGGCCTCTCGACCATCACTCACGAGCCGGTGTTCGCCGAGTTCAAGGCGCGCTTTCCGGCCACCGTCGAGCTGTCGCTGGTGGCGATGCTGTTCGCGCTCGCGCTGGGCGTCCCGGCCGGGATCGTCGCCGCCGTCAAGCGCAACACCGCCTGGGACTACTCGGTGATGGGCGCCTCGCTCACCGGCTACTCGATGCCGATCTTCTGGTGGGGGCTGCTGCTCATCCTCACCTTCTCGGTCACACTCGGCTGGACGCCGGTGTCGGGCCGCATCGCGATCCAGTACGACATTGCGCCGGTCAGCGGCTTCATGCTGCTCGATTCACTCATCGCAGGCGACAAAGGCGCCTTCCGCAGCGCGATGTCGCACCTGATCCTGCCGGCGATCGCGCTGGGCACGATCCCGCTCGCGGTCATCGCGCGCATGACACGATCGTCGATGCTCGAAGTGCTGCGCGAGGACTACGTGCGGACCGCGCGGGCCAAGGGCGCGGGCCGCTTTCGCGTCGTCGCCATCCATGCCCTTCGAAACGCCCTGATCCCGGTCGTGACGACGATCGGCCTGCAGGTCGGCACCCTGCTCGCCGGCGCTATCCTCACCGAGACGATCTTCGCCTGGCCGGGCATCGGCAAATGGCTGGTCGAAGCCATCCACCGCCGCGACTATCCATCGGTACAAGGCGGCATCCTCATGACGGCGACGATCATCATCGGTGTCAACCTGATCGTCGACGTGCTCTACGGCGTCATCAACCCGCGCATCCGCAACGCCTGAATCGCGGTGCTTCACCCAGGAAATCACGATGCCTCTCTACGACAAGCTCGGCCTCGTAGCGCCCACCGGCGCACCGACATTCCGCGGCATCGCGCCGGCCGCCACTGCGTTCAAGAACGTGGCCATCGACGGCAAGACGGTCGCGATGATCGACGCCAAGGCGGAGAAGGCGCGGCGCTGGAAGGCGCGCATCGACGAGAACGTCGCGGTCTATCTCGACGCCTGGAGCGACATCGAGAAGGGCATCCTGCCGTTCGCGAAGAAGGTCGATGCGGCCATGAAGCTGACGCCGGCGCAGGTAAAGGCCGACATCCACAAGCACGTGAGCAGCCGGTCTCGTCACCTCGGCCGCGACGCCTTGCTCGAGCAGGACAACACCGGCACCGCGAAGATCGTGCAGCAGTTGCTCGGCGTGCTGCTGAAAGACGGCCGCGAGCAGATCGACGTCGCCGGCCAGGCCGTCCTGGCCCATGCGACGCAGGTCGAGGCTGACGAGCTCAAGGCCAAGATCGCCGAGCTCAAGGGTGCGTTCGAGAAGGTCTTCAAGGTCGCCGAGATCCTGATGGATCCGAAAGAAGCGGCACTGAAGGTCGTTTCCCTGGCGACCGACCTGGCGATCGACGCCTCGTCGCTGAAGAAGCGCGCCGACGAACTCGATGCGCTCGCCAAGCAGCGCCAGACCGCCGCGCTCGATGCCGCCGTCGATCGTGCCCGGGACTACTGCACCAACCTCGATACCGTGATCGGAGACCTCAGCAAGCGGCTCGCCAAGACCGCGAACCACCAGGCGCAGCTCAGCGGCGAAGCCGAAGGCGCCTACGACAACGACGCCAACGACGACAAGACCAAAGGCAAGCCCAAGTTCGCGTTCGATGGCATCAGCAAGGGCGTTCGCATCGCCGACGGCTCGCTTCAGCTCCTGCAGAAAACAGCCGGCGAATTGCGCGATGCCATGGTGGCCGTCAGCGACTATGGACATTTCCTGCACAGCCACGGCCCCGCCGCGGCGCCGGCCCGCGAGGACAAGCTGATGCTGCAACTCGACGCCGACTACCAGCACGAGCTCGCGATCGTGCAGAAGCGCATCGACGACGCTCTGGTCGAATCGCCGAGGTTGATGAAGGAAATGCGAACGATGCTCACCGACGTCGAGGCCAAGATCGCCAAGGCCAGCGAGCGCTTCGACAAGTGGACAGAGTTCTACGCCATGTCGCAGGACGCGCTCTACACCGCGCCCGAGCCGAACGCGAAGTACCAGTAAAGGGGCGAGCTGCCGTTGCGCCAGCCGATGCACGCCGCTGACGCCTCCGCCGCCGGCGCGCCGCCGTCGACGCCGGCCGGCGAGCTCTGGCGCGACTTCCGCCGCAACCGCGGCGCCGTCGCCGGGCTCGTCGTCATCGCGCTGCTCGTCTCCACCGCCGTCTTCGCCGACCTGATCGCGCCCTACAGCCCGAGCGAGCAGTATCGCGACGCGACCCTGCACGCGCCGTCGCTCTCTCCCGTCGGCGGCCATGTGTTCCTGCTCGGCACCGACCCGGTCGGCCGCGACGTGCTGTCGCGCCTGATCCACGGCACGCGCCTCTCGTTCATGATCGGCATCGTCTCGGTCGGCCTCTCGCTCGGCGGCGGCGTGCTGCTCGGCCTCGTCGCCGGCTTCTTTCGCGGCCGCTGGCTCGAGTTCGGAATCATGCGGGCGATGGACGTGATGCTGGCGCTGCCGAGCCTGCTGCTCGCGGTGGCCGTGGTCGCGATCCTCGGGCCCGGCCTGGCCAACGCGATGTACGCGATCGCCATCGTCATGCTGCCGCACTTCGTGCGGCTCACGCGCGGTGCCGTGATCGGCGAGCTGGCGAAGGAGTACGTCGCGGCCTCGCGCGTGGCCGGTGCGGGCACCGCGCGCCTGATGTTCAGCACCGTGCTGCCCAACTGCGCCGCGCCCTTGATCGTGCAAGCGACGCTCGGCTTCTCGTCGGCCATCCTCGACGCCGCCGCGCTCGGCTTCCTCGGCCTCGGCGCCCAGCCGCCCACGCCCGAGTGGGGCTCGATGCTGGCAAGCGCGCTCGAGTTCATCCAGAGCGCGTGGTGGGTGGTGACTCTGCCCGGCCTGGCCATCCTCGTCACCGTGCTGGCCTTCAACCTCGCCGGCGACGGCCTGCGCGACGCGCTCGACCCGAAGCTGAAACGGCAGACATGATCGAAGACATCCGACGAACCCTCTGGGCCACGGCTGAGACCAGGTGACCCAGCCACCACCGAGTTCCTCTATTTGACGCTGAAGCAATTTAACTTTGCGAAGTTAAGCAGCACGTCATCTATTGCGGATGCGGTGAACTCCAAGACTGTCCGCGAGTTGCCTGTGCTTGTGCCCTCCGCGGCTGTGGGCCGCACTTTTCAGGGCTTAGTCTCGCCAATCTTTGAATGCATAAAGCTCATAAGCCATCAGGCCCAAACCCTCGCCATTTTCCGCGACGCCGTCTTCCCCGCCTGATCTCCGGTCAGCTCCGCCTGCCCGAAGCCGAAGCGCTCGCCGCGGGCTGATTGCTTCCCAAAGCCGGCTTTCAAAGCCCCGCTTTCAATTAAAGAGTGCTTTAATAGACGCCTTGGCCATTCAAGCCGGCTTTCACACGATGCGCAGCACGGGCACCTACGTCACCTCGACCACGCTGGGTGAACCGATGCGGGCGTTCGTGCCGCGGGCGCTGCCACCCGCTCGTCCGGTCCTGGCCACCGAGTCCTTCGCCGCTGCCCACCGCAGCGCCGAGCTGGCGCTGGCTCGCCTCTCGGGCGTCTCGGGGCTGGTGCCTTCGGTCGACTGGCTGCTCTACAGCGCGGTTCGCAAGGAAGCGCTGCTCACCTCGCAGATCGAAGGCACGCAAGCCACGCTCACCGACCTGTTCGACGACGAAGCCGGCCTGGCCTTGAGCAACACCGACGACGTGGTCGAGGTCACCAACTACCTGCGCGCCTTTCGCCTGGTGCGCGCCGAGCTGCACAAGCCGCGCGGCCTGCCGATCAGCGTCCGCCTGCTGCGTGACGCGCATCGGCTGCTGCTCGAAGGGGCGCGCGGCACGGGCAAGCAGCCGGGGGAGCTGCGCCGCTCCCAGAACTGGATCGGCGGCAGCCGCCCGGGCAAGGCGGCCTTCGTGCCGCCGCCGCCGGAGAAGGTGCCGGCCTTGCTGGCCGATCTCGAACAGTTTATTCACGACAGGTCGCCCAAACTGCCGAGCCTCGTGCGCGTGGCGCTCGTGCACGTGCAATTCGAAACGATCCACCCGTTTCTCGACGGCAACGGCCGCATCGGCCGCCTGCTCATCGCGGCGCTGCTCGAAGACTGGGGCCTGCTGCCCGAGCCGCTTCTCTACCTGAGCAGCTACCTCAAGCAGCACCAGGCCGAGTACTACCGCCGCCTCTCCAACGTGCGTCTCCAAGGCGACTGGGAAGGCTGGATCGGCTTCTTCCTGGAAGGTGTCGAGTCCGCTGCAGCCGAAGCCGAGCGCGGCATCGTCGCGGTGGCCAGCCTCGTCGCCGCCGACCGCCGCCGCCTGCTGGCCGCGCCCAGGGCCGGCGCTGTGAGCCTGCGGCTTTTCGAGCAGCTGCCCATGATGCCGCGCTTCACCATCGAGCAGATGCGCCAGAAGCTCGACACGACCTTTCCAACGGCGACAGCGGCGGTGAAGCTGTTGGAAGTTCTGGGCATCGTGATCGAGCTCACGGGGCAGAAGATGAACCGCATCTTCAGCTACGCCGCCTATGTGGACTTGCTGGCACGCTGACGCATGACCGAAGACCAGCTCGAGCAGGAAGCCCTCGGATGGCTGGCCGAGGTGGGCTGGCAGCATCGCTACGCCATCGACGATGAGGTGGACGAGCTGGCGGAAGACGAGGAGGAGAGCCAGCAAGCGAAGTTGAAGAGTCGTTGGGCCGCTCTGGAGAAAGTGGTCGGTGCCGAGCCGCGCATCGCCAGCGTGGCGGCCGACCTGGTCGCGCACTTCGAGGAGCGCGACAAGGCGCGGACCGGCAAAGCCATGGTCGTGGCCATGAGCCGCGAGATCTGTGTCCACCTCTACGACGAAGTCGTGCGGCTCCGGCCCGGCTGGCACAGCGCCGACCCCGAGCAAGGCGCCATCAATATCGTGATGACGGGCTCGGCCAGCGACAAGGCGCTGCTGAGCGCCTCACATCTACAGCGCGCTCGTGAAAAAGCGCTTGGAGAAGCGCTTCAAGAACCCGGTCGACCCGCTGCGCATCGTGATCGTGGGCGACATGTGGCTCACCGGCTTCGATGCACCGTGTGTGCACACGCTCTACGTCGACAAGCCGATGAAGGGCCACAACCTGATGCAGGCGATCGCCTGAGTGAACCGCGTGTTCAGGGACAAGGAGGGCGGGCTGCTGGTCGACTACATCAGCATCGCCACCGAGCTGAAGTCGGCGTTGAAGGAGTACACCGCCAGCCAGGGCCAGGGCCAGCCGACGGTCGACGCCCACGAGGCCTACAGCGGCTTCCTGACCGGCGGCCACAAGACGTTAGCCGGCGCCGCCAACTTCGTGCTCGGCCTCGACAACGGCAAGAAGCGCTTCGTCGATCTGGCGCTGGCCATGAGCAGGGCGCTCTCGCTGTGCTGCACGCTCGACCAGGCCAAGGTGAGATCCGGTCACGCTTCGCCGGCAACGTGGTTCAGAACAAGAAGTTCTCCGACATGCAGCGCGACGCGTTGCAGCGCGACCCGAACCGGTCGATCGAGGCGGCCCAGGTGATGGAAGAGCTGGTGCAGATGGCGAAGAAGTTCCGCGAGGCCGCAGGGCGCGGCGAGAAGCTGGGGCTCAACGAGGACGAGGTGCGCTTCTACGACGCTCTCGCCGACAACGAGTCGGCTGTCCGCGAGCTGACCGACGAGACGCTCAAGAAGATCGTTCATGAACTGGCCAAGAGCTGAAGCCTGGGTGTGACACCATCGCCCGCGCCGGCCCCGCGACCGAGCTCCCGCCTGGATACCCCCATCTCCCCCACGCCGCTTCTCGACGTCCGAGCCCTGACCGTCGAGTTCCCGGCCCTCGGCGGCACATCCCTCATCGCCGTCGACGACGTCTCCTTCCACGTGAACGCGGGCGAGGTGCTCGGCATCGTCGGCGAATCGGGCTCGGGCAAGAGCGTCAGCGCCCTCGCCGTCATGGGCCTCGTCGACGAGCCGGGCCGGGTGCGCGCCGGCCGCCTCGCCTTTGCCGGACGCGACCTGCAGACGATGCCGGCGCGCGAGCACCGGGCCCTGCTCGGCGGCGAGATGGCGATGATCTTCCAGGACCCGACGTCGAGCCTGAACCCGTCGTTCACGGTCGCCTTCCAGCTGATGGAGACGATCGAGCTGCACGAGGGCGGAACGAAGAAGGCGAGGCGGGCGCGCGCGCTCGAGCTGCTGGAGGCGGTCGAGATCCCCGACCCGGAGCGGCGGCTCGACGCCTACCCGCACCAGCTCTCCGGCGGCATGAGCCAGCGCGTGATGCTGGCGATGGCGATCGCCTGCAACCCGCGCCTGCTCATCGCCGACGAACCGACGACCGCGCTCGACGTGACCCTTCAGGCGCAGATGCTGGCGCTGCTGAAGAGGCTGCAGGAAGAGCGCGGCATGACGCTGGTGCTCATCACCCACGACCTCGGCGTCGTCTCCGAAATCGCCGACCGCGTGCTCGTGATGTACGCCGGCCAGATCGTCGAGACGCAGCCCGTGCCAGCCCTCTTCGACTCGCCGCGCCATCCCTACACCGAGTCGTTGCTGGCGGCGCTGCCGGAGCGCAATACGGGTCGCCGGCGGCTGTCGTCGCTGCCCGGCCTGGTGCCCGGCGCCTTCGATCGGCCGGGCGGCTGCCTGCTGTCGCCGCGCTGCCCATATGTGCAGCCGCGCTGCGCCGAGCGGCCGGCGCTGTTCGATCTCGGCACGGCGAGCGCACGCTGCTTTTTCCCGCTGCCCGAGGCGGGAACGGTGTCGCATGACTGAGGCTCCTGGCACGAGCGCCGTCGTCCTCGAAGCGCTTGGCCTGGCCCGCCACTACCCGGTCTCCGCAGGCTGGTTGAAACCGAGGGCGCTGGTCCGCGCCCTCGACGGCGTGTCGTTCCGTCTTGGCGCCGGCCGCACCCTCGCCGTCGTCGGCGAGTCGGGCTGTGGCAAGAGCACGCTGGCACGGCTGGCGACGATGCTCGAGGTGCCGACCGCAGGCTCGCTGCGGATCGAGGATCGCGATGTCGTCGGCGTCGATGCCGATGAACGCAAGCGACTGCGCCGCAACGTGCAGATGGTCTTTCAGAACCCGTTCGCGAGCCTCAATCCGAGGAAGAAGATCGGCCAGGTACTGGCCGAGCCGCTCGTCATCCATGGCGACGGACAACGTGCCGAGCGCGACGAGAAGTCGCGGGCGATGCTGGCGCGGGTCGGCCTGCGGCCGGAGCATGCGGAGCGCTACCCGCACATGTTCTCGGGCGGCCAGCGCCAGCGAATCGCGATCGCGCGGGCACTGATGCTCGGGCCGAAGATCGTCGTCGCCGACGAGCCGGTGTCGGCGCTCGACGTACAGGTACAGGCGCAGGTATTGAACCTGCTGATGGATCTTCAGGAAGAGACCGGCGTTGCCTATCTCTTCATCTCGCACAACCTCGCCGTCGTCGAGCTCATCGCCGACGAGGTGCTGGTGATGTATCTCGGCCGCGTCATGGAGCGGGCGCCGAAACGGGATCTGTTCGAGGCACCCCGGCATCCGTACACGAAGGCGTTGCTGGCGAGCACGCCGAAGGTCGGCGCCCTGCACGGGCAGGCGGCGCTGGCGCGCGCCGCACGCACGGCGCTTGCCGGCGAGCTGCCGTCGCCGCTGGCGCCGCCCTCGGGCTGCGTCTTTCGCACGCGCTGCCCGCACGCGATCGCGCGATGCGCGGATGTCGTGCCGCCTCTGGAGACGGTCGGCGCCGAGCATGAAGCGGCATGTCTCCGGCTCGCAGAGATCGACTGAGGAAAAACCCAAATCCCCCGCGTTCAGGGAGCGTCTGGCTCGAAGGCTTCAACCCGATCCTCGGCATCCAGTCGGACGGCTTCGTGTCTGCCGTGGGCACCGGGACGGCGAACACCTTCCGGTAAGCGTCGATCGTCCATGGGCTGGGTTGGTTGCCGGCGCACTGCCGCGCCTGAACGACGAAGGCCTGCGCCGCCGACACGGCGCAGGCGGTCTGCATGGGCGGGCCAAACGCGAACCCGTACCGGTTCGCGATGCTCATGGGCCTGGCCGGCCCCGGCAACTCTGAAACAATCGACGCCATGAGCCCGGCCGACCTGCCGTCCACGATCGCCCACATGGGGACGCTCGCGCGTGCTTCGGCGCGTGTGCTGGCCGCGGCCCCGGTGGCGGCGCGCAATGCGGCGCTGCGTGCCCTGGCGCGAAGGTTGCGCGACGGCAGCGAAGCTCTTGCGGTTGCCAATCGCGCCGATGTCGACGCGGCAGGCGCTGCCGCGCTGGCGCCTGCTCTCGTCGACCGCCTGAAGCTCGACGGCGCGGCACTCGAGACGGCCGCGCAGGGCTGCGAGCAGATCGCCGCGATGGCCGATCCGATCGGTGCGATCACCGATCTGCGCGAGCAGCCGAGCGGCATCCGCGTCGGCCGGATGCGCGTGCCGATCGGCGTCTTCGCGATGATCTACGAGAGCCGCCCGAACGTGACCATCGAGGCCGCGGCGCTGGCGATCAAGAGCGGCAACGCCTGCATCCTGCGCGGCGGTTCGGAGGCGATCGGCTCCAACCTCGCGCTCTGGAAGTTGGTGCAGGCGGCGCTCGAGGAGGCGGGCCTGCCGCCCGATGCGGTCCAGCTGGTCGAGACCACCGACCGCGCCGCCGTCGGCCTCCTGCTTGCCGCAACGACCTCGATCGATCTCGTCATCCCGCGCGGCGGCAAGAGCCTGATCGAGCGCGTCGCCCGCGAAGCGAAGGTGCCGGTGCTGAAGCACCTCGACGGCAACTGCCACGTCTACGTCGACGCCGACGCCGACCTGGCCATGGCGCTGAGGCTCGTCGACAACGCCAAGACGCAGAAGCTGTCGCCGTGCAACGCCGCCGAGTCGCTGCTTGTCCACGAAGCCGTCGCGCCGCAGTTCCTGCCGGCGATCGGCGCCGTGTTCGCGGGAAAAAGCATCGAGATGCGCGGCGATGCGCGTGCCCTCGATCTGCTTCGAAGCGTTCCCGGCGCCAAGCTCGCCGCCGCCAGCGAGACCGACTGGGGCGAGGAATACCTGGCGGCCATCATCAGCGTCAAGGTGGTGGCTTCGCTCGACGAGGCGATGGCGCACATCGACCGCTATGGTTCGCACCACACCGACGCGATCGTCACCGACTCGCACGCCAACGCCATGCGCTTCCTGCGCGAGGTCGATTCGGCGAGCGTGATGGTCAATGCATCGACGCGCTTCGCCGACGGCTTCGAGTACGGCCTCGGCGCCGAGATCGGCATCTCGACCGACAAGCTGCACGCGCGCGGGCCGGTCGGCCTCGAAGGACTGACGTCGCAGAAGTGGGTTGTCTTCGGCCATGGCGAAACGCGTGGCCGCTGATCCGCGCAAGGCCCTGGTGCTCTTCTCGGGCGGCCAGGACTCGACGACCTGCCTGGCCTACGCGCTCGATCGCTACGCTTACGTCGAGACGATCGGCTTTGACTACGGCCAGCGCCACTCGGTCGAGCTGGAGAGCCGCCTGCATGTGCGCTCGCAGCTGCACGAGAAGTTTCCGCGCTGGGCCCGAAAGCTCGGCGACGACCACCTGCTCGATCTCTCTTTGCTCGGCCAGATCTCCGACACCGCGCTCACCAGCCAGCGCGAGATCGAGATGAACGCCGGCGGCCTGCCCAACACCTACGTGCCGGGCCGCAACCTGCTCTTCTTCACCTTCGCCGGCACCGTCGCCGATCGACGCGGCCTGACGGTGCTCATCGGCGGCATGTGCGAGACCGACTTCTCCGGCTACCCCGACTGCCGCGACAACACCCTGAAGGCGCTGCAGGTCGCGATCAGTCTCGGCATGGACACGCCGATGACGATCGATACGCCGCTGATGTGGCTCGACAAGGCCGAGACCTGGGCGATGAGCGAGCAGCTCGGCGGCGAGCCGCTGATCGAGCTCGTCGTCGAGCACACGCATTCCTGCTACATGGGCGATCGCGACCATCGCCACGCCTGGGGTTACGGCTGTGGGCTCTGCCCGTCGTGCGACCTGCGCAGGAAGGGCTATGAGACCTGGCTCGCGAGCTGAGGCGATGACGGCGACGGGCGCCATCCTTGCCGGCGCTGCGGCCATCATGGTGTTCTGGATGGTCGGCGCCTACAACCGCATGGTTCGATTGCGCACGGCTCTGGTCGCACGCTTCGCTGCCGTCGACAGCCAGCACCGCCAGCGCCAGGCCCTGATCGAGACCCAGCGCGAGATGCTCACCACGGTGCTCACCGGCGCCGGCCCCCGCCTCGACGCCCTCGGTGCCGCCTGCCGGCAGGCAGAAGCCGCGCGCGAGAAGGCACGCGTGCGGCCGGGTGCGGCCAGCGCCATCACCAGCCTGCGCGTCGCCGAGGACATCCTGGTCGACGCGCGCTCGCGGTTGCCGGTGCAGTCGGCGGCGGGCGTCGACCTGCCCGAGCTGAACACGCGGCTCGCGAGCAGCGATACGACGCTGACGTTCGCGCGCCGGGAGTTCAACGACGCCGTCCTCGCCTACAACGACGCCGTCGGCCAATTTCCGACCCTGCTGCTGGCCCGCCTGTTCGGCTTTCGCGCCGCGGCGACGTTCTGAGCCGAGCCGTGACCGCCGGCAACGACCCCCACGCGACCGCCCATGCCGAGGTCGCGCCCGAGCGCGACGCCACGGCGCGGCTGACCCGTGTCCACGGCTCGGCCGAGTTGCAGGCGGCCCTGCTGGCGCTGCTGCTGCCGGCCGGCAGCAAGCGGGCGCTGCGGGCCTGGCAGATCGAGACCGAGGCGATGAAGGATGTCGACGGCCTGCCCGGCCACGTCGCCAGCCTGTCGGGCGCGGCACGCTTGCCGTGGTTCGAGCGACTGCTCGCGCGCATGGGCAAGCAGCCGCTGGCCATGCGTCAGGAGCTGTTGAAGGCGACCCGGCGGATCATGGGTGCGCGCGGCACGGCGCGCCCCATCGACCGCCTGCACTGGCTGGCGATGCGGCGCGGCTGCGGCGAGCCGGCGCCGCTGGCAGCCCGACCGGAGGTCAACGTCGAGGTCACCGAGTGGCTCGAGTCCGACGTGCTCGACGTGGCGTCGTACACCGCCTTCCTGTCGCGGATGGTGCCTGGCGAGGAAGCCGACGACCCCGCCGGCCAGGCCTGGTACGAAGCCGTGATGACGACCTGGCAGCCGTTCGCCGACGTGCCCGCCTGGCAGCCGCCGAACGCCGTTGGCATGGTCGAGGCGCTCGGCCACCTGCAGACGCTGTCGTGGATGCAGCGCCCCGGCGTCGTCCGCAACTGGGTGACGACGGCGATCCGGCTCAGCCCCGCCAATCGCCTCGGCGATCTCTCCGCCGACGCCCTCCGCCTGACCTGCGGACTGCTCGACTCGCCGCAGCCGCCCGAGCTGTCCAGACACTACGTCGTGATCGCCGACGACCCGACCTGATGACCATTGCACTGCCCGAGAAGATCGAAGAAGACCCGCCGTCGGCGGCTGTCGAGGCCGAGGCCGTCGCCGCCGTCGCCGACGACGCCGCCGAAGCCAAGGCGCTCGAGATGCAGCGCGTGATGCTGCACATGCCGGTCGACGTGCGCAGTCTGTCGCTGGCCATCATCGCCGTGCTCGCCAGCGTCTTCGCGCTTCAGTGGGCCTACCAGGTCATCGTTCCAGTCCTGCTCGGCGTCATGGCCAGCTACGCGCTGACGCCGGTCGTCGATGTCCTGCAACGCTGGCATCTGCCGCGCGCGCTCGGCGCCGGGCTGCTGCTGGTCGGCATCGTCACGACGCTCGGCGTCGGCACCTGGTCGATGAGCGACGACGCCAGCGCGCTGGTCCAGACGCTGCCCGAAGTGGCGCAGAAGCTGCGCCAGGCGGTCCAGGGTTCGCAGAAGACGAAGCCGGCCGACACGCTGGCCAAGGTGCAGGAAGCGGCCGCCGAGCTCGAGAAGGCGGCCGATGAGGGCGCCGCCGCGTCGACCAGCGCCTCGGCAGTCGCTGGCGCGTCCACTGCCTCGGGATCGGCATCCGGACCGGCGCTGGCGCGAGGTCGCCCGGCGGTGGTCACGCCGATCGCGGTGCAGCCGAGCCGCACGGTGACGCGCGTCGTGATCGAGAAGGAACGTCTCAACATCCGTGACTACCTCTGGACCGGCACGCTTGGCCTCGCCACCTTCCTCGGCCAGGCCGCCATCGTCTTCTTCATCACCTTCTTCCTGCTCGCATCGGGCAACACCTTCCGGCGCAAGATGGTCAAGCTCGCCGGGCCGAAGCTGAGCCAGAAGCGCGTCACGATCCAGGCGCTCGACGAGATCACCGGCCAGATCCAGCGCTACCTGCTCGTGCAACTCGCGAGCAGCGTCGTCGTCGGCGTCCTGACCTGGCTGGCCTTCTGGCTCATCGGCCTCCAGCATGCCGCGGTGTGGGGCGTGGCGGCGGCGGTCACCAACCTGATCCCCTACGTCGGCGCCGTGCTGTTCGGCGGCGCCTCGACGCTGGTCGGCTTCATCCAGTTCAATGCCATCGACATGGCACTCCTGGTCGGCGGCGCCTCGTTCGCCATCCACGGCGTCATCGGCAACCTGCTGACGCCGTGGCTGACCGGCCGGGCCAGCCGAATGAGCCCGTTCGTCGTCTTCGTGAGCGTGCTCGCGTTCGGATGGCTCTGGGGCGTCTGGGGGCTGCTGCTCGGCGTACCGATCCTGATGGTCGTCAAGGCCGTATGCGACCGCGTCGACGAGCTGAAGCCGGTCGGCGAGTTTCTGGGCGCGTAATCAGAGCGCCTGATCAGGCCGGATCGGCGGGTCGGCCGGTCTTCGCCAGCCGCCAGACCAGCGCCGCGAGCACGCCGACGCCGACGAGAAGCACGCTCCACAAGAGCCACGGTCGCAGCTTCGCCGAGCGATCGGCGCGCTCGACCTCGAGCGCTGCCGCTTCGATGACGCTGAAGGTGCCGAGCTCGGCACGGCCGAAGCGCGGCCGTTCGTCGTCGAGGGCAGGCACCAGCGTCGATGCCGGCAGGGCGCCGGCCGCGGCGTCGCGCGAGCCGGCGAGCAGCCGGTACGGCGGCTCGCCCTGCGATGCGAACACCAGCGAAGCCAGCGGCGCATGGACGACGAGGCGCACTTCGTCGGCAACCATGGCGGCGGCGCGCTCGTCGGCGATGACGCGCAGGAAGCGCAGCGTCGTCTGCACGGCGATGGCCGGCGACTCGCCCACTGCGGCGCCGCGCTCGATGCGATAGAAGACACCGCCACCGAGTTCGCGCCACGGCTCATCGACCCGCGCGCGGCCTTGCAGGCGAACCGGCGCGACGCGGGTGCCGGCCTTGAAGCGCAGGTCGACGTCGACGATCGGCAGCGCCGCGCCCAGGTCGAAATGGAGAGCGCGGCGGCTGTCGGCATCGGTCCCGTTGGTGCCGCCGCGACCGGCCGGCTCGGTGCTTGCCGCCACCGCGATCTCGCGCGCAGCATCGGCAGCGACGAGATGGCTTTCGGGGATGACGATGCTGGCACCGGTGACGACGGGCGCCGAACCGGGCTCGGCCCAGACCAAGCGGACGAAGCGGGCCGGCCGATCCGGCAGCGGCACCAGCGCCTGCGCCAGCGCCCCGGTCGGTGACTGCAGCGCCATCAGCTGGCCGGCACCGGCGCCGCGCCACTCGCGCAGGTCGGCGCTGGTCTCGAGGGCGTATGACGCCGAGAACTCGGCCGGCCCCGACCAGCGCACGCGAATGCTGCGCGGAGGCGCTTCGTCGCGACGCGGCTCGCCGGTGTCGATGAGCCAGCCGCCCGACTCGCGAGGTGCCGTCGTCGTGGTCGTCGTGGTGGCGGGGCCGCCGCGCCGGCTGACGCTGATGCGGTCGCCCTCGATCACGACATCGACCGGCGACGGCCAGACGCCGGCCGCCGTCGGCCGCGACGGCAGCGGATACAGCACCGCCTTGCGCAGCTGCTCGCTGGCGCGCAACGACGAGCGCGGCGCCAGGATCGCGAACGGCACACGCTCGCCGCGACCGTCGACGACGCGCAGGTCGCCGAGGTCGGGCCGCTCGACGCGGGCATAGGCGGCCGGCGGCAATTCGAGCTGCACGAAAGGCGCTGGCGTGCGCACCTCGATCGGGGCGCTGAAGCGAAGCGGCGCCGGGTCGGCGGCGAGAGCGGCCGTGCCCGACAGCAGCGTCGCGATGGCGAGGACTTCAAGCGTTCGCATGGCGCACCTCCCGGGCCGGCAACGGCGCGACGTAGCCAATCACCAGCATGATCACGCCGACGCCGATGAAGGAGACGATGCGCGTGACCGTGCCGCTGCCCGAAAGGTCGACGAGCAGCAGCTTGAGGACGACGGCGCCGAGCAGTGCCGCGCCGATCACCCAAGGCGAGCGCAAGCCCTTTCTGGCGCCGAGCCACATCGCGACCAGCGCGATCGCCGTCCATAGCAGGGTGATGCCGGTCTGCACCGCGAGCGATTGGATCCAGGCGTCGACGCGGTAGGGCACGCCTTCATAGTGATGGAAGGCGCGCACGAGGATCGCATTGAGCCAGACGAAACCGGCGATCGCTGCGAGCGCGAGCTGCCACGGCGCGGGAGGTCGGATAGGAGCGGCGGCGCGCAGCCACAGGAAGATCGCCGCGAGGGCGATGCCGATGCCGATGTCGAGCGGGTTCAGGAACGGCAGGTGCGGCAGCGGCGCCGCCGAACCGTCGGAGGCGACGTTGGCCACCAGCGTCCAGATGCCGAGGCCGGCTGCGAGCACCGCCGCAGCGCTCGTGCGATAGGCCGCCGGCAGCGCCCGCACCGGCCAGACGCGCGCTGTCGCCGGCCGCGGCAGCACGAGCAGCATCAGGGCCGGAACGATAAGCCAGCCGAGCCACGGCCAGGCACTGGCGTCGTCGCCCCAGTCGGCGGTGAGGGCGCGGCCGAGCAGGGCGCCGAGGAGGGCCAGGGTGATCGCGCCGAGGGCGTGGATCGCGTGGGCCGGCGCGTCGGGCCAGCGTGGCGCGGCCAGGCGCAACACCATGGCATGGGCGGCGAACGCCAGTGGCCAGGCCCACCAGCCGCCGCCGTGCGCCGGGTTGCGAAGCAGGGCGGCGGTGATGCCGGCAGCGAGGAACAGCAATGGCGCATGCGCCAGCGTCGGCCAGGCAATCTGCGGCCAGGCCAGACGCGACGACAGCAGTGCGTAGAGCGCGGCGATGGCGCTCGCCGCGACCACGACCGCGGCGATCATGAAACGGTCGCCGACGAAGACCTCGATCTCGAGCGCCGCCGTCGACGCCAGCCAGAGCGTGGCCAGCGCGATGAGCAGCGGTTCGGTGGCCTCCTCACCGCTGCGCAGGGCACCGCCGCCCTTGGCCCGGTGGACGAAGAGGGCGGCGGCGAGCGATGCCGCAGCGGCCATCAGGCCGTTGAACAGGTAGGCGTTGAAGATCTCGGCCGGGTCGCCGTAGCGCTCGTGCGCGAACAGCATCGCGGCGCCTGCGATCACCAGCAGGAGGTAGCCGAAGGCGCGCGGCAGCAGGCGGCGCTGACGCAGGCCGACCCAGACCAGACCGGCGCCCTCGAGCGTCCAGGCGCCGGCGGTGCTGCGCTCGTCGAGGGCGAACGGAATGACCAGGGTGAGGAAGATGACGGCGATGGCGAGGCCGGCGTCGAACGTGACGCCGAGCTCGGGGCGCTTTCTCATCCACGACGCCAGCAGCACGTAGAAGGCGCCGAGCGCGAGCGCCGACAGCGCCGCCCCGAACGGCATGCCGCGAACGAGACCGTACTGCAGCGCGAACGCCACCGTCGGCAAGCCGAACAGGAGGCTGCTGTTGACCCAGGCGTCGCGCGGTGCTGCGCGATCGAGGGTTGTGCTCGCGGCTCGGGCGCGTCGCGCCGGCAGGACGAGGATGACGACGAAGAGCAGGAAAAACGCGATCAGGAAGGCCTCGCTGACGGCGAATGCGCTTGGCTCGTACTTGAGCACGCCCCAGGCGGTGGCGACGACGAAGGTGGCGACGAAGCCGACCAGGTTGAGCGGCCGCCATGTCTTCCACCAGGCCACCGCGGCGATGCCGGCGTCGAGCACGAAGTAGTACGCGAACAGGGCGGTGTAGTTGTTCGAGCCGGTCGAGACGATGAGCGGCGTCGCGAAGCCGCCGAGCGCGCCGATGACGGCCAGCGCCCGCGCGTCCTGCAGCACGGCCAGCGCCGCCGCCAGTCCTGCGACGGCGACCATCAGAACGAAGGCCGGCCCCGCGGCGAGCACGTCGTAGTAGCGGAATGCGGCGAAGAGCGTGAGGTAGAGCACGGCGATCGCGCCGCCCTGCAACACCTGCGCGTAGTCGGGCCGCGTGCTGCGCAAGCGCCAGCCGAAAGCGAGCAGCGCGATGGCGGCGGTGCCGACGGCGGCCAGCCGCACTTCGACCGGCACGAAGGCATTGTCGGAGGCGTACTTGGCGAGGAATGCGAGGCCGATGAAGAGGATGCCGACGCCGACCTTGACGATCGTGTTGCCGCCGAAAAACCAGCGCTTGATCGGCGAAAGCAGGTCGGGCCGCGGCGGCCGGGGCGCAGCCGGTGGGCGAGCGACGGGCACGGGCGCCACCGGGGTGGGCGACACGACTGGCGGCGCGGTCGACGGCGCTGCGGCCAGTGCGGGCAAGGGCGACTCGCGCGGCCCGGATTCGAGCGGCGCGACAACAGCGATTGCCGTCGTCGCCGCCATGTCCTTGCGCAAGGCCGCGATCTCGCGTTGCTGCTTTACCGCCTGAACCACCAGCCAGGCCAGCAGGCCGCCGATCAGGAAGCCGCCGTCGCGGCCCAGCGCGGCACCAGCGAGAACACCGATGACGATCGCGATCAGCAGGCCCACATCGTTCCCCCATCGTTCAAAGTGCGGGCGACTCTAGCAGTGGCTTTTCGCTGCCGGCCCCCGCCAAGGGGGGTACGCGACGGCCGGTCGGTGCGGGCGCGGCAACCGCTCTCGACGGCAGCGCGCGGCGCTACCGGCGCCGCGGTTCAGAAGGCGCGGCGATGCGACAAGGCCGGCAGCTGCGTGCGCACCGACGCGATCCGCCCGGCATCGATCTCGGCGGCAACGACGCCTTCGCCCTCGCCTTCCTGCATGGCGACGATCTCGCCCCAGGGATCGACGATCAGGCTGTGGCCGTAGGTGCGGCGGCCGTTCTCGTGCGTACCGCCCTGCGCGGCAGCGATCACGTAGCACTGGTTCTCGATCGCGCGCGCCCGCAGCAGCACCTGCCAGTGGGCGTTGCCGGTCGGCCAGGTGAACGCCGAGGGCACCGAGAGCAGGTCGCACGGCGGCTGCGACAAGGCGCGATAGAGCTCCGGAAAGCGAAGGTCGTAGCAGACGCTCAGGCCAACGCGCAGGCCATCGGCGTCGAAGGCCACCGGCGTGCTGCCGGCCAGCAGCGTGCGGCTTTCGTCGTACTGCTCGCGGCCGTTGTCGTAGCGAAAAAGATGGATCTTGTCGTAGCGCGCGACCTGCTCGCCGGCCGGCGAGAACACCAGGTTGGCGTTCATGGCGCGACCTTCGGAGCCGGCGGTCTTGAGCGGCAGGGTGCCGCCGACAAGCCAGATCGCGTGCGCCTTCGCGGTCTCGGCGAGCATGCGCTGGATCGGACCGGCGCCCGGGTTCTCGGCGACCTCCAGCTTGTCGCGGTCGCTGCGGCCCATGAAGCAGAAGTACTCGGGCAGCACCGCCAGCCGGGCACCGTCGGAGGCGGCGCGGGCGACCAGCGAGCGGGCAGCGGCGAGGTTGGTCGCGACGTCGGGCGTCGAGACCATCTGCAGAGCGGCGATCTTCATGGCGCGATTGTCGGCCGGCGGCGCTACCGCGTCACCGTCGCAGGCGTGGCGGCCGGCTCCTGGACCGGCTCGGCCGTTCCCATCAGGCTGCGCCCGACGCGTTCGACCT
>JAYVNL010000037.1:0-6814 GCA_043758495.1 Rhizobacter sp.
AATACAACAACGAGGAGCCGGGCGCCGAGTGGCTGCAGCGGCTCACCAACGCCTTTCCGAAGTTCGCCTGGATCAACCCCGAGCCGCAAGGCGTGTGGGCCTACCGGCAGAGCATATCGGTGATCCAGCAGCTGATGAACCAGCGCATGTTCCCGCTCACCCTGCCCGGGCTCGAAGGAGCCATGCGACTGCTCGTCAAATGACGTTGCGCACGGCGCTCGCGAGAGCGCTGTGGGTGGTGGGTCTGGCGGTGCTGCTCGACGGTTGCGCGAGCCTGTCCTTCCTGGGCGACGACAAGGCCAGGGACGAGGCCGCCGCGGCGCAGCCCGAGCCCGAGGTCACGCTCTACGAGCTCGACGTCCAGGCGCCGGGAGCACTTCGTTCGCTGCTGCTCGACTACCTCGACCTGTCGCGCTTTCAGAAGGCGCCGCGCACCGAAGGCGTGACCGCCGCCGAGATCGAGCGCCTGGTCGCGGTGGCGCCGGCGCAGGCGCGATCGCTGCTCGAGACCGAAGGCTATTTCGAGGCCGACGTGAAGGTGACGCAAGCGCCGGGCGCGAGCGGCCTGGCCCGGATCACGGTGGTCGCCGTACCGGGGCCGCGCGTCGTCGTCGGCAGCGTCGCCATCGCTGCGAAGGAGCCGCTGGCGCCGCGCCAGCCGACGCGCGACCAGCCGTCGCTGGACCGCCTCGACCGCCTGCGCCGCGACTGGTCGCTGCCGGTCGGCGCGCCCTTCCGCCAGCCGGACTGGAGCGCCGCCAAGAACGCAGCGCTCGGCGCCCTGCGCGGTGAAGGTTACCCGAACGCCGAGTGGCAGGACACGCGCGCTCGCGTCGACGCCACGGCCGCATCGGCAGCACTGTCGGTCACCGTCGATGCCGGGCCGCTGTTCCGCCTCGGCGCCGTTCGCATCGAGGGCGTCCATCGCTACGACGAAGACGCCGTGCGCCGCCTCGCCGGCTTCTTCGCGGGCGAGGAATACAGCGAGCGCAAGCTGCTCGACTTCCAGGACCGCCTCGTCAAGGTCGGCTTGTTCGAAGGCGCCTCGGTCGAGCTCGACGCCTCCGGCCCGCCCGAAGGCGCGCCGGTGCTCGTGAAGGTCAAGGAGCTGACGCAGCACCAGGCGACCTTCGGCGTCGGCTACAGCGCCAACACGGGGCCGCGCGTGTCGGTCGAGCACTTCGATCGCAAGGTGTTCGGGCAGCCGTGGATCGCACACACCACGGCCGTGGTCGGTCCCGACCTGAAGTCGCTCGGCACCGAGTTCATCTCGTACCCGCGCGAGGACTTCTGGCGCAACCTCGCTGCCGCCAACGTCGAGGAACTGCGCGCGGCCGACGAGAAGCGTTATAGCGTCACGGCACGCATCGGCCGCTCGAAGGACACCGCCCGGTTCGAGCGCCTCTACTACCTCGAAGCCGCGCAGGCCCGGGTGCAGAGCGCGCCGCTCACCACGGCGAGCAGCGCCGTCACAGCCAACTACCACTGGCTGCGCCGCGATCTCGACAACATCCTGTTGCCGAGCGAAGGCACGGCGCTGTCGCTGCAGGGCGCCGGCGGCTACGGCAGCGGCAGCCTCGAGCGCTCCGATCGACCCGGCATCACCGAGCGCAGCCGCGGCCCGTTCGTCCGGGCTTATGCGCGCTTCATTTGGTATCGGCCGATCGGAAGCTGGTTCGCGAACGCGCGTGTCGAGGCCGGCGAGGTCTTCGTGCACAGCGCCGTGGGCGTGCCCGACACCATCCTGTTCCGCGCCGGCGGCGACAACTCGGTGCGCGGCTACGGCTACCGCACGCTCGGTCCTGCCGTCAACGGCGCCGTTACCGGCGGCCGCGTTCTCGCGACCGGCAGCTTCGAGCTCGAGCATCCGTTCACGAGCCGGCTGCCGGCCCTGCTCGGTGCCGTGTTCGTCGACGCCGGCAATGCCGCCGATCGCTGGACCGCTCTGCATGCTGTGCTCGGCTATGGCGCTGGCGTGCACTACCGCAGCCCCGTCGGACCGCTGCGACTCGACGTCGCCTACGGCCAGGCGACGCGACAGGTGCGACTGCACCTGAGCGTCGGCGTCGCGTTCTGATCGGCGTTCGATGGCCGACGACACGCCTTCGATCGAGCCGGTGGTTGCGGCGACGAAGCCGCGACGACGACGCCTCGCGTGGTGGCTCGGCAGCGGCGCTGCGGCGCTCGTGCTCGTCGCCGTTCTCGGCGTTGCCGCGCTGTGGTGGGCGCTGACGAGCACGCCGGGCAGCGCCTGGCTGCTGACCCTCGCGCCGCAGTTGAAGGTGACCGCGCCGAAGGGCTCGCTGCTCGGCGACTTCGCGGCCGATCGCCTCGACGTGACGCTGCCCGGCGCCGGCGTGCTCCGCGTCGACGCGCCGCGCTGGCAGGCGCTGTCGGCGAGCGCGGGCGACCATGGCCGCTGGCTGCATCTGAAGATCGCTGCGCTGCACGCCGACCGCGTGACGTGGCTGCCGGCCAGTGAACCAAAAGCTGCGAACAGCGAGCCCGCCGGACCGCCGCGAACCTTGCGGCTGCCGATCGAGATCGAGGTGGCGGCGGCAAGCGTCGCCGAGTTGCGCATCGGCAGTGCCGACGCCGCGCCCGTGCGCGATGTCAAGGCGCGGGTGCATCTCGGGGCAGACGGCGGCTCGCTGCATCGCTTCGATGCCGTGCAGGGGCACGTCGATCGCGCGGCGGTGAGCGGCGAAGCGACGATCGCCGCCGATGCACCGTTCGCCGTGACCTTGCGCGCGACCGCCGACTTGGCCGGACTGACGCCGGCACTGCAGGCGCTGGTCACCGCCAGCGGCCCGCTCGATGCGCTGAAGGTCGCTGCCAACGCGCGCGTCGCCGCGACCGCCACGCATCCCGCGCAGTCGATCGACGCCACCGCCGTCACGCGCCCGTTCGCTGCGTGGCCGCTCGGCGAGCTGCGCGCGACGCTGGTGGCGCTCGACCTCTCGGCGTTCACGAGCGCGGCACCGTCGACGTCGCTGAGCGGCACGGCCGTGATCGCGACGACCGGCATCGACACGCCGGCGCGTCTCTCGCTGGACCTGCGCAACGGCCGAGCCGGCCGCTGGAACGAGGGCCTGCTGCCTGTCACCCGCGCTGTCGCGGAACTGCGCGCGCGGCCCGACGACCCGAGCGTGCTCGACGTGCGGTCGCTCGCGGCCGAGCTCGGCTCGACGGCGCTGCCGGGCGGCCGCATCACCGGCGCCGGCCGGTGGACGAAAGATCGCTGGAACATCGATGCCGACCTCGCCGGCGTCCGGCCGCTCGCGCTCGACGCACGCGCCCCCGAGACCGCCCTGAGCGGCAAAGTGGTCGTCACCGGCAGCGGCTTCGCGGCTGTCGCGACGCGCACGATCGACGTCGAAGCCAAGCTCGCCGGCCAGCTCGCCGACCGCCGCTTGCCGAAGGCCGCGCCACGCGCAGCACAGCTCCACGTGCAGGCGCGTGCCAGCGCCGACGAGGTCGACCTGCGCAGTGCCGAGGCCACGCTCGGCGACGCCAGGGCAACGCTGGCGGGCAAGCTCACGCGCCGCGCCGCCGATGCGCCGTGGCGCGCCGCCGGCCGCGTGCAACTCGCCGCCTTCGACCCGGCGCGGTGGTGGCCGGGCGGCGCCGACGCGTTGTTCGCGCGCGGCGCCAATCGCCTCAACGGCAGTGGCGACTTCGACCTCACGCTGCCGTCGTCGAACGCTGCCGACGCGCTCGCCCTGCTCGCTGCCCTTCGCGGCCAGGCCAGCGCCCGGTTCAAGGACAGCGTGCTCGCCGGCATCCCGTTCGAGGCCGACGCCGGCTACGCGAACAGCGACGGCGCTGCGCAGCCTCGACTCGTCATTACCGCGGCCGGCAACCGGCTGCAGGCCGAAGGCCGACTCGGCGCGGCCGGCTCGACGCGCGACGACTGGCGGCTCGCGATCGACGCACCGCATCTCGATGCGCTCGCGCCCTTGCTCGGCGCACTGGCTGGCGCGCCGAGCGCCACCGGCAACGCCGGTGCTGCGCCCCGCCTCGCCGGCGCACTGACCGCGAGAGCGCACGTCGCCGGTCGATGGCCCGACCTCACGAGCGACGGGGAGCTGCAGGCGTCGTCGTTGCGGCTCGACGCCCTCACCGTGCGCCGGGCCAGCGGCCGGTGGCGCGCCGGCAGCACCGCCGCTGCCGCGCTCGAAGGCAACCTCCAACTCGACGATCTCGCCGTTGCCGGCCGCAAGGTCGAGCACGCCGAAGCGACCGTGACCGGCAGCGCGCGCGCGCACCGCGCCGAGCTTCGCATCGACTCGGCGGCGCTGCCGCCGGAGTGGGTCGATACCTTGACGGCGAAGGTGCCCGCGACAACAGCGACAACAGCGGCGAGAACCGTCGCCAGCGTTACCACGGTGAACGCTGCATCGGCATCGACGGCCGCCTCGGCGCGCAGCAAGCTCGTGCTCATCGCCGAAGGCGGACTCGTCGACAGCGGCGGCGAGCGCGCCGCCGGCTGGCGCGGCAGCGTCCGCGAGGTCACGGCGCAATCGATCTCGTTGCCGACGCGGACCTGGCTGCACGCCCGCGACATCCGCGGCGCCGTCTTCTGGACCGGCGGCCCGCTGCGCGCCGATGTCGATGCCGGCTCGGCCGACGCGCTCGGCGCGATGCTGCGCTGGAGCCGCATCGCCTGGCAGCAGGCGGGCGCGGGCACGCCGGCCAGGCTCGACCTGCACGCCAGCGTCGACACCCTCCCCGTGGCGCCGGTGCTCACCGCCTTCCAGCCCGACTTCGGCTGGGGCGGCGACCTCACCGTCGCCGCCCGCATCGATGTGCGCAGCGCACCGTCGACGAAGGTCGACATCGTCGTCGAGCGCAAAGGCGGCGACCTCGCCGTGACCGACGAGTTCGGCAGCCAGCCGCTCGCCATCTCCGAGCTGCGGCTCGGCATCGCCGCCGACCAGGGCACGTGGAAGCTCGCCGCGCGCGTGGCTGGCGCCAACATCGGCGTCGCCTCGGCGAACGTGACGGCGCGCGCGGCGCCCGGTGCCGCCTGGCCGGGCGCGGACAGCCCGCTCGCCGGCAACGTCGAGCTGCGCATCGCCAGCCTCGGCAGCTGGGGCCGCTGGGTGCCGGCGGGCTGGCGCCTCGCTGGCGAGCTGCGTGCCGACGCGGTCGTCGGCGGTCGCTTCGGCGCGCCTCAATACACCGGCCGCGTCGAAGGCACGAAGCTCGGCGTGCGCAACTTCGTCGAGGGCGTCAACGTGACCGACGGCGCCGTCGCCATCGCCTTGCAGGGCACGACCGCGCGCATCGAGACCTTCACCGCGAAAGCCGGCGCGGGCACCATGCGCGTCGACGGCGAGGCCGCCTTCGACGACGCGCCGAGCGCGCGGCTGCGACTCGTGGCCGAGCGCTTCGAGCTGCTCGGCCGCGTCGACCGCCGCATCGTCGCCAGCGGCAACGCTTCGCTGCGGCTCGACAGCAAGACGCTCGTACTCGACGGCAGGCTCGACATCGACGAAGGTCTCGTCGACTTCACCCGCTCCGACGCGCCGACGCTCGGCGGCGACGTCGAGGTCGTGCGCCGGCCGGCGGTCGTGCAGACGGCGGCGTCATCGCCGGCGCAGGTGGCGGTGAGCGCGGCGGCTGCGGCTGCGTCGGCACCCGCGCAGGCAATCGCGGCCGCGCCGAGCCGCGCGGTGGCGCTCGACCTGCGCGTCGGCATGGGCGAGAAGCTGCGCGTGCGCGGCCGCGGCCTCGACGCTGGCCTCCGCGGCGAGCTGCGCATCACGTCGCCGGGCGGCCGGCTCGCCGTCAACGGCACGCTGCGCACCGAGGGCGGCACCTACCAGGCCTACGGCCAGAAGCTCGGCATCGACCGCGGCGTGCTCACCTTCACTGGCCCGGTCGAGAACCCGCGCCTCGACATCGAGGCGACGCGGCCCGATGTCGACGTGCGCGTCGGCGTCGTCGTGAGCGGCTCCGCGCTCTACCCGCGTGTCCGCCTGTTTTCCGAGCCCGACCTGTCCGACCTCGACAAGCTCAGCTGGCTCGTGCTCGGCCGCGCCAGCGAGACCACCGGCGGCGCCGACACCGCACTGCTGCAGCAGGCCGCGCTGGCGCTGCTGTCGGGCGAAGGCCCCGGCGTGACCGATCGGCTCATCAAGTCGATCGGTCTCGACGCGGTGTCGGTGCGCCAGAGCCAGGGCGCGGTGAAGGACACGATCGTGAGCCTCGGCAAGCAGATCTCGAAGCGCTGGTACGTCGGCTACGAGCGCGGCCTCAACACCACCACGGGCACCTGGCAGCTCATCTACCGCGTCGCCCAGCGCGTCACCGTGCGCGCCGAGGCCGGCAGCGACAACGCCATCGACGTCAACTGGACGCTGCGCTGGAAGTGACACGGCGGGCACGACGCGTCAGCTCGTCTCCCACGCCACCCCCGCTGTCATCCTGCGCGCAGCGAAGGGTCTCATCCTCCGCGCGCGTTCCCTCACGGCGCCACATCGAAATCCGCCTTGCCGATATGGTTCTGCATGAAGGCGTCCACCGCCGCCGCGGCATCGATCTTCGACGAATCGAAATCGAACTGGCCCTCGTGCGTCGAATTCGCCGAGGCCGTGCCAAAGGTCGCTTTGTAGTGGACGACATTGCCGACCACCTCGTAGTCGACGCGATAGCCCACCGGCGGCCCGCCCCTGCCCCGGGTATGTGTTCCTTCGACGATGGCCATGGCAAGCTCCTGATTCCGAGCCCAGTATGCCGCGCCACACACCCCTTACACTGCCGCCCCGCTCGCCGTAGTTCAACGGATAGAACGGCCGCCTCCTAAGCG
>JAYVNL010000038.1:0-6737 GCA_043758495.1 Rhizobacter sp.
TTCCGCCACGGGTGATGGCGCAGCTCGGGCCACGAGAGCTGTCGCAGCAGCGCGATCACGTCGCGACCGATGCCTCGATGCCGGTCGCCGTCAGCGTCACGGCGCGATCGGCGCGCGCTGCCGCCGCCCGCGAGTGCGTCGCCAGCAGGCACGCCGCACCCTGCTCGCGGACCTGTTCGACGAGCAGCGACAACACCCGCTCGGCGGTCGTCGGGTCGAGGTTGCCGGTCGGCTCGTCGGCGAGGATCAGGCGCGGCCGGTGCACGAGCGCGCGCGCGATGGCGACGCGCTGCAGCTGGCCACCGGAGAGCGTCTGCGGCAAGCGCCCGGCAAAGCCGTCGAGGCCGACGGCGGCGAGCATGGCTTCGACGCGGGCGTCGTCGGGCGCGCCCTGAAGCAGCAGTGGCAGGCCGACGTTGGCGCCGACGCTGAGGTGCGGCAACACATGAAAGGCCTGGAACACGAAGCCGAGATGGCGGCGTCGGAAGGCGGCCTGCGCCGGCTCGGCGAGGCCGTGGATCGCGGTGCCGTCGATGCGCACGGCGCCGCCGTCGATGCTGTCGAGGCCGGCGACGCAGTTGAGCAGCGTCGACTTGCCGACGCCCGACTCGCCGAGCACCGCGACGAACTCGCCAGCGCCGAGCGCGAGGTCGACGCCCGCGAACACCGTGCTGTCGCCATACCGCTTCGCGAGCCCCTCGATCTCGAGCAAGATCATGCCGCCACGCGCTCAGCAATGCGGACCACCTGCGCGACCGCATCCGCCGCATCGCAAGCCACGACCTCCCGCCAAGGCATCCCGCGCAGCCACGTCAGCTGCCGCTTCGCGAGCTGCCGCGTCGCCGCTGTTGCGGTGGCCGGCAACGTCGACAGGTCGCCGCCATCGAGCGCCTGCCAGGCCTGCCGATAGCCGACGGCTCGCATCGACGGCATCTCCGCATGCAGGTCGCCGCGCGCTCGCAACGCCTCGACCTCGGCAACCAAGCCGCTCGCGAGCATCGCTGCGAAGCGTGCTTCGATGCGCGCATGCAGCCAGCCGCGATCGATCGGCTCGAGCGCGATCAGGGGTGGCTGCCTGCGTGCAGCATGGCCCGTGTGCCACGACGACAGCGACCTTCCGCTGACGCGATGGACCTCGAGCGCGCGCTGGATGCGCTGCGCGTCGAGCGGCGCGATGCGCGCGGCCGCGACCGGGTCGAGGTACGCGAGCTCGGCATGCAGGGCCGGCCAGCCGTCGCGAGCTGCGCGCTCGTCGAGCTCGGCACGGACGATCGGGTCGGCTTCGGGCAGCGAGTCGAGGCCGTCGAACAGCGCCTTGAAGTAGAGCATCGTGCCGCCGACCAGCAGCGGCAGCGCGCCGCGGCCGCGGATGGCGGCGATGTCGCGGCGCGCGTCGGCGATGAAGCGCGCTGCCGAGTAGCGCTCGGTCGGATCGATGATGTCGACGAGGTGATGCGGCACGGCGGCGCGCTCGGCCGGCGTCGGCTTGGCAGTGCCGACGTCCATGCCGCGATAGACCAGCGCCGAGTCGACGCTGACGATCTCGACCGCGATTCGCGACTCCAGGCGCTCTACGATCGCCATCGCGGCCGCACTCTTGCCCGCCGCCGTCGGCCCGGCCATGCAGAGCACGGTCGACAACATGTCGTCGTTGTCGGCGCCGGTCATCAGGCCAGCCGGGGCAGGGTCACGAGCGGCGCGCTGCGTGCCGGCTCGCCGTGTCGCTGCACGAGGGTCCAGGCGACGAGCGCGACAGCAACGCTGAAAGAGCCGATCGCGAACGTCATCGGCATGGCGCTGCCGCCCAGCGTCAAGCCGAGCCAGAGGCCGGCGGCGAGCGCGGTGACCGTCATCGCGAAGCCCGACAGCGACGCGGCGGTGCCGGCCATTTCCGGAAACGGGCCGACGGCGCCGGCCTGGCCGCATGGCTGGTGAATGCCGTGACCGATCGCGTAGAGGTATTGCGGCAGCAGGATCGCCCACACGGTTTGCACGCCGGCGGCGCTGAGCGCAACGAGTCCGGCGCCGCCGGCGAGCGAGAACCAGGCGCCGCGTGCGACCGCCGCGCGCAGGCCATGGCGATGAAGCAGCCGCCGGCAAAGGAAGGTGCCACCGATGTAGGCGACCGAGATCGAGGCGAGGATGGTGCCGAACTCGGCGCGGCCGATGCCGAGGACCCGAATGAACACGAACGACGATCCCGCGAGCATGCAAAAGACGCCGCCGAAACTGAATGCCGAGAGCGCAGCCCAGGCCCGGAACGTCGGGTCGCCGACGACGATGCGCCAGTTGCGCAGCACATGAGACGGCCGCGTCGCGTCGACGTTTCCTGCCGGCGCGGTCTCCACGAAACGAAGGCCGACGATGGCCAGCGTGGCGGCACCGAAGACGGCGAGAGCGAGCAGCGCTGCGCGCCAGCCGAACGCTTCGACGACGAGGCCGCCGCAGAGCGGAGAAGCAACGGCGATGACGCCGAGGCCGGTGAGCGCGCGCGACATCACGCGGGCGCCCTCGGCCGGCTCGAACAGGTCGCGCACGATGCCGCGGCCACAGGTGACCGCGGCCGCCATCGCAACGCCCTGCAGGCCGCGCCACGCGATCAGGCTGGCAATGCTCGATGCGGCGGCGCCGCCGACCGCCGCCGCCGAGTAGAGCGCGAGGCCGGCGAGCAGCACCGGGCGCCTTCCGAAACGGTCAGAGAGCGGGCCGCACAGCAGTTGCGAAAAGCCGAAGCAGATGATCAGCACCGACAGCGTCGCCTGTGCGGCGGCGACGCTGGCGCCGAACTGCGACTGCAGTGTCGGCAGGGCCGGCAGGTAGAGGTCGGTGGTGACCGGCTGGATGCCGAGCAGCAATGTCAGGATGGTGACGACGATGGTGCCGCCCATCGCCCGTGGAACACGGGCAGGCGCAGCGGATCGGGGCATTCGCCGAGGGTAGCATCGGCGCCGTGGCGACCTTGCCGCAGGGACGGAGTGAACCATGCCGACTTCCTCGAATGCGGCGCGAGCGCTGCTTGCCGGCCTGGCCGTTGCGGCCGGTGCGGCCGGCGCCGCCGAAATCACTCTTTACGAGCACGCCAACTTCGCCGGCGCCCAGCTGACGCTGCGCGGCTACACGCGCGAAATCGCGAGCACCGGCTTCAACGACCGCGCCTCGAGCATCGTCGTCAATTCCGGGCGATGGGAGGTCTGCACCGATGCAGATTTCGGCGGCACCTGCACCGTCTTCACGCGCGGCGAGTACCCGGTGATCGACAGTCGCTTGAACGACCGCATCAGCTCGGCGCGCGAGGTTGGCAGCTACGGCGATCGTCGCGGTGGCTACAACGACTACGGCCGCGGTGCCGTCGTGCTCTACGACGAGGGCAACTTCGGCGGTCGTTCGATCCGGCTCGATGCCGACACCCCGACGCTCGTCGGCAACGGCTTCAACGACCGCGCCGTCAGCGTCGAGGTGCTCCAGGGCACGTGGGAGCTGTGCGCCGACGCCGAGTTTTCCGGCAACTGCCGCACCTACGCGCCCGGCCGTTACCCCGACCTCGGCTACGGCATGGCGCGCCAGGTGTCGTCCGCGCGGCTGCTGCGCTCGGCCGGCGAGGCGCCGGCCGTGATCTCGCCCGGGCTGCCGCCGCCTCTGCCGAACCAGGAAGGTCGCGCCATTCTCTACAGCGAGCGCGGCCTGCGCGGCGCCAGCCTCGCCGTGTCGGGCCCCTTGCCCGATCTCGATCGCTCCAATTTCAACGACGTCGGCGCCTCGCTCTACGTCGAGTCGGGAACCTGGGTTGCCTGCCGCGACGCATTCTTCCGCGGCGACTGCCGCAGCTTCGGACCGGGACGCTACGACGAACTCGACAGCGCCGGGCTCGATCGTGCGATCTCGTCGATCCGGCCGACCGGCGGCCCGGTGCCGCCGCCCGCGCCACCACCCGCCGAGTCGGGCGTCGAGTTCTTCTCCGAGCCGGACTTCGGCGGCGAGCGAGTTCGCGTCGACCGCGACATGCGCGACCTCGACCAAGTCAACTTCAACGATCGCGCCGCCTCGGCCGTGGTGCTGGCCGGAACCTGGGAGCTCTGCACCGATGCCCGCTTCGGCGGCAACTGTGCGGTCTTCCGGCCCGGCCGCTACCCGCGCCTCGGCGGCCTGACGCGACAGCTGTCGTCGCTGCGAAGGATCCAGTGAACCGGCGCCGCCTGCTCTTCCATCAAGGCGAAGGCGGCATCGCGAAGCCCTCGTCCATTCGCAGGTAGCGCCAGGCACCGGCCGGCAGGGCACCAAGCATGACAGCGCCGATGCGGACGCGCTTCAGGCCGAGCACCTGCAGACCGACGAGCTCGCACATGCGTCGGATCTGCCGCTTCTTGCCTTCCTTCAGCACGAAGCGGAGCTGGTCGTCGTTGGCCCAGGCCACGTGCGCCGGCAGCAGCGCTTCGCCGTCGAGTTCGAGGCCGTGGTTGAGAAGGGCCAGGTTGCCGGCGCTCAGACGCTGGCCCGGCGGTGCCGCGACGCGCACGAGGTATTCCTTTTCGAGCGCGTGGTCCTCGCCGATGAGCTGCTTGGCGACGCGGCCGTCTTGCGTGAGCACCAGCAGGCCGACGGAGTCGATGTCGAGCCGGCCGGCCGGAACGAGGCTGCGCAGGTGCTGGGGCACGAAGCGGATGCCGGAGCGATCGTCGCGCCACTGGCGGTCGGGCGTGACGAGCACGCGCGCCGGCTGGTAGCCGTCTTCGGCCTGGCCGCTCACGTAGCCGACCGGCTTGTTGAGCAGCACCGTGACGAGCTGGGCTTGCGCGTTGCGAGCCTTTGCGTCGATCGTGATGTGCTGGCCGACGACGACGCGCGAGCCGAGCTCGCTGACAACGCGGCCGTCGACACGGACCCAGCCGCGCGCGATCCATTCGTCGGCCTCGCGGCGCGAGGCGATGCCGAGCTCGCTCATGCGCTTCGACAGCCGCATGCTGCCGTCGCTGTGGCCACCGGGCTGGTTCATCGGCCGCGCCAGAAGAGTCGATCGAGCTCTTGGGCGCTGATCTGGCGCCAGGTCGGCCGGCCGTGGTTGCACTGGTCCGACCGCTCGGTACGCTCCATGTCGCGCAGCAGCGCGTTCATCTCGGCGATGGTGAGGGCGCGGTTGGCGCGCACCGCACCGTGGCAGGCCATCGTCGACAGCAGCTCGTCGCGGGCGCGCGCCACCGCTTCGCTGGCGCCGACCTCGGCCAGTTCGGCGAGCACCTGGCGGGCCAGCTCGACCGGATCGGCGCCGGTCAATGCGGCCGGAAAGGAGCGCAGCGCCAGCGTCGCGGCGCCGAAAGGAGCGAGGTCGAGGCCGAGCGTGCGCAGCGTCTCGACATGGGCCTCGGCGGTGGCGATCTCGTTGGCATGGGCCGCGAACGTGACCGGGATGAGCAGCGGTTGCTGCTGCAGCCCGGCCTCGCCGAGGCTCGCCTTCAAACGCTCGTAGACGATCCGCTCGTGCGCTGCGTGCATGTCGACGATGACGAGGCCGACGGCATTCTCGGCAAGCACGAAGGCGCCGGCGATCTGGGCCAGGGCGCGGCCGAGCGGCCAGTCGGCGTCCTGATCGCGTGGCGACGCGGCGGCGGTGACGGGCAAGGGCGCGTCGACGCGCCATGGCAGCGGCGGCTCGGCTGCGATCAACGGCGAGCGCGGCCACGACAGCGGTTGCTGCGCGGGCGCAGACGGCAGCGCCTGCCGCTCGCGCGGCGCGGCTTCGTCGACGCCCGCCCGCGGCAGCGCCAATGCGGCCACGACCGCTTTGCGCACCGCCTGGTGCACCTCCCGCGAATCGCGAAAGCGGACCTCGATCTTGGTCGGATGGACGTTGACGTCGACGCGCTCCGGCGCTACGGTGACGAACAGGAGGTAGGCCGGCTGCCGGCCGCCGTGGAGGACGTCGTCGTACGCCGAGCGCACGGCGTGGGCGATCAGCTTGTCGCGCACGTGGCGGCCGTTGACGAACACGTACTGCAGGTCGGCACGGGTCCGCGCCGACTCCGGCGTGCCCGCGTGACCGGCGATGACGAAGCCGCCGAGGTCGACGCTGACGGCGCGGCTGGCTTCGACGAAAGCCGCACCGAGTACGTCGCTCGTTCGCTCGGCGGCGCTGCCGCGGGCCCAGCGCGCCACGCACTTGCCGTCGTGCCAGACCGCGAACGCGATGGCCGGACGCACCAGCGCATGCCGTCGCACGGCCTCGACGCAGTGGCCGAGCTCGGTCGATTCGGTCTTCAGGAACTTGCGCCGTGCCGGCGTGTTGAAGAACAGCTCGCGGACGTCGATCGTGGTGCCGACACCGCGCGCGGCCGCAGTCAGCTCGCCACTGCGGCCATCGAGTCGCGTCGCGTGGCCAGCGCCGTCGACCCGGCTGACGAGCGAGACCTCGGCCACCGACGCGATCGCCGCCAGCGCTTCGCCGCGAAAGCCCATCGTCGCCACGCCTTCGAGATCGGCCAGCGACGCGATCTTGCTGGTGGCGTGGCGACGCAATGCGGCGGCGAGTTCGTCGGCCGGGATGCCGTGGCCGTCGTCCTCGACGGCGATGCTGCGGATGCCGCCGCCGACCAGGCGCACGACGATGCTGGAGGCGCCGGCATCGACGGCGTTGTCGACCAGCTCGCGCACCACCGAAGCCGGCCGCTCGACGACCTCGCCGGCGGCGATCTGGCTGACGAGCTCGCTCGGCAGCTCGCGGATCGGCCGGCGCATCTGCGGCAAGA
>JAYVNL010000039.1:0-6731 GCA_043758495.1 Rhizobacter sp.
GCGGCCGGGTTGCTGTTGCAGAAGGCGCCGATCAGGCTGCGGGCGCGGTTCGGGTTGGTGATGCTGAAGTCGGCGTGGCGCAGCAGTGCCTTGACGCGCCCGAACACGCGGTCGCCGCGCTCGGGTGCCATCGCCTCCATCGTGAACCACTTGTCGATCACCAGCGGCTCGGCAGCGAAGAGGTCGTGGAAGCGCTCGAGTGCTGGCCCGGCGAGGTCGGAGCCGGCGCCGATGAGGGCGGCGAGGGCACCCTGCCGATCGGTCATGTTTGCAGCGTCCTTGAAGCGCTGGTAGGCGCGACCCGGCCAGATCGCGTCGCCGCGCTGAGCGGCGTCGCGGCAAAGCATGGCCAAGGCCAGATTCGCGAGGGCGCGTCGGCCCGACGAGATCGGGTCCGGCGAGTAGCCGCCGGTCACCTGGTGCGCGTCGAAGGCCCATTCCCAATCGGCGCGGAGCTGTTGCGCGAGGCCGAGCTTCATGGCATTGCAGGCGGCATGGATGCGTTGCGGATCGACGCTCTCGAGCTGCTCGCCGATGTACGACTCCCCGGGCAGCGTCAGCACCAGCGCCTTGAAGGCGGCGTCGAGGCCCGGCGCGTGCAGGAGCTGGCGCATGGCGGCGACGAAGTCAACGTCGAGCGCGGGCGCAGCGGCCTCGACCGGCCCGGCCTGAATCATGGCGAGCAAGCGGTTCATCGCCAGCCGCTGACCGGCCTCCCATCGATTGAACGGGTCGCTGTCATGGCGCAACAGCACCAGCAGGTCGGCGTCGCTCAGGCCGTCGACGAGGCAGACGGGCGCCGAAAAGCCGCGAAGCAACGAGAGCACCGGCGGCTGGTCGATACCGACGAACGTGAAGAAGGCGCGCGCCTCGTCGAGCACGAGCACGCGCTCGGTCGCAACCGAGCCTTCAGGCTCGTCTTCGAGGCGCAGCGGCAGCGCCTGGCCGTCGCAGCCGACCAGTCCGATGGCGAGCGGCAGCACGAAGGGCTCGGCGACAGCACGGCCGGCCGGTACCGCGGCATGCAGAGACTGCTCGAGGCCGAGCGTATAGGTGCGCGAGGGGGCGTCGTACCGGCCACGTGCGGTCACGCGCGGCGTGCCGGCCTGCGCGTACCAGCGCTTGAACTGCGGCAGCAGGCGCTTGAGGTCGCTGTCGGGATTGGCGTCGGCGATCGATTCCGCGAAGTCGTCGCAGGTGACGGCGTGGCCGTCGTGGCGCTCGAAATAGAGCTTCATGCCGCGCGCGAAGCCATCGCGGCCGACCAGCGTCTGCATCATGCGCACGACTTCGGAGCCCTTGTCGTAGACCGTCGGCGTGTAGAAGTTGTTGATCTCCACGTAGCTGTCGGGGCGCACCGGGTGCGCCATCGGGCCGGCGTCTTCGGCGAACTGGATCTGGCGCAGGTTGCGAACGTTCTCGATGCGGTTGACGGCCCGCGCCGTGACGCTGGCGACCATGTCCATGCTGAACTCCTGGTCGCGAAAGACGGTGAGGCCTTCCTTCAGGCTCAGCTGAAACCAGTCGCGACAGGTCACGCGGTTGCCGGTCCAGTTAAGGAAGTACTCGTGGCCGACGACGGCTTCGATGGCCGAGTAGTCGTCGTCGGTCGCGGTCGCCGGATTGGCGAGAACGTACTTCGTGTTGAAGATGTTGAGGCCCTTGTTCTCCATCGCGCCCATGTTGAAGTCGCCGACGGCGACGATCATGAAGCGCTCGAGATCGAGCGCCAGCCCGAAGCGAGCCTCGTCCCACACCACCGAGGCGACCAGCGAGTTCATCGCGTGCTCGGTCTTGTCGAGGTCGCCGCGGCGCACCCACACCTGCAGCAGGTGATCGGTGCCGGAGCGCGAGCGGATGTTCTGCTCGCGGGCAACGAGATCGGCGGCGACCAGGGCGAACAGGTAGCTCGGCTTCGGGAACGGGTCGTGCCATTTGGCGAAGTGACGGCCGTTGTCCAGAGCGCCTTCTTCGACGAGGTTGCCGTTCGACAGCAGCACCGGGAAGGCGCGCTTGTTGGCGCGCAGCAGCACGCTGTACTCGGCCATCACGTCGGGCCGGTCGAGGAAATAGGTGATGCGGCGAAAGCCCTCGGCCTCGCACTGCGTGAAGAAGCCGCCGCCCGAGGTGTACAGGCCCGACAGCTGGGTGTTCTTCTCGGGCGCGCAGGTGTTCCTGATCTCGAGCGTGAAGGGGCGTTCCGGCAGCGTGTCGATCACGAGGCAGCCGCCTTCGTGGCGGAACGACACCGACTCGCCGTCGATCAGGCAGCGCGTCAGCGTGATGTCTTCGCCGTGCAGCTTCAGCGGCCCGGCTGCAACGCTGTCGTTGCGCTCGATCTGCATGCGGCTGGTGACCAGCGTCTTCGCCGGATCGAGATCGAACGTGAGGTCGACCTTGCGGATCCACCAGGGCGGCGCCGCGTAGTCTTCGCGGCGGATGAGGGGGGCGGTGTCGGTGCGCATTGGGGGTCTGCTCGATCTAGAAAAGGTGAACTTGGAGGCCTGCCTTGCGGGCCGCGGCGGCGAGCTGGCGGTCGGCCGTCGCGAAATGCTCGGCGCTCACTTGCAGGGCGCATGCGAGATGGAGGGCGTCGAGCGCGGCGACGGGCACGCTCAGATCCGTCAGCAAGGTCGTGGCTCTGGAGAAAACGTCGGCTTCGAAAGCGACCAGTCGCCAGCCACCGGCTGCCACGTCGGCGAGGAGTCGCTGCCGGGCACCAGCGACCTGGCGGCGATCCATGGCGCCGCTGTGGAGGCGGCGTTGCAGCGTGCTCGTGAACTCGACCGTCTGGAGCGGGCAAATGATGCGGTCGTAGCCCGGCTTCTCGGAGAAGGACTCGAACTCGTCGCTGCCGGTTTCGCGAACATAGCGCTTGATCAGGGCACTCGTGTCGACGTAGCAGAGTGCATCGGTTTCAAGTGCCACGACGGTCGCGGTCTTCGCGGATGAGCACCTCCGAGGACACTTCCATCACCGGCATCGTCGCTCGCCAGGCCTTCAGGGACGGCAGTTTCGAGCGGGCTGTCTTCGGCAGCACCGGTAACAGTCTGGCGATGGGCTCGCCGTTGGAGACGAGCAGGACTTCGCCTTCCTGGGCGAGAGTCTCCTTGAGCCTGGGCGTCGCCTGGCGCAGTTCGCGGATGCTGAGCGTCTTCATCGGCGGGGTCTTCTGTGTCACGAATCATACCAGCCGTGGCACGACCTCAGACACCCTGCTTCAGGCTCGCCTCGATGAACGGATCGAGGTCGCCGTCGAGCACCTTCTGTGTGTTGCTGATCTCGACGTTGGTGCGCAGGTCCTTGATGCGGCTCTGGTCGAGCACATAGCTGCGGATCTGGTGGCCCCAGCCGACATCGGTCTTGGTGTCCTCGAGCTTTTGCTGCGCCGCCATGCGGATCCGCATCTCGTGCTCGTAGAGGCGCGAGCGCAGCATCTGCCAGGCCTCGTCGCGGTTGCGGTGCTGCGAGCGGTCGTTCTGGCACTGCACGACGATGTTGGTCGGGATGTGCGTGAGGCGCACCGCCGAGTCGGTCTTGTTGATGTGCTGACCGCCGGCGCCGGAGGCGCGGAACGTGTCGGTCCGCACGTCGGCCGGGTTGATGTCGATCTCGATCGAGTCGTCGACCTCCGGATAGACGAAGAGGCTGGCGAAGCTGGTGTGGCGGCCGCCGGCGGAATCGAACGGGCTCTTGCGAACGAGCCGGTGCACACCGGTCTCGGTGCGCAGCAGGCCGAACGCGTAGTCGCCCTCGACCTTGATCGTGGCGCTGCGGATGCCGGCAACGTCGCCTTCGGTCTCCTCCATGACCTCGGTCTTGAAGCCCTTCTTTTCGCAGTACTTCAGGTACTGGCGAAGCAGCATCGAGGCCCAGTCACAGGCTTCGGTGCCGCCGGCGCCGGCCTGGATGTCGATGAAGCAGTTGCTCGGGTCGAGCGGGTTCGAGAACATGCGCCGGAACTCGAGCTCGGCGATCGAGGCCTCCAGCTTGGCGGCATCGGCGTCGATGGCCGCAAGGCCGTCGAAGTCGGCGTCGGCCTTCGACATCTCGTAGAGCTCGGAATTGTCGGAGAGGTTCGACGTCAGGTGGTCGACGCCGCCGACCACGGTTTCGAGCGTGCGCTTCTCGCGGCCGAGCTCCTGAGCCCGCTTCGGTTCGTTCCAGACGTTCGGATTCTCGAGAGCGGCGTTGACCTCGTTCAGCCGCAGTGCTTTGCGGTCGTAGTCAAAGATACCCCCGGAGGTCTGCGGTGCGCTTCGTCAGGTCGGCGAGGCGGTTGCCGATGGCATTGATGTGTTCGACGTCCATGGTGGGCTCTCGTCAGGTCGCTTCGGTTCGGGAAGGGCGCGATTCTGACAGGAACGCTTCGATCAGCCGGGCGACGTCCTCGGGCCGGTCGTGGTGGAGCATGTGGCCGGCCGGGGAGACGACGTGGCGCTCAACGTCCTTCACGAGATCGAGCCGCTCGTGGAACTCGGCCTTGGTATAGCGGTCGCCCCACCAGACGCTGATGTCGGTGCGGTCGCCCTCGATCCACAGCACCGGCGCCGTGATGCGCTTCCAGCATTCGAGCCACTCGTCGACCTGCGGCAGCAGCGGGCTCATGCGCTTGTGGTCCGGGTCGGCGAGAAGCACGCGCGCGCCCGGCTCGCCGCTACCGGCCGGCGCCGACCAATGGCTGGCGAGCCAGGCGGCGCGGTCGGCGCGCAGGAGCGGGTTGGTCTTCGTGAGTCGCGCGGCGACGGCGGCGATGTCGGCGTAGGGCCTGAGCTGATTCGGCTTCTTGAGATCGTCGAGCCACTTGGCCATGCGGCCCGGCGCGTTCGCCGGCTTGGCGCGCGGCATGCCGAAGCCCTCGAGATTGACGAGCCGGCGCACCCGTTCGGGCCGCACGCCGGCATAGAGCATGGTGACGTTGCCGCCCATGCTGTGGCCGAGCAGGTCGACCGGCGGGCGATCGGTGCCGAAGAGCGCGTCGAGCACGAGCTCGAGGTCGCCGAGGTATTCGGTGAAGTAGTAGGTGTCGACGGTCGGCGTGTCGGTTTCGCCGAAGCCGCGCCAGTCGACGGCGAGGACGTGGCGCTCGACTGCGAACGCATCGACGACGAACTGGAACGACGCAGCCACGTCCATCCAGCCGTGAAACATCACGAGCGGCGGCTGCGTGCTGCCGGAGTCGCCCCACTCGAGCACGTGGTGGCGCAAGCCGCGGGCTTCGACGAAGCGGCTTCGGGCATCGCGGCGGGGAACGTAGGCAGCAAGGGTCATGGCCACAACTCTAAAGGCCCGGGCCGGATGCAGAATCGTCGCCATGCCTGCCCCTCGCGAAAACCCACCCGCATTCGAGATCCGCGCCGCCCGGCCAGCCGATGCCGAAGACATCGTTCGCCTCATTCGCGGCCTGGCCGTGTACGAGAAGCTCGAGCACCTCGTGCAGGCCACACCCGAGGCGATCACGGCGCAGCTGTTCGGGCCGAAGCCGGCGGCCGAGGCCATGGTTGTCGAAGCGGACACCGGCCTTGTCGCCTTCGCGCTCTTCTTCCACAACTTCTCGACCTTTCTCGCCAAGCCGGGTCTCTACCTCGAAGACCTGTTCGTCGAGCCGGCGATGCGCGGCCACGGCATCGGCCAGGCCTTGCTCGCGCATCTCGCGCAGCTGGCGGTGGCGCGCGGCTGCGGCCGCTTCGAGTGGAGCGTGCTCGACTGGAACGAAAACGCGATCCGCTTCTACGAAAAGATGGGCGCCACCGTGATGCCCGATTGGCGCATCTGCCGCGTCACCGGGCCGGCCCTGCAGGCCTACGCCGCCGGCGGCTGATCAGGCACGGGCCGGGCGCGGGCCTGAAGCTCAGGCCGCCACCAGCGCCGCCAGTTTGTCCATCGACAGTCGCACCGGCACGGCGCGTTCGCCGACCACGCTGGCCACGGCGTGGGACTTGTCGGTGGTCTCGCGCCGCTCGGGTCGGGCGATGGGCATGCCGCGCTCGTTGGTGAGGCATGCCACCACCGGCGTGGTGATGCTCTGGCCACGCGCCACCACGATGGCCATCTCGCCCGACACCAGGCGCACGTAACAGCCCGGCGGATAGATGCCGAACTCGCGTACCAGCGCCGCTGTCATCGGGTGTCCGGGGTCCTGCATGAAGATCTGCCGGCCGGCCAGGTCGGCGGCCATGGCGTCGCGGCACGCGCGGGCTGACAGCTTGGCGGTGTAGATGTCGGCGCGGCGCGCCAGTGTCGCCAGGTCGCCGATGTCGTCGGTGTGGCCGCCAGGGTAGCCGCTGCCATCGCCTTCCTCGTGGTGGCGCAGCACGGCGTGCAGCCAGTCGCGGTCGGTGATGCCGGCCTGCTCCAGGATGCGCACGCTGCGCATGGGGTGCGTCTGCAGATCGTGGCGCTGCTCGGCGGTCGGCGCGCCGAGCTGGTGCGCCAGCTGGCCCTGCAATTCCAGCATCGAGATGTTCATCGTCAGCGTGACCTTGAACAGGCGCTGGCACTGCTCGGATTCCCAGCCCAGACGCTGCGCTACCAGCAGGCCGGTGACGGCGGTCTGCAAGGAACGCTGGACGCCATAGGCCAGGTCGGCGCTGCCGCCCTGGCGCAGCACCTGGAAGATGGCCAGGTCGGGGTCACGTTCGACCAACGCGTGCATGGGCGCCGTGGCTTCGTCCAGCGCGCCGACGAAGTGGTCCTCGGCGCTGCCGAACAGCAGTTCGCCGACGCGCTGA
>JAYVNL010000040.1:0-6697 GCA_043758495.1 Rhizobacter sp.
CACCCTGGGCATGAGCCAGTACGCCGACGGCGGCGTGATGGGCAGCAAGCCCTACATCGCCACCGGCAAGTACATCCAGCGCATGAGCCCGCACTGCAAGGGTTGCCGCTACAACCCGGCCGAGCGCAGCGGCGACGGTGCCTGCCCCTTCACCACCCTGTACTGGGACTTCCTGATGCGCCATGAAGCGGCACTGGCGAAGAACCCGCGCATGTCGCTGCAGGTGAAGAACCTGGCGCGCCTGAGCGTCGTGCAGAAGCAGGCGGTGCATGAACGCGCGGCGGCGATCCGCCGCGGCGAAGTCGGCGTCGCCGATGACTGAAGACACCTCCCCCACGCTCGCCGCCGCACACGCCCGCATCGCCGCCGTGCGGCCAGCCGCCTATGCGCGCACGCGCAACGCGCTCGACGGCGCCGTCAGTGGCCTGTCGCCGTACCTCACGCACGGCTTCGTCACGCTCGCCGACGTGCTGGCCGGTGTCGCCGCTCGCCATCCGCTCGATGTGCAGCACAAGTTCGTCTACGAGCTCGGCTGGCGTGACTACTTCCGCCACGTCTGGCAGCAGCGCGGCGACGGCATCCTGGACTCGCTGCACCAAGGCCTGCTGCCCGACGACGCCTATGCCCGCGAGCTGCCGGCCGACATCCGCCAGGCCTGCACCGGCGTGCCGGTGGTGGACGAGGCGGTGCGCGTGCTCCATGCCACCGGCCTGCTGCACAACCACGCGCGCATGTGGCTGGCCAGCTACGTCGTACATGTGCGAAAGGTGCACTGGCGGGCCGGCGCCGATTGGCTCTACGCCCACCTGCTCGACGGCGACCTCGCCAGCAACCACCTGAGCTGGCAGTGGGTCGCCGGCACGGGCAGCACCAAGCCCTATCTCTTCAACGCCGACAACGTCGCCCGCTACGCGCCTGTCTCATGGCACAGCCCGGGCAGCGTCATCGACACGTCGTACGACGTGCTCGACCACATGGCTCGCCAATCCGTCGCGCCTCGGCCGACCGACCGCGGTGCGTCCTCCGCACGACCGCCGCAGGCCGAGCCTCACCGCTGCCCGGCGCCGCCCGATGCGCTCGGCGCCACCGCACCGGACGCCGCCGCCGTCGCCGGTCGCGACGTCTGGCTGGTGCATCCCTGGAGCCTGGGCCCGCCGCCGGCCACGTTGCCGGCCGACACGCTCGTGATCGGCGTCTTCGTGGCCGACTTCCACCGCGTCTGGCCCTGGAGCGCGCGGCGCTGGCACTTCGTCGGCAGCCGCATGGCGGAGCTCGCCACAAGACGCTGGTACGGCGACGCCGCGGCCATCGGTGCCGCCTTGAACGGCGCCCGCAACGTGCGCAGCTGCGACGAGCCGCACATGGCGCCCTGGCTGGCACGATGGGCCGAGTGCGTCGCGGCGCCGGCGCTGTTTCCGACCGTCGAGCGGCGCTGCGACTCCTTTTCGCAGTGGTGGACCCGGGCCTCGCGTGGCCTGCACACGGCCGCCGACCTGCTGGCCATCAACGAGGTTCGAACGTGAGGCGCTGCGAATGAATGACGACCCGCGCTGCTGCGGCAGCGGCACCTGCATCATCGACACCGAAGGCCGCTGCTGGTGCGGCCAGCAATGGGACGGCCGCCAGATGGGCCGGGCGCTGCCGGCCCTGCCGGAGGGTCCGGGCGGTCCTTGCGAGAGCTACCCGCCGGCGGACGACGTCGATGCGTCGACGACACGACCGTGAGCGACGAGCTCGTCGATGCGCGCCATGACCACCCTGCCGCTCACCGAATAGGGATCGAACTCCGGCCAGACGATTCTCGTCTGCGGGTCCGCCTCCGACAGGTCCACGCTCGCCATCGACCATCCGTCGTAGCGCCGCCGGGTGATGCTCTCGCAGTGGATCAGCTCCAGATCCGAATGACGCCGGTCGGCGGCGATGCGTGCGTACAGGCTCGTGACCTGCCCGCGCTCGCCTTCGAGTACCTGCAGGAACATGCCCTGACCCTCGCAGAGCACACCGGTGATGTCGTTTCGCGTGTTCCACGCCTGGGCCTTGCGCAGGATTGCATCGGTCAGAGCACGACTCTGCGGGCCAGCCGCTTTGCTCACGTAGATCAGGCGGATCAGCACGGCTTCGTATCTCGGCAGTCGGGAGCGAGCGACACGCTGACGAAAGTCTGCAGGTCCGCCAGTCGCCGATCAGGCGCCGTGACCCCTGATGTAAGTCTCGAGGAAACTGATCTGCTGGCCCATCTGGCGCATCGTGTCTTTCACGACGTCGCCGATCGACACCACGCCGACCACCCTGCCCGCCTCCAGGACCGGCAGATGGCGGAAGTTTCGGGTCGCCATCAGGCCCATGCAGGCCTCTAGCGGGTCGGTGAGCTTCACCGTCATCGGCTCGGCAGTCATGATGTCCTTCACGGACACCTTGTGGGCATCGAGCCCCGGCAGCAGCACCTTGATGGCGCAGTCGCCCTGGGTGACGATGCCCGCCAGGCGCTCGGCCTCGAGCACCAGGACCGCGCGGACGCGCTTGTCCCGCATCAGCTGCAGCACGGTGACCACCATGTCCCCAGGGCCGACGCTGACGATCTCGGTGGGCTTCGGCTTCTGATCGAGGCAGGTCTTGACGGTCGTCACGGCGGATCCTTAAGCAAAAGTTCGGGAATCACCCGAGTAACAAATATCGTAACGCGAGCCCCGGCCCGACGTGCGACCCAGGTGATCGCGGTCCAGTGACGGTCGGCGCCGCCTGGCCGCGTTCGCCGTCGCTAGGCGCGCGGCTCCGGTATGCCTTCGTGCGCCAAGAGGCGCCGCAGCACTTCCTCGAGAAACTCGCGGCAGTAGCCGCTAGCGCTGTACAGCATCGCGTGGATCGACGCGTCGGCGACGTTGGTGCTTTCGCATTCCAGGCTGTAGCGTTCGAACGCATTGAGCATGGCCAGCAGGTCGGCGAGGTGATTCGGGCACTCGCACTGCACCTTCGACGGCATCTGGCTCAGCTGGGCGAGAAAGGCGTCGTCGTAGCGCTTCGGCCCCGCCGGATGCATCAGCATCTGGGAAAAGGCCGACGGCGGTGTGGTGTCGATCGCCAGGCCGAGCTGGCAGATGCGGGCGATCTGCGCCGGGTCCGTCGGCGCGGCCAGGGCGATGACGTTGGCGCTGTCGAGCCGGGACAGGATCCGTCGGCTGCCAAAGCCGTAAACCACGATGACGACCGGCGCCCGGGTCGCGGCCCGCAACTGCCGCAGCTTCGCCGGCAAGGCGTCGCTCAACGCCGGTGCATCGACGATCACCGCATCGACCGCCGGCAGCGACCCGAAGTCGGCGAGCGGCAGCGTCGGCAGGCTGGCCTCGATCCGCACGTCGGAGCGCGACTGCCAGGCCTTCGCCAGCGAGGCGGCCAGCGCGTCGCCGCACACCAGCACCCGGCAGGACGCTTCTCGCGCCTTCGCAGGCCGCAGCGGCACGTCCTTGAAGCGGGCCCGGATCTGCCGGTCGGTCAGGGAAGCCACGGTCCCGATGGCATGCCCGGCATCGACGGCAGCCCGGATCAGCGAAAGCCGCTCGATGTCGGCTCGCGTGTATAGGCGCACGTTGCCCTTGCTGCGCGTCGGCTGCACGACGGCGTGACGCGCTTCCCACACGCGGATCGTCTGCACCGGAATGCCGGTGAGGTTCGACACCGTGGCGATCCGGTACAGACCGTCGATGGACGACGTGTCGGCATGAGGAGGGACGACTTTCATGGATCGGATGGGGCGGCTGCATGTCTCATTGTTTGCAGTCGGCCCGCATGCCCACCCGGCGCGCCCGCTCGAGCAGCACCATGTGCGGCAGCGTCAGCGCGGCCAGGCCGACGAAGACGAGCTGCATCACCCGGGTTTCCATCGGAACGCCGCCGGCCAGCGCGCCGACCCCGACCGCCGCGGCCAGCACGGCGGCGGTCGGCCAGAGCGCCGCCGCCAGCGCGCGTCGGGCGGCGCCACCGCGGAGGCCAGCGAGCGTCCTCAGGATGTGCCGCGGGCTGTGCATGGCGCAGAAGTAGAGGGTGAACGCGACCAGGGGGGGCGCCGCCACGGCCAGTGCCGCCAGCGCGGCCTGCTCGGCGGCGGCCAGCCGCGACGTCCTCGCCCGCAGCACGCAGGCGATCGCGGTCGCGCCGAGCCAGGGTAGCGCGAGCACGCCCAGCACCGACGCGACGATGGCGCCGCTTCGCGGCCCGGCCACCATGCCCAGCAGCCGTTGCAGTTCGGCGCCGTGCCACAGCGCCGGCAGGACGATGACGGCGCCGCCGTACAACACGCGCGACCAGGTGGACGCGCCGGCGGCCGGATCACCGCCGAAGTGCAGCGCGGCGACGGCCAGGAATGCGAACAGAAACAGCGTCGGCGCCACGAACCAGAAAGCGATGACGAGCACGGCCAGGCCGACGTAGAACAGCGAGAACAGCGCCCAGCCCCGGAGGTCGGCGATGCCGAAGAGCCGGCGCGCCACCACCACGTCGAAGGCGCCATGGGGCACGCCGAGCGTCACGATGAGCGCACCGGCGGCCGCGAGTTCGTACCCGGCATCGAGCCGCGCTCCGGCCAGGCTGGCGATCGTCAGCGCCAGTGCGAGCGCACAGAACAGACGGCCCTGGACCTGCAAGGCAGGCGTCACGGGCTCATGTCGCTCGGGCCTGCACCGAACCGCGCGGGGCCTGACGCAGCAGCTGACGCAGGAACAGGCCCGTCGGCAAAGACGCAGCGATGGCGACGCGGTCCAGGAAGGTGCCGCGGTCGCTCAGGAAACGGACGATGCGGGGTGTGGCGGTGCGGCCGAACAGACGCATGAACAGCTCGGGTCCGCGCTCGGGATGGCTTCGCAGCACGTCGAGGAAGACCCGGTCCATCAGCCGCGTCAGCGAGGGGTCGGGGGCGTGACCGGTCGGCGCATGGCCACAGCGCAGCGCCTCGCCGCAGCCGTCGGCCCAGCGCTGGATGCGCTGGAACGCATAGCCCGTGGCGGGCCGGGCCGCACCGCTCATCAGCCCGGCCCGCAGGTGGCCCCTGCCGAGCGACGAATCGGCGACAGCCATGCCCATCGGCAGGATGCCGGCCTCCGTGCGCACCACACGGGGCTGCGCGCCGGCACACAAGCGTTGCACGGCCCGTCGCTGGCGACCCTGCAGGTCCGCGGGCCCGTGCGGCCGTGGATCGAAGAGCGTGGTCTCGACCAAGGCACGGTCGGCCGCAAGCGGCAGGACATACGTGAAGGCGATCACCCCCGGCGAGTCGTCGGCGAAGTCCATCAGCTCGACCCGGTCAGGGTCGAAGACGGGCCCGTCGCAGACCACCTCGTCGCCGAGGAAGGACTGCCACAGCGTCGAGTCACCTCGGCCGGGCGGGCGCGGCGGGCGGGTGTCGATCACCTGCGCCGCCGTCAGACCCCCGGCCGAGGTCTCGATGCGCCAGCCGCCGGGCACCGGGCGGGGTGGCCCCAGGACCGACACGCCTGCCTGCAGCCGCACGGCATCGCTGGCTGCCATCGATTGCTGCGCGTGGTCGTAGAACGTCCCGGCCTCGATAAGCTGGTACGGCGTGCGCGCGCAGTCGACCTGCACGGCTCGCGATGCGGCACGCACCGCGACCCTGAACCAGGTGCGCTTGACCAACGCCTCGTAGCGGTGCGGGCCCAGGCGCCAGAAGCACCAGCTGCGGTCGTTGGTGTAGGCCGGGCGCGACTCGATCACCTGCACGCGCCGGCAACGGCCCGGCTGTTCCGCCAGCCGCAGTGCCAAGCTGAGGCCAGCGCAGCCGCCGCCGAGGATCGCGAGGTCGAGGTCAGTCGGCAATGAGAGGCTCCGCCGACCACGGCGTGGCCGCCGGGCGCGGCAGGGTGCGGCCCGATGGCGCGGCGTGCGGGTGCGCCGGCCCGCCGCGTTGTGGCGTGACGCCATCGGCGAGCGCACGCAGCGTGATCGCCAGCTTGCGCGGCGTGCCGACCCTCGCGCGCGCCGACCAGCAGTCGCAGTCGCGCTCTCGCAGCACGACGCCGATCTCGCGATAGCTCTCGGCCGCCACGCGGATGCCGGCGCGCGCGCCGGCCCGCAGCCAGCGAAGGCCTTGCGCGCCGCTGGCGTAGTGGCGGTCGGCCACATCGAGCAACACGCGCAGTGCTGCGCAGGCCGTCGCCCGCACGGCGCCCGTCGGATCGACGAGCGATGCCGGGTCGAGCTCGCCCACCAGGGAGGCGGGCAGGTAGCGTCGGCCTAGGAGCGCGTCGTCGCGGACGTCGCGGCAGATGTTCGTGAGCTGCATCGCGATGCCGAGGTCAATCGCATGCGGCAGAGCCTCGGGCGCGGTGACGTCGAGCGCCGCGGTCATCATCAGCCCGACGGTGCCGGCGACCCGGTAGCAGTAGCGCAGGAGCTCGTCCATGTCGGCGATACGCACCTCGCCGAGATCGCTCTCGACGCCGCGGATCAGCTCGAGCGGAATCGTCTGATCGATGCCGCAGGTGCGCATCAGCTCCAGCATGTCCGCCCACTCGGCCTTGTCGCTGTGCCCGATTTGCAGGGCACGGCGTGCGGCCGCGAGGGATGCGCGGGCATCGAGCGGACACGTGGCCTCGTCGGCCAGGTCGTCGATGCGTCGGCAAAAGCCGTAGAGCCGGGTCGCGCGTTCGCCATGACGCGCGCTCAAAAGCCGGCGCGCCCAGTGAAAGCT
>JAYVNL010000041.1:0-6694 GCA_043758495.1 Rhizobacter sp.
GGCCCAGGTTCTGCGTCGGATCGGGCGCGTGCACCCACGGCGTGTCTTCGGGCCGCGTCCACGGCAACGAATCGAGCGGCAGCCGAAAGCCCGCCGGCGAGTCGCCCGGGATGAGGAAGCAACGCTCGGCGCGCAGGTACCACGGCGACGAGCGCCAGCGGCCGGGCCGGCCCTCGTCGGGCGCGATCGGCAGCACGTAGCCCACCGGCGTGTCGAGCTTGCGTTCGAACACCGCCTTCATGCGCTTCTTCTCCTGTGCGTCGGCGAGTCGCGAATCGAAGGGGTCAACGTTGCTCGGCAGCTGCTTCTCGCGCCAGAGCCAGTACCAGGCATCCTCGAAGGCGCCGAAGACGTTGCCGGCATCGACCTTGAGCCGGGCCGCAAGCAGGCGCAGAAATTCCTCGGCGCGTGCCGGCGTCGCGCCGTGGTCTTCGCGTTCGCTGGCGAAGAGAGCCGGGTCGCGCCAGACCGGGAGGCCGTCCTTCCTCCAGAACAGGTTGAGCGACCAGCGCGGCAGTTGCTCGCCCGGATACCACTTGCCCTGGCCGAAGTGGAGCAGGCCGCCCTCGCCGTACTGCTTGCGCAGGCGCTCCATGAGGTCGACGCTGAGGAGCCGCTTGGTCGGTCCCATCGCCTCGGTGTTCCACTCGCCGCCCTCGCGATCGTCGACCGAGACGAAGGTCGGCTCGCCGCCCTGCGTGAGACGAACGTCGTGACGCTTCAGATCGGCATCGACGCGGGCACCGAGCGCATCGACGGCCGCCCACTGCGCATCGCTGTACGGCAGGGTCACGCGCGGTGCTTCCCAGATGCGGGTGACCGACATGTGGTGCTCGAAGGTCGTCACGCACGGATCGAGCACGCCGCTGATCGGCGCCGCCGACGAGGGTTCCGGCGAGCAGGCGAGCGGGATGTGGCCTTCGCCTGCGAACAGACCCGAGGTCGGGTCGAGGCCGATCCAGCCGGCGCCGGGCAGGTAGACCTCGCACCAGGCATGCAGGTCGGTGAAGTCGATCTCGGTGCCACTCGGGCCATCGAGCGACTTCACGTCGCTCTTGAGCTGGATCAGGTAGCCGGAAACGAAGCGCGCAGCCAGGCCGAGATGGCGCAGCAGCTGCACCAGCAACCAGCCGCTGTCGCGACACGAGCCACTGCCGTTGACCAGCGTGGTCTCGGGCGTCTGCACGCCGTGCTCCATGCGGATCAGGTAGGCGATGTCGTGCTGCAGCTTCCGGTTCAGCGCGACGAGGAAGTCGTTGGTCGGCGTTGCGCTGCGGTCGATGCTCGCCAGGTATTGCGCGAAGCGCGGTGTCGCTTCGCTCTTGCGCAGATACGGCGCGAGCTCGACGAGCAGGTCGGGCTCGTAGCTGAGCGGGAACGTCTCGGCGCTCGGCTCGAGGAAGAAGTCGAACGGGTTGTAGACCGCCATCTCGGCAACGAGATCGACCTCGACGCGAAAGAAGGTGGTCGCGTCGGGAAAGACGAGGCGGGCCAGGTAGTTGGCCTGCGGGTCCTGCTGCCAGTTGATGAAGTGGTTGGCCGGCTCGACCTTCATCGAGTAGCTCATGATCCGCGTCCGCGAATGCGGCGCCGGGCGCAGGCGCACGACCTGCGGGCCGAGATGCACCGGTCGGTCGTAGCGGTAGTGCGTGATGTGGTTGAGCGCGACGTGGATCGACATCAGTGCTTTCGTTGCTTCAGCAGCGACCGGCCGGGCGCCCGGCCGCCCCAAGGGCCGGCCGCGCCCCCTCGGGGGGCAGCGTGCGGCGCGAGCCGCATGGCGCCATCGGGCCTCATGTCGGAATGGGGACGAGGAAGTCGCGGCTGATGCCGGCGCCGAGCGCGTTGACGCGCTCGAGGAACTGCGTCAGGTAAGCGTGCAGGCCGGTGGCGAGGATTTCGTCGATGCGGCCGTACTCGAGGTCGGCGTCGAGGCGGCCGGCCAGGCGCAGGGTGTCCTTCGACTGCTCGTTGGCGACCCGCTGCAGGTTCGAGACCACCTCGTGCATGCAGGCCGCCAGCGAGCGCGGCATGTCTTGGCGCAGGATCAGCAGCTCGGCGACCTTCTCCGGCCGGATGACGTTGCGGTAGACCTTGCGGTAGACCTCGAAGCCCGACACCGAGCGCAGCACCGCGGACCAGTGATAGAAGTCGTACTCGACGTCCTTGCCGTTGCCATCGCCATCGGCCGCAACCGGGGCACCGCCGAGCGATTGCGTCAGGCCACCCATCGACTGCGTCATGGCGCCGCCCGACATCGATTGGCGCATGCCGCCGCGGCCGATCATCTCGCCCTCGGCGGAATGAAACTTCACGTCGAGCAGCCGCGCCGTGTTGTCGGCGCGCTCGAGGAAGCTGCCGATGCGCAGGAAGTGGAAGGCCTGGTCCTGCAGCATCGTGCCGACCGTGACCCCGCGCGACAGGTGCGATCGGAACTTGACCCACTCGAACGCCTCGCCAGGGCTCTTCTGGAAAGCGTCGGTCGCGACCATGCGCTGGAATTCGAGCCAGGTCTGGTTCTGCGTCTCCCAGACTTCGGTCGTCAGCGTGCCGCGCACGGCGCGCGCATTCTCGCGCGCCGCCATCAGGCAGCTGCGGATCGACGAACCGTTCTTGGCGTCGCCCACCATGTAGTTCATGACGCTCTTCGGCGTCACCGTGCCGTGGCGCTCGGCGAAGTCCCCGGTCAGCTCGCTGATGCTGAGCAGGCCGCGCCAGCCGCGCTCGGCGGCTTCTTCCGACTGCGGCAAAAGAGACGTCTGGTAATTGACATCGAGCATGCGCGCCGTGTTCTCGGCCCGCTCCATGTAGCGGGCCATCCAGAAGAGGTGATCGGCCGTTCTGGAGAGCATCTCAGTCCTCCAGGATCCAGGTGTCTTTCGTGCCGCCGCCTTGGGAAGAATTGACGACGAGCGAGCCTTCCTTGAGGGCGACGCGGGTCAGCCCGCCCGGCACCATCTGCACCGTCTTGCCCGACAGCACGAACGGCCGCAGGTCGATGTGCCGGGGCGCGATGCCGCTCTCGACGAAGTTGGGGCAGGTCGACAAGGCCAGCGTCGGCTGCGCGATATAGCGCGCCGGATCAGCCTTCAACACGACGCGGAAGTCCTCGACCTCCTTCGCGGTCGCCGCGGGGCCGACGAGCATGCCGTAGCCACCGGCGCCGTGGACTTCCTTCACCACCAGCTCGCCGAGGTGGTCGAGCACGTAGGCCAGGTCGGCCGGGTCGCGGCACTGCCAGGTCGGCACGTTGTTGAGGATCGCCTTCTCGCCGAGGTAGAACTCGATCATCTTCGGCACATAGGGGTAGATCGACTTGTCATCGGCCACGCCCGTGCCGATCGCATTCGAGAGGGTGACGTTGCCGGCCTGGTAGGCACCCAGCAGGCCTTCGCAGCCGAGGGTGGAGTCGGCGCGGAACACGAGCGGGTCGAGGAAGTCGTCGTCGACGCGGCGATAGATCACGTCGACGCGCTTCGGGCCCTGCGTCGTGCGCATGTAGACGAAGTTGTCTTCGACGAAGAGGTCCTGGCCCTCGACCAGCTCGATGCCCATCTGCTGGGCCAGGAAGGCATGCTCGAAATAGGCGCTGTTGTACATGCCGGGGGTGAGGACCACCACGGTCGGATCGTTCACCGCCGCCGGTGCGACCGAGCGCAGCGTCTCGAGCAGCAGGTCGGGATAGTGCGCGACCGGAGCGACGCGGTGGCGGCTGAAGAGCTCGGGGAAGAGCCGCATCATCATCTTGCGGTTCTCGAGCATGTAGCTCACGCCGCTCGGCACGCGCAGGTTGTCTTCGAGCACGTAGTACTTGCCGGTGCCGTCGGGTTCGGCGGCGCGCACGATGTCGATGCCGGCGATGTGCGAGTAGACGCCGCCCGGCACGTCGATGCCTTCCATCTCCTTGCGGTACTGGGCGTTGCCGAGGACCTGCTCGGCAGGCACGATGCCGGCCTTCAGGATCTCCTTGCCGTGGTAGACGTCGTGGACGAAGCGGTTGAGCGCGGTGACACGCTGGCGCAGGCCGCGTTCCATCTCGTGCCACTCGTGGGCGGGGATCACGCGCGGGATCAGGTCGAAGGGAATGAGGCGCTCGGTGCCGCCGTTCTGGCCGCCGGCGTCGTCGTCCTTGGCGCCGTAGACGGCGAAGGTGATGCCGACGCGCCGGAAAATGACCTCGGCCTCCTCGCGCCTCGACCGCATCACCTGCGGCGGCTGCTCTTTCAGCCAGCGGTCATAGCCGCGGTAGTGCTCGCGCACCACGCCGTCGCCCGCCTGCATCTCGTCGAAAGCCACCGCCATCCGATTCCTCCAGACAATGAGGGTAGCAAACTCCGCGCCACGAGCCGGTTCAAGGCACGACGATGGCGCCAGCGTGATGCCAGTAGCGTCGCGCGATGTCGCGCTGGCAGCTTCCGGCCGCCGCGCCGTCGGCCGGCCACGACCACGCGCCGCAGGCCGGGCTGGCGACGACGGTGATGCCGCGCTCGCGGTAGCGGGCCAGCACGTCGGCGGCGGGGTGGCCGAAGCGGTTGCGATAGCCGGCCTGGAAGACGGCGATCTTCGGCTTGACCGCGTCGAGGAAGGCGGCCGTCGACGAGGTGCGGCTGCCGTGGTGCGGCACGATGAGGACATCGCTTGGCAAGGCGGCCGCGTCGGCCTGCAGCAAGGCCGCTTCCTGCTCGCGCTCGATGTCACCGGTGAGAAGGGCGCTGCGGCCACCGCCCGACACGCGCAGCACGCACGACATGGCGTTTGACTTCAGCGCCAGGTCGTAGTCGTCGGCCAGGGGCCGGAGGACCGTGAAATCGACGCCGTCCCATTGCCAGCGCTGACCCGCCTGGCATCGCTGCGACCGCCGTGCCAGCGCGATCAGCGGATGGCCGGCCTCGAGCGAGGTGGACATCGCATCGACCTGCAAGGCGCCGAGCACGGCGCCGGCACCGCCGACGTGGTCGAGGTCGCGGTGGCTGAGCATCAGCAGGTCGACGTGCTCGTCGCCGCGCGAGCGCAGCCACGGCACGAGGACGCGCTGGCCGGCGTCGCTGTCGCGCGAATACTGCGGGCCGGTGTCGAACAGGAGCACGTGAGAGCGCGTGCGGACGAGCACCGCCGTGCCCTGGCCGATGTCGGCCGCGACGAGGTCGAAGCGGCCTTCGTCGGGCAGCGAGCGCGCCGGCCAGAGCAGGCCGAGCGCGAGTGGCAGCGCCAGCAGGCGGGCCCGCCACGGCAAGGGCATGACGACGAGCGCCGCCGCTGCGAGGCCGGCGAGCTGGGCCCAGAGCGGCGCCGCCGGGACCGTCCACACGGCGCCCGGCATCGCGGCCAGCACGGCGAGGAAACCGACCAGCAATTGCACCAGCCAGGCGCCCAGTGCCCAGAGCGGCGCGACGGCGACGCCGAGCAGGGCCAGCGGCGTCACGACGAGGGTGACGAGCGGGATCGCGACCACGTTGGCGAGGAAGCCGACGATCGCGACCTGCTGGAAGAAGACCAGGGTGAGCGGCGTGAGCCCGAGGGTGGCGATGACCTGGCTGCGCAGGCCGTCGCGAGCGCTGCCGAAAAAGCGCACGGGCCATTGCCGCCAGCCTGCGGTCGGCACCGCCGCAGTGTCGACGCGCTCGAGTGGCGACGACACCATCAGCAGGCCGACGGCCATGAACGACAGCCAGAAGCCGGCCTGCGTCAAGGCCCACGGGTCGAGCGCGGTGACGACGGCGGCCGCGGCCAGCAGCACGACGAGCCACGGCCAGCGGCGGCCGCTCGACTGCAGCAGTGCGACCGTCGCCAGCATCCAGACCGTGCGCTGCGACGGCACGCCCCAGCCCGAGAACACGGCGTAGGCCAAGGCCGCCGCGACGCCACCGATGCGCGCCGCCAGCGGTGCCGCGACGAGCAGCATGGCGCGGTCGCTGCGCCGCCACAGCCAGCCGATGCCGAGGCCGGCGAGCCACGCAAACATCGTCACGTGCAGCCCGCTGATCGACATCAGGTGAGCGACGCCGGTGTTTCGGAACAGGTCCCAGTCCTCGCGCTCGATGGCGCTCTGGTCACCGACGGCGAGCGCCGCGAGCACGCCAGCGCTGCGACGGTCGGGCACGGCCGCGTAAATGGCGTCACGGACACGCTGGCGCAGACGCTCGACCGGGTAGCCGGCGGCGCTGTCGACCAGAACCGGCGGCGGTGAATCGCGCACGTAGCCGGTGGCGCGCACGCCCTGCTCGAAGAGCAGCAGCTCGTAGTCGAAGCCGTGCGGGTTGAGGTTGCCGTGCGGCTGGCGCAGGCGCACCGTGAATCGCCAGCGCTGGCCGGCGCGGAGCTCGCGGCGCGGCTGCACGGCGGCGGCGTCTTCGTGGAAGCCGGCATACCAGCCGAGCGCGATCGAGGACGGCACGGCAGAAGAGACCGCGGCGGCGTCGCCAGCGCGCTCGACCTCGAAGCGAAAGCGCAGGCCGGTCGCGCTTTGCTGCGGCAGGCTGGCGACGATGCCGGTGAGAACGAGATCGCGGCCTTCGAGCTCCGGCGCCAACCGCTCGCCGAGATGAAGCGACGCGCGCCAGCCCGAGCCGGCAAAGCCGGCGATGGCGACAGCGACGACCGCGGCCACGAAACCGCGACGCGCGAACGCGAGCCCGAACACCACCACGACGGCGAGCGCCGCCAGCGCGACATAGGCACCGGACGGCAACAACGA
>JAYVNL010000042.1:0-6690 GCA_043758495.1 Rhizobacter sp.
GGCTCGGCCGGCCGACCGATGCGCCGAAAGCCGCTCGGATACGTGACCTGCAAGGCGGCGTCGCTGGCGGTGAAGCCGACGGCCCGCCGCACGTCGGCCAGGCGTAGCCAGCGCCGGTGCTGCTCGTCGGTGCGCACGCGCACGGGCGAGCCGCGAAAGGCATAGTGGCGGCCTTCCACCTCGCGCCAGTTCGCGCGTCGCATCTGGTGCCGGACAGCGCTGGCCAGGTCGATCAACGGCTTGGACAGCGCCACGCCGACGAGCCCGGCGACGACGACCGTGAAGGCGCCCAGCCCCGAGCGCCACATCGCCCAGGCGACCAGTGCGCACAGCGTCAGCCGCAGGGCGATGGTGCGCAGGATGCCGGTCATCGAGTCGGGCCGATCGCTATCGCTTGGCGTGCGGCCGATTGACCATCCAGATGCCGGCCGCCACTGTCGCCAAGCCGATCAGCAGCCGCGTCGTCACCGGCTCGGCCAGCAGCAGCGCGCCGAGCAACAGCCCGAACACTGGCGTGAGCATCGTGAACGAGGCCAGCTGCGTCGCCGGGTATCGGCGCACCAGCCAGAACCACAGCAGGTAGCTGGCGAAGCTGACGATCACGGTCTGAAATGTCATCGACGCCCAAGCCAGCGCGCTCAACCGGTGCGGTAGCGGCGGCCCGGCCAACGCTGCCGCGGCAATCAGCAGCACGCAAGTGATGGCGAGTTGGTACAGCAAGGTTTTCTCGGCCGACGCGTTGCCAAGCCGGGTGCCGCGGATGGCCAGCGTCGTCGCCCCCCAGAGCAGGCCCGCCAGCACGCCGAGGCCGTCGCCGAGCCATTGATGCGGGCCTGCGGCCGGCCGCGAGAAGCCTTCGGCAAAGGCCCAGGCGACGCCGGCGAAGGCCAGCGCGAGTCCGCCCACTTGCAGCGGGCGAAGCCGCTCCGAGCGCGCGATGAGCGGCATGCCGAGTGCGACCACGAACGGCGAGATGTAGATGAAGACGACCATCCGCGAGGCTGTCGTGAACTGCAGCCCGACGAAGATGCAGAGGAACTCGGCGGCGAACAAGATGCCGGCCAGCACGCCGCCCGGCAGCGTTGCGTCGCGTTCGAAAAGCGCGATGCCGCGGACGCGGGCCCACACGAACACCAGCACCGCCGCGCCCCCCGACCGCACCCCCGCTTGCCACAGTGGAGGCACCTCGGTCAGAACCGCCTTGGCCGCGACCTGGTTCAGCCCCCACAGGAAGCAGCACAGCACGAGCGAAGAAACGGCGAAGAGGTCGAGCTGCTGCTTTCGCTCGGTCATCGCGCCGATGCCACGAACACACTGCGCCAGAGATGGAGCACGGCCTCCCTCTGCGCCAGCATCTTCTCCGGCTCGACCTGCGTCGGCTGCTCGTCGAGTCGCGCCCGGTGCTGCGCGCGTCGCAATTCGCGATAGGCATCGGCGGCTGCCGTGCCCACGCCTCGCGACAGCAGCCCAGCCGCCTCGGCACGCTGGAGCAAGGCGATGTTGCCGACGTCGTCGAGCAACTCGGGGTGGCTGCCGCTGCAGCCGAGCACGAGCGCCTGCACCGCGAACTCGACGTCCATCATCCCGCCCGCGCTGTGCTTGACGTCGAAGCGGCCGGCCGGCACCGGGTGCGCCGCGCGCACCTTCTCGCGCATGGTGCGCACCTCGGCGTGCAAGGCGGCGACATCGCGCGGTGCGGCGAGTACGGTGCGGCGCACGGCCTCGAAACGTGGCGCGATCGACGCGAGCCCGGCACACCAGCGAGCGCGCGTCAGTGCCTGGTGTTCCCAGGTCCACGCGGTGTTGCCGCCGCGGCCGGTCTGGTAGTTCTCGAACGAGGTCATCGAGGTGACGAGCAGGCCCGAATTGCCGTTGGGCCGCAGCGCGGTGTCGATGTCGAACAGCTCGCCGGCGGCGGTACGCATGGTGAGCCAGGTGATGAGCTTCCTCACGAATGCGCCGTAGACCTCGGCGGCCTGATCGGGGTCGGTCTCGGGATCGTCGTGCACGAAGACCACGTCGAGGTCGCTGCCGTAGCCGAGCTCCTTGCCGCCGAGCTTGCCGTAGGCGATGACGGCCAGCTGCGGCGCTGCGCGGTGCGCGCATTTGAGGTGCTTCCAGGACCAGCGCATGGCGCAGTCGAACGTGGCATCGGCGAGTGCCGAGAGATCGTCGGCGACCTGCTCGACGGTGATGTGGCCTTCGACGTCGCGCACCAGGATGCGGAAGACCTCGGCATGGTGAGCGCGGCGCAAGGTGTCGAGTAGCAGCTCTTCTTCGGCCTGGCTCGACCGCTCCCAGCCGGCATGCCGCTCGTCGAGCTCGCGCGTGTAGGCCGCGGCGTCGAAGCGGTCGTGCAGCAGGCGCTCGTCGGCCAGCTCGTCGATCACGCCGGGGTGCAGCATCAGGTAACGCATCGGCCAGCGCGCCAGGCCCAGCAGGCGCAGCAGCCGGTTCTGCACTTCAGGCCGCTCGGCCAGAAGGGCGAGATAACTCTCGCGGCGCAGGAGCGGCTCCAGCCAGTCGACGAACAGCACCGCGGCGGCGAGCGTGCAGCGTGCTTCGGCCACCGCCTGCGCCGCGCGCTGCACGAGCCGCGCGAGGCGCATCTTGCTGTCGTCTTTGAGCAGCCGGATCTTCGGCTGGTCGCACATCGGCCGCACCCGCGCGGCAAGCTCGGGCGGCAGCTCCGCGAGGAACGCCTCGTGATCCACCGGCCGCTGCGGCGGGCCGCAGGTGCGGCAGTTGCCGCTGTTGTTGGGCGAGGTCCGGCCGTCGTGCAGCAGCAGGTCGAACTCGCCGGCCACGAACTCGCGCGCTTCGCCGAGGCGGTCGAGCAGTGCGCAGGCAGCGGGTTCGCCGCGCGCACCGTTCATGCCGGGAGCGTCGAGGCTCGACGCGATCCAGGTCAGGTCGCCGTCGTGCGTGGGCAGCACGTGCGTCTGCTGGTCGTCGAGGTACTGGATGCGGTGCTCGACTCTCCGGAGCAACGTGTACGCCGCGGCAAGCCGCTCGGCGCTGGCCCGCTTCATCAGGCCGCCGGCGGCGAGCTTGTCGAGCGCCTTCAGCGTCGAGCGGGTCCGGATCTCCGGGAACTGGCCGCCACGCACGACAAGCAGCAACTGGACGATGAACTCGATCTCGCGGATGCCGCCGCGTGAGAGCTTGACGTCGTTGGCGCGCTGCGGCCTTCCGGCGGCGCGGCGCTGGGCTTCGTCGCGCACCTTCGCGTGCAGCTGGCGCAGGCCCTCAAAGACGCCGTAGTCGAGGTAGCGGCGATAGACGAAGGCGGTGACGAGCGAGCGCAGCGCCAGTGCCCGACCGCTCTCGACGGCAGCGCGCGGCGCGACGACGCGGCTCTTCAGCCACGCGAAGCGCTCCCATTCGCGGCCGTGCGCCTGCAGGTAGTCCTCGAGCATCGGCAGGCTCGTGACCGGCGGCCCGGAGTTGCCGTTCGGTCGCAGCATGAGGTCGACGCGGAAGACGAAACCGTCTTCGGTGACGTCGCCGATCAGCGTGTACAGAACGCGCGCGACCTGGGCGAAGTACTCGTGGGCGCTGACGCTCGGCAGGCGAACGCTGCCGTCTTCGCCGACGCCGTCGGTGGCGCCGTCGTCTTCGTACACGTAGATCAGGTCGATGTCGGAGGAGACGTTGAGCTCGCGCGCGCCGAGCTTGCCCATGCCGACGATCCAGAAGTCGATGCGACGGCCGGCCGCATCGCGCGGCACGCCGAAGCGGCGATCCTGAACGGCGAGCGCTTCGGCGACAGCGAGTTCGAGCGTCGCCTCGGCGAGCTCGGTCATGGTCCGGGTCACGTCAGCGAGCGGTGCTGCAGCCTCGACGTCGAGCACCGCCAGGCGCTCGAGCGTGAGTTGCCGGGCGATGCGCATCGCGGCGCCGAGGGCGTGGCCTTTCTTTCGCAGCGTCGCGATCAGGGCGAGGATCTCGGCGCGACCCGGTGCGCCCGCCGGCAGCAGGGCCAGCTCGGCGCCGTAGCGGCGGCGGATGCGCTGCACGAAGCGGCTATGGGCGGCGAGGGCGCCGGCCGGCGGCGGTGACGCAACAGTGGTGTCGGGCGAGGCGTCGCGGTGGCCGGTGGCGGTTGTCATGGGTGCCATCGTCGCGCGCTGCTCTGTGCTAGATTGAAGCGATCGGCTCGAGGCACCGGTACAGACCGTGCCGCGCCGGCTCAGCCAGCCGGGCGTGCAGCGCCCACTCCTGAAGGCCGGCCGGTCGGCGCAACGCTGTTTTCATGTCCTCGCCCCCACCCTTCGACGCCGCTCCGGCAACGCGCCCCGATGCAAGGTCGCCGCGCCGCTCGGGTCTGCGGCGCCTGTCGCGTGCGTTGCTGTGGGCGCTGTCGGCCATGGTCGTCGTGCTGATGGTGTGTTGGCTCTCACTTCACTGGCTGATTCTGCCGCACATCGAAACGTGGCGCGGCGCCATCGAGGCGCGTGCCAGCCGGATGCTCGGGGCGCCGGTGAAGATCGGTGCGATCACCGTGCAGTCGAGCGGCTGGGTGCCCGCTGTCGACCTTGCCGAAGTGCGCGTCCTCGATGCCGAAGGTCGCGTCGCGCTCGCCCTGCCGCATGTCTTCGCAGCCTTGTCGCCACGCTCGCTGCTGGCCTTCGAGCCGCGTTTCGCCCAGCTCCTGATCGATGGCGCCAGCCTCGACGTTCGCCGCGACCCGAGTGGCCGCATTCGCGTTGCCGGCCTCGACTTCGCCGCCAAGGCCGGCGCTGCCGACGACGACGCCGCCGCCGACTGGTTCTTCAGCCAGCACGAGTTCGTGATCCGCGGCGGCACCGTGCGCTGGATCGACGATGCCCGAAAGGCGCCGCCGCTCGAGCTCGGCAACGTCGAGCTCGTCGTCCGCAACGGCCTCACCGAGCACGACCTGCGCATCGACGCGACGCCGCCGGCCGGCTGGGGCGATCGCTTCAGCCTGCGTGGCCGCTACAAGCAGCCGCTGTTCGCGCGCAGCGGCGACTGGCGGCGCTGGAGCGGCAGCGCCTACGCCGACCTGCCACGCGCCGACGTGCGCGAGCTGCGCCGCCACGTCGCCTTGCCGTTCGAGCTGAGCGAGGGCGACGGCGCCCTGCGCGGCTGGTTCGATGTCGAGAACGGCGAGCCGAAGGGCGCCACCGTCGATGTTTCGCTGCGCGCCGTCGCGCTGCGGCTCGATCCCACGGTCGAGCCGCTCGAGTTCGAGCAGATCCAGGGTCGCATCAGTGCCGAGAAGAAGGGCGACCGCACCAGCGTCGCGGTGCGTCGCTTCGGCTTCGTCACCGGCGACAGCGTCCACTGGCCGCAGGGCGACCTCGACGTCGCCTGGCGGCAGAACGACGCCGGCGACGTGGCCAGCGGCGAGTTCGCGGCGCAGCGGCTCGACGTCGGCGTGATGGCCGAGATCGCGACCCGAGTGCCGCTCGGCAAGGCGCTGCGCGATCTGCTGGCGCACCTGCATCCGCAAGGCGTCATCACCGGCCTCGCGGCGCGATGGGACGGGCCTCTCGACGCCCCCGAGCACTATCACGTCAAGGGAGTCCTCGGTGGCCTGTCGCTGGCGGCACGTCCGGAAGTGCGCGCCGACGCCATCGGCCGGCCCGGCCTCAGCCACGCCACGGTTCAGCTCGAAGCGAGCGAGGCCGGCGGCAAGGCGCAGATCGGCATCGCCGGCGGCGTCCTCGACCTGCCGGGCGTGTTCGCCGATCCAGCGGTTCCGATCGAGCGCCTCGACGCCGGGTTGTCGTGGACGATCGCCAAGCCCAAGGGTGCGGCTGCCTCGACGATCCACGTCAAGGTCGACAACGCCCGCTTCGAGAACGTCGATGCCAGGGGCGAGTTGCGCGCGAGCTGGCACACCGGGCCGGGCAGCGGCTGGGGCCGGGGCGATCGCTATCCCGGTGTGCTCGAACTCGACGGCAAGCTCGTCGACGGCGACGCCGCGCGAACCATTCGCTACCTGCCGCTCGGCCTGCCCGAAGGCGTTCGCAGCTATGTCGGCCGCGCCATTCGCGCCGGCACGCTGAAGAGCGCCGCCTTGCGCATCCGTGGCGACCTCGCCGACTTTCCCTTCCACGACCCGAAGATCGCCCGCGATGCCGAGTTCAGGATCGCCGCCCAGGTCGAGGGCCTCGACTTCGCGTACATCCCTTCGGACCCGGCGGCGGCCACCGGTGCGTCAGCGCTCTGGCCGGCCCTGACCGGCATCGGCGGGGAGCTGGTCGTCGATCGCAACACGCTCGAGTTCCGGGTCGCCAAGGCGCGCCTGGCCGGCGTTGACTGGAGCCGGATCACCGGCCGCGTCGGCCACCTCGGCGACGGCGCCCGCCTCGAGGTCGATGGCGCAGCGCGCGGCGGACTGGCCGACATGCTGCGCTTCGTCAACACGACGCCGGTCGGTGGCTGGATCGGGCGTGTGCTGGGTGCGACTTCGGCGAGCGGCGCGGCCGACCTCAAGCTCGGACTCGTCGTGCCGCTCGAGCGACCGGAGCAGACGAGTGTGAAGGGCAGCCTGCAGCTTGCCGGCAACGATGTCCGCGTGACTCCCGACACGCCGCTGCTCGGCGCCACGCGGGGCCACGTCGACTTCACCGGCACCGGCTTCGCCGTCAGCGCCGCGACCGCGAAAGTGCTGGGCGGCGAGCTCGCGTTCGAAGGCGGCTCCGGCACCGGAGCGGGAAG
>JAYVNL010000043.1:0-6666 GCA_043758495.1 Rhizobacter sp.
GCTGATCGGGGCCGCGCGGTTGACGGACAGCACGACCAAGTTTCCCGCTTACCGCGGCCTTCCGTTGCTAGATTCGTGGTGGAGAGGAGGAGGATCGAAAAACCCTCCGCAGGCCGCGCCGCGCCTCAGTTTAGCCAATTCGGTCGTGGTCCGGTACTGTAAAAGTTCCTGCGCCGAAGCACTCGCTGACCCCCAAAAACCGCCTACGCCCGGCGCTTCCGGTTGATCGCAATGCGGTCTTTCGGAGTGTCCCTCACATTGTGCGCAAGAGGAGGATCGAAAACGCCGCTGCAGGCCGCGTCAGGTCTCGGCTCATGAGTTCGGAGCCTGGTCCGTTGCTGCAATAGTTCCTGCGGCACGAGGCGCGATGGGGCGCGGGCATGGCATCGGAGCGACCCTCGAGGCTCACTCATCGTCCTCTTCGAGCCGGCAACCAAACCGTGCCGCACAACTTCGCTCTCATCCCGAGAGCATAGTGCGCCGGGTGCATGCCAGGCTCCCGCGAGTGGAACGCCAGCCGCGTCGCGTAATCGATGAAATTTCGCCCAAATTCATCGCGGTGAACGGGCTGTTTCGGCTCGAAGATCGGGTGGTCGCGAATGCTCGCGATGCCGCCCTGAAATCCACGATGCGTCAGATTTCAGCCCGAATCGTACGCATGCGTTTCCCGCTTCCGACCTAGAGTCATCTCACTTTCCAACATCAATCTCGTCGCACAAAACAGCGAGTGAACCACGTTCGGCCAAGCGCGAGGCCGCCGGAATTTGGTCAAAAACCGGCGCGCCATCCATGCCTGGCGCGGCCTAGAGTGGTGTGCGCGCTCGGCGCTCGGCCGGTCCCTTTGGAGTCAGGAAATGAATCTCAAGCCACTCACATCGCAGCCCAAGGGCACGGAGTCGATCCAGCGGATCTTGCGTTTGCCTGCCGTCCTGCAGGCGACGGGACTGGCGCGCTCCACGGTCTACCGGATGATGGCCGAGCACACGTTCCCGGCGCCCGTCAAGCTGGCCAAGCGGGCCGTGGGCTGGCGCCACGACGACGTGCGGCAGTGGACGAACGGCCGTCTCACGACATCGCGTTGAGCGAACACATCGCGGCTTGGCGATACGCCGCATCGCCGTCTTCGGCGCGCATCGTGGCCACTGCAATGCGGGAGCGAGCGACCATCGATCTTCGCGGCCTGGGCCCGGCGCTCAAGGCGCATGCGCGGGCCCGCAACCTCACGGTGTCGGAAGTGGCGCGGCACGCCGTGGCGGCAGTGCTGAAGACCTCCGCGTCTGAAACCGAGGTTCAGGCCAGCGGTGAGTCCGATGCGGCCAAAGACGGAACCGTCAAGTTGACGATACGACTTCGACGCGTCGTCGCGGCGCGGTTGACCACGCGCGCCCGCGCATGCGGTCTGTCACAAGGCGCCTATCTCACGACGCTGATCGACGAAGTTCCGGCACCGCCCCTCGCCGTCGCGACCGCCCTGGGTACGTCCACCGAACAGCTCGCGGTCGTCTCGGCGGATATGAACGAGCTGATCCGAACCATTCGGCGCGATACCACGCTGTCGGGCCGCCTGATCGAGGACTGGCTGAGGCCGCTCATGGATGACGTGCGCCGGCATGTCGGTCTCGCGTCCCGCCTGATGTCCGAGCTTCGGCCCTCGCGGACGTACTCGATGCAAGAGCGCGACAAGCGGACAGAGGGCCAGGAAGCCCGTTCATGAGTACCAGTGCCGAGATCGATGGCGTTCTCGTCCAGTGGGGCGAGCGGCTCTTCTATCCGCGCAGCCGCATCGTCCGGTCGGCGTCGGCGCCTCGCCTGTCGGGCAGCGTGGGCCAACGGGCCGCCGCGATCCGGCAACGGATCCGCGCGACAGTCGTCCGGCGTGCGCCGCAGGTGATGGTCAAGGTCACTGGTGGTGGCCGGGGCATGGCGGCGATTGCCGCGCACTTTCGCTACATCAGCAAGAGCGGCCGACTCGAGTTCGAGGATGACCGCGGCATCACGCGAGAAGGCAAGGAGGCGCTCTACGACCTGGCCGAGCAGTGGCGGCACGGCGGCTCGTTCATCGACGAGACGAGCCACCGACGCGAGGCGTTCAACATCATGCTGTCGATGCCGGGCGGCACCGATCCGCTCATCGTTCAGCGCGCCGCGCGGGAGTTCGCGCGAGCCGAGCTCGGTGACCATCGCTACGTGATGGTCCTGCACGACCACCAGGCCAACCCGCATGTGCACCTCAGCGTGCGTGCCGAGTCCCGGCATGGCAAGCGGCTCAACCCGCGCAAGGCCGATCTGCAGCGCTGGCGCGAGACATTCGCCGAGAAGCTGCGCGGCTGGGGCATAGACGCCGAAGCGACGCGGCAGCGCACCCGCGGTCAGGTGCGCAACTACGAGCCCATCTGGCGCGTCAAGGCTGCGGCGGAGGGGCGGCTGAAGACGCTCATGCGAACGGCGAAGGCGGGTGGAGGAATCGACCAGGATCGAGCCATTGCGGCCGAGGCATGGAACCGGATCGCCGAAGGCCTGTCCCGGTCGGACAGTCCCGAGGACAGGGCCTTGGCCGACCACGTCGATCGGTTCCTCTCCAGCACGCTCGCCATCGATTCCAAGCGCCTACTCGAAAGGGGACCTGGGCCGCAGGGCAAGACTCAAACCGTCCGCCAGCCGTTGCACGTCATTGCAAGGGATCGCGAGGGTCCGGACGTCGGGCGATAGCTCGCAGGGCAAGCAATCAAGAGCGGCCCGTTCCCGTGACCGAGGTTTGCGGTCTTGCTTTCCTTCACGCTTCGCGTGAACGAGACCGCTGCCGAACTGGCCTCGTTGCTCGCAGCGCTGTGCGCTGCTCCCGCCGGGCCAGATCGACACCTGGGTCACCCGCCACGCCCGAAGCCGGGCCGCAAAGAGCCGCCACTGAAGATGATTGCGGCGCTGCCCGCAAACTCGCCGAACAGGATTCCCGTGTGGAATGACGGCACAACACATCGCTGAACTCGGTGTGGCAGCCAAGTGCCGCAGGCTACGGCCTTACCATCGCCGTGGGCCAAACGAGACAAACACCGATGGAACCATTGCTAAAGCCGGACAGGTCCACGTACTCCGCTCAGGACTTCCTCGCTTGGCGTGAAGCGAACACACTTGTCCTGACGCCGAAGTTCCAGCGCCGATCGGTCTGGACTACACCGGCCCGATCCTTCCTGATCGACACGCTTCTACGCGGCATGCCGGTCCCTCCGATCTATGTGCGCGTGGTTCAGTCCGACGATCGTAAGAGGTCGTTGAAAGAAATTATCGATGGTCAGCAGCGGCTCTTGGCGGTGTTGGACTTCATCGAGGGCAAGTACCGGCTATCACGGACGTTGGATGCACCCTGGAAGGGCTCGTCGTTCGACAGCCTTTCCCCTGAACAACAGACGCAGGTCGTGTCCTACGGCTTTGCAGCTGAATCGTTCAAGGGTATCTCCGATGCGCAGGTTCTTGACATCTTCTCCAGGCTGAACACGTACGCCGTGCAGTTGAATGCCCAAGAACTGCGCAACGGGAAGTTTTTCGGCTTGTTCAAGCAATCCGTTGACGATCTATCCAGACAGCATCTTCAGTTTTGGAGACTGCACAAGGTGTTTACGGAAAGAGACTTCGCGCGGATGCAAGAAGTGGAGTTCACGAGCGAGCTCGTCATTGCCGCCCTGGCCGGAATGCAGGACAAGAAAAAATCCATTGACGGCTTCTATGAGGACAACGACGAGGCATTTGCGCAAAGAGCGCTCATCGAGAAGCGATTCGGCGCCGTCATGGATACCATCAACGAGACATTTGACGAAGGACTTGGGGACACCCAGTTCAAGAAGACGCCGCTTTTCTACAGCCTCTATTGCGCCATCTATCACCGTGTGTTCGGGTTGCCAGGGGAGAACGCTGCGACGCCGAAGAGGCCGCTATCTCTCGACGCTCGTGGCGGCTTGCGCGACGCCATCCTGAAGCTATCAGGAGTGCTTGATCAAGCGAAGAAGGACGAAGCAATCGCCGCGCGATACGGTAGGTTCATCAAGGCTTCTGGCAGCCAGACCGACAACCTGCAACCTAGAGAAGTTCGGTTCGCCGAGATATATCGTCGCGCGTTCGCCTAGGGACGCGCGTGGCGCGCAGCCTTATCCCGTTGGTCCGGGTTTTGCAGGCGCAGATAGACGAGGCTGTGAAGTTGGTGCGCGCCGCGGAATCGATCCGAAATGCAGTGCCAGCAGCCTCGCACGCGAGGAAGGGCTTCAGTTTTCGTCAGATCGAAGCCATGTATGAACTCGCATACCTTCGCATATTTGCCGCATGGGAGGTCTTTCTCGAAGAGAGCTTCTTGCGACTGATGTGCGGCTTTGAAAGCGGCGGATCGACGCACCCGACGACGGCCCCTGGTCCTCGAACCATCCACGATGCCAGATTAGCTTTGCTAGCAGGTAGGCGCTTCAAACCGTGGCATGACCCAGCTGTCGTGGTGGCACGTACGGGGATGTTCTTTCTCGCAGTGCCAGGGGTGGACGTGCCTCACGACGGCGTTGTTAGTTCCGCTTTGGTCTTGATCAAGGATTTCAGTGACATTCGCCATCACATTGCCCATTTGACGGACGACACTTGCATGAAGTATCACGCGGCAACGATGAGGCTCTGCGGCGCTCGTTTCGGGCGCCGAGCGGGACGTTTTCTTCGATCCGAGCACATCGATGTCGCGACAGGCCTTCGGTCGCGCTGGCTGGATCGAATATGTATCGACTTGAAGGCGCTAGCTTCCCAGTTCATCTGACCGGCCACTCCTTTCGCGGTCTTCCTTCCCTTCACGCTGCTGCGCGTGAACGAGACCGCTATCGAACTGGCCTTCGTTCCTCGCAGCGCTGTGCGCTGCTCCCGCCGAGCCAGATCGATGCCCCGGCCACCCGCCACGCCCGAAGCCGGGCCGCAAGGCTTCAGCCTTCTGCGGCGAGTACGTTTGCGGGATCGAGCTCGAAGCCCGGGTAGTTGAACGCCGGTGCCAGCCGATCGCACTCTGCCTCCGATGCACCGTGCTGCCGCAGCACGGGCAGCCATCTCTCAGCGACAACGTGCTGCACCTGGTCGACGAGCGCACGCGCTTGGTCGAGGGAGAGCTTGAACTGCGCGCGCTCGGACAGCAGATTCGTGCGGTTCGCGTAGCGGTTGAAGCGGCCACAGGCCATCGCGAGATCGCGCTTCTCCTGGCTTAGGAGTGGATTGGGCGTGAGGTCGTACGCGGGTGAAAGCTCCCATTTCTCGGTCGGTGCGATCAGCGCGTGGTTGCGCGGATGGTCGTCGGTGTTCGAGATGAGCGCGTTGAACGCCATTCGACGGAAGAGCTCTCTCAGGTCCTCCGCCGGGCGCGCGCTGCGCCGGCGCAGCTCGTCGGCGAGCAGCAGGTACGACCACTTGCCGCGATCACCGTAAGTGTCCTCGGCACCGAGAATCGTCAGGCCACTCACCATGCGATGGCGGAGGTACCCCTCGTCGGTGCGGGTGCGGTCGAATCGCTTCACGAGCAGTACATCCTTGCCGGCCACGCTTTTGATGCGATACGCGGCGGTGCGGATTCCGCATTCGGCCGCCAGCGCCAGCATCGCGCCCTCCACGCGTGCGTTGTTCCACCTGTCACCGGGGTCCGGGAACTTGGCGAGCCACAGGCCTTCACCGTCCTCGACGACGTTCTTCGGCCTGGCGCCGCCCATCGAGGTACCCGGACGCAGCAGTTCGAACAGCTGATCCGGGATGTCTTGCGCACCAGCCTGCTCCTGCTCGAGGAAGGCTTCAGCGGCGGCGAGCAGCGCTTCGAGCTGGACGACCTGGTTGAATTCGTGCAAGGGTCCGGGTGGTGTCTTGCCGCGTCCGAACGACAGCGCACCGGCGCGGTCCTCAGGAGAATGCAGAAGGTAGTCGACCTCGGTGAGATCCGCGCGGCCGGCGTGCTTCTCGATGATGCGTCGGCCCCATGCGTCGGGCGAAGCGTCGCGCAGCGCGCCGAAGATGCCCTTCAGGTGTACGGTCGTCGCCCGGCGTGGACTCAGTGGCAGCTCGTAGGGTTCGATGGGCAGCGCGTCCTTGCGTTCGAGATAGGTCGGGCTGTAGACGAACGAGCCCGTGGCCACACCTTGGGGGAAGTCGAGCTCGTAATAGCCCGCGGTGACGATCTCGAGCGACTGCGGCATCTGCAGATACACGTAGGCCCGGCGATCACGATCGCGACGTTCAGAAGTCGCCATCGTGTTTCTCCTTGCTGTGGGCAACGCGGCGCGGCAGGCGCGACATGTCGAGTTGCTTGCCGGTCTCGTCGTGATCCGGGTCGACCAACGCGTCGACTTCGGATTCGAGGCCCATCGCCCACAGCATGGCGAGGTAGGCACCGAGGCCGGTCTGGAGGTTGCCCGCTTCGGCGGCTCGAGCGGTGTCGTAGCTGATGCCCGCCTTTGCCGCCAGTTCGCGCAGCGTCAGACGCCGGCGCTTGCGGGCAACCGCGAGGCGTTCGCCGAGTCGTTGGGCTCCGTTTTTCACCGCGAAGGGAGCGGTATCGCCGAAATGGAGCGGACGCGGCATTCTGAAACCAGTCGGAAGTGACTTTGAGAAGGTTTCAGTATACCTCAGAGTGACTGGAGACTTTCCGGAAGACGGCTGAAGCCAATCTCA
>JAYVNL010000044.1:0-6666 GCA_043758495.1 Rhizobacter sp.
GCGGGTGGCTGCTGTGGGGCCGGCAGCGGAACCCTACCCGTCTTCCAGCATCCCCCGTTGCGGTGTGCATAACCGATATGAAGCAGTTCTATTTCGCGGGCCTAAGACATCTCCAAGCATCCGCGCTGCAACGCGAGTACTACCGCGTGGGTTCGATCCGTGGCCGAAGTTTCGACATGATGCTCTTGACATGGTTCTTCACGGCGTGCTCCGAGATCTGCGGCCGCGCCGCGATGATCTTGTTCGAACTGCCCCGTGCAAGGCCTCGTAGGACGTCCCGTTCTCGATTAGTGATCGACTCGTCCGACGCATGCTCCGCGATTAGCTGGGCGACGACCGGAGGGATCCGCCTGGAGCCGGCATGGCAACGGATGCGACTTCCGCGCTCGATCCGGAGATGGTCGGCGAGGTGCTCGACGCCATGGTTGCACTCGCCCAGGAAGGCAGGACCGTGATGTGCATGACCCACGATATGGGGTCCGCGCGCAAGGTAAGTCAACGCGTCATCTTCATGGACGCCAGCAAGATCGTCGAGGACTGCTCGCGCGAGGACTTCTTCGGCAACCCCGACGCGCGCTCGCCGCGCGCCAAGGGCTTCCTCTCTAAGATCCTGCAGCACTGATTACATCGCCGCAGGGCGCCGGCTGCGCGAAGTGACAATCGCGGACATGGTCGAAGCCGCGACGCCTCGTGGTCTCTTCTCTCATTGCCTTCGCCGTTGACAAGAGCAGTAGCCGGTAGCGTACCGCTGTGGCTTAATGAACGTGTTCTACATGTGTCTCGATATTCTCAGCAAGCCTCGCTCGTGTAGGGCCACATAGATTCAGGACCCCTACTCCCATTGATAACATGGCTCTGCAAATGAGGACCGACGCCTTCGCCATGGAATCTGGGGCCAAGGGGTCGAATTCTTGAAGCCCAACCTTAGGCGGCTCCGCGCACTGGCGGCTGTGGCACAACATCGCGGGATTGTTCGTGCTGCGATTAGCCTGCACCGTTCCTCGCCCGTTATTACTCGCGCCGTAATCGAAGCAGAAGTCGAGCTCGGCTTTCCCCTCTTTGACAGGGCTCGGCAAGGCTTTACGCCAACGGAGCGAGGCAAGATCGTTCTTCATCGAGTGCAAGCTGCGCTCGCGCAGCTGAAGCTTGCGGAGTCAGAAAACGGATTGAAAGGCTTCTATGCTCAGAGTGTGAGTCACCGACAGCTCGAGGCTGTCATCGCGATTGCCCAGTACCAAACCGAGACCCAGGCGGCAAACGCTCTCGACCTTTCGCAACCGGCGGTCACGCGTGCACTTCGCGACCTAGAGCGGATGGTCGAGCAGCCACTGTTCTATCGGACCTCCAAAGGCATGATTCCGACGGTGCGCGGCGAGCAAGTCGTTCGGCGGGCCAAGGTCGCTTTAGTTGAAGTCGCATCGATCGATCCCGATCTGCAGGCATTCGACGGTCGAATGAAGGGGCGGTTGGCCATCGGGGCACTTCCGCTAGCCAGCACACTTTTTGTTCCCAAGGCCATCAACCTGACACTGGCGCTGCACCCAGAAATCGAGGTGACGGTCTTCGAAGGCACATATGCATCGTTCCTTGCGGACCTGCGTTGTGGCGACCTGGACCTAATCGTTGGGGCATTGCGCCCTGATGGGCTGAACAGAGACGTCCTCCAGGAGGGGCTGTTCATCGACGATTTGGTCGTGATCGCGCGGGCAGATCATCCGCTTGCAAGACGCCGGCATGTTTCACTCCAGCAGATCGTGCAGCAGGACTGGGTCATCCCTCGTCGGGGAACGCCTTCTCGCGAGCGTTTCGACAGCATCTTTGAACAAGCCGGCATGCTGCCGCCGAAGCGCTGCGTCGAGGCAGGTTCCCTGGCAACAGTCCGCGGTCTACTTTTGGAGAGTGATCGCCTCTCGGTAGCTTCCCCGCACCAAGTGCACTTTGAGATTCGCAGCGGAACCCTCGCCACGCTGTCGACACGGATCGGCAAGACAACCCGAACGATAGGAGTCACGACACGCGCGGATTCACTGCCCACTGCCCTTGTTTCCGCTTTCATCGCTCAGCTTCGTCACGTATGCGCTGGCATGGCAGCTCCGTCGCACGAAAAAGTGCGATAGCCCGCAAGATCATTCCTGCGGCCATCATGTACCGCAGTGAGAGCCGGCGACCGCTATCAGGAAATCGCAACGCCAAATCGCGTAACAAACTTTTCTTTCCCGGCTCCCGGGCGCATCCTTCAGGCACCAGAAGGAGACAACTCATGGACACCCACATCGACAAGTTTGCGAGCCCTCATTCCAATGCCTCGCTGGGATTGCCAGTCGTGCTGCAACGATGGGAGCCGGCTGCCTATGCGCTGCTGCGAGTCGGCTTTGCCATCATTATGTTCACGCACGGCTTTCCGAAAATCTTCGGGAGCGCGCTTGAGCGAACCGTGGGCAACATCGATACGAAACTGAATCTTCCCTTCCCTTGGGCGTGGGGCTACATGATCGGCACCCTGGAGACTCTTGGCATGGTGTTGCTGGCAATCGGCTTCGGGACGCGTTTAATCGCGTCGATGGTATTCGTTGAAATGCTCGTCATCATCTTTGGTGTTTTGTGGCCAACTTGGGTCTGGTACAAGTTCGGCATCGAGTACCCCCTGCTCATGGCCTTGCTAGCGCTTTACCTGTGCTTCAGGGGCAGCGGTCGATACTCAATAGACCGGGTGCGTGGGGTCGAGTTCGGTGGACTGCGTGACTGACGGGCGAGACTTCCCCGCCGAACTCGCACTGGCGAACAGGATCCTTGTCCAGCAAGGCGTCCTAGACGCCTTCGGCCATGTGAGCATCCGCAATCCAAGGACTCCGACCGAATTTCTCCTCTCGAGGAGCTTGGCACCCGCGTTGGTTACGGCCAACGACGTGATGACGTTTGACCTAAAGTCCGTCGCAAAGAGAGGCGATCAAAGGGTTCCTTACCTGGAACGCTTCATTCACGGCGCAATCTATGCCATTCGTTCGGAGGTTCAAGCCGTAGTACACAGCCACGCCCCTTCCGTGCTTCCTTTCACCGTCGTGAAAGGGGCTCCGTTGAGGCCTGTGTGCCACATGGGTGGCTTCCTCAGCGCATTGACACCAAACTTTGAAATTCGCCAGCACGCGGGCGAGGCGACGGACCTTCTAATCCGCAGCGACGATTTGGGCGTACAACTTGCGGGTGTCCTCGGCTCATCGGCGGTCGTACTGATGCGCGGCCATGGGATGACAGTCGCCGGCGAGTCGCTGGCTCAGGTGGTGTTCCGGGCCGTCTATACAGTCAAGAATGCGTCCATACAGGCTGCAGCGATGTCACTTGGAGAGGTGACCTATTTGAATGAAGCCGAGGCCCGAAACGCAGACATCGCTAATCAAGGGCAGGTGACACGCGCCTGGGATCTTTGGTCGGCCCAGATCTCGTCGCAATCTTCTTGAAGCCCTGACCATCCGCACTTTCGTTTCCTGCACTAGTCGACACCCTCCTCTCGGACTTCTGTCATGACCCAACCGACTTCTCTCGTCCTGCCGTCGCACCGCGACCTCTTCTACGGCGGTCGATGGCAAGAACCCGAAGCGGGCGTCTACCAGACCTCATTCAATCCCGCGACGGCGGAGGCGCTAGGCACTTTCGCTATGGCCTCCATCGCCGATGTCGACCGTGCGGTCGTGGCCAGTGCGGCGGCCTTTCAAGTGTGGCGTGCGGTTCCCCCGCTTGAGCGAGCGAAATCGCTCCGTGCCATGGCAGAGATCATCCGCAGGCACGCCACGGAGCTGGCGATGCTTGATTCCGCCGACGGCGGCAATCCGGTCAGTGAGATGGGCCGCGACGCCCTGGTGGCGGCCGCAAGCTTCGACTTCTTCGCCGGTCTGGTCACGGAGATGAAAGGCTCATCGATTCCGATGGGCCTGGACGCCGTGAACTTCACGGTCCGCGAACCTTGGGGCGTAGTGGCTCGCATCGTCGCGTTCAACCATCCTTTCATGTTCACGGCACAAAAGGCGGCGGCGCCTCTCGCGGCTGGAAACGCGGTAATCATGAAGCCGCCAGAGCAAGCCTCGCTCTCGGCGCTCCGTATGGCCGAGCTAGCCGCGGACATATTTCCACCCGGCGTACTCAGCGTCCTCACTGGAGGTCGAGAAACGGGTGAGGCCCTGGCGTCACACGACGGCGTGGCGATGGTGACGTTGATCGGCAGCGTGCCTACGGGAAAAGCAGTTGCGGCATCTGCCGCCCGAACGCTCAAGCCAGTCCTGCTAGAGCTTGGTGGCAAAAACGCGTTGATCGCCTTCAGCGACGCCGACCCCGAGAGAGTGGCCGACGCCGTACTGCGGGGCATGAACTTCACTTGGTGCGGCCAATCCTGTGGCTCCACCAGTCGGGCATTCCTTCACGACGACATCCACGATGAAGTCGTTGATTTAATTAGCAAAAAGGTCGCAGCATATCGACCTGGCATCCCGACGGATCCAGCGACGACGATGGGCGCCATCATCAGTTCTGCTCAGCATGACAAGGTCATGTCGTATATCGCCCTAGGCAAAGAAGAGGGTGCCAAGCTGCTCTGCGGCGGTGGTCGACCAGCGGATCCGTTGCTTGCGGCAGGTAACTTCATCGAGGCAACCGTATTCACTGGCGTCCGGCAGTCGATGAGAATCGCTCGAGAAGAAATCTTCGGGCCGGTGCTTTCCGTGCTGCGCTGGAACGACGAGTCGAAGATGTTGCGGGAGGTCAACAGCGTCGAGTATGGACTTACCTGCTCGATCTGGACGCAACAACTCTCAGCCGCCCATCGGATTGCAAGCACAGTAGAAGCCGGCTTTGTGTGGGTAAACGAAACAGGCAAGCACTTCACCGGCGTGCCCTTTGGCGGCTACAAGCAGTCCGGCATCGGACGAGAAGAATCCATTGAGGAGCTTCTCGCGTTCACCCAGCTGAAGAACATCCATATCAATCTGAAAGCCGGGTAACTTTTAGCTTGCCCGGGCGCGATCGGCTCGGTAGGAGACGTATTGATTGAGCCGTCCGCTAGTCGCGAGATCGATCTCGCGCGCGTCATAGACACCACACCGATTTCAGCCTTGCAATGGAGAGTGTTCGTCCTATGCGCGGCTATCGCGTTCCTGGATGGCGTCGACACGCAGGTCATCGGAGCCGCGGCGCCTGCTCTGGGCGTGAAGCTGGGCTTTGCGCGCTCAGCATTCGGCGTTCTTTTTGCGAGCGGACTGGTTGGCGCCATGCTGGGCGCCTTGAGCTGCGGGCTGCTGGCAGACAGGTGGGGTCGTAAACGCGTGCTGGTGGCAGCAACCGTCGTCTTTGGAGTCTTCACCCTTGGGACGCTATGGGTTCGGGATCTCAACACGCTATTGGGCGTCCGGTTCCTAGCAGGCGTAGGTCTTGGCGGCGCGGTGCCTTGCTTTGTCGCCATGGTCACGGAATACGCTCCCACCTCGCGCCGCACAGTCATTGTCAGCGCCTTATGGGCTGCATTTCCTCTGGGCGCGATGTGCGGCGGATTTACCAACGCGTTACTTCTCGAACAATTCGGTTGGCAGGCACTCTTTTTTCTTTGGGGCGGGCTTCCTCTCGCACTAGCTCTCGTTCTTGCCGCGGCATTGCCAGAATCAGCGCGCTTCTTGATCAGCAAGCGCAGGTTCACGGGCGAGCTCGTCGGAATTGCACGGCGCATCATCTCTGACTGTCCGGTCGACGTGCAATTCACCCACGATGCGCAAACCGCAGCTACTGCACCCCTCCGAAGTCTTCTATCCGGCCAGTACATCGCCTCGACGCTTCTTCTCTGGAGCGTTTGCTTCCTTGCGTTCGGAGCCGTGATCGTGGTCGGCGTGTGGACTCCGGCGCTGCTCACGCAAATCGGATTGTCGGCGTCGCTTTCGGCGGTCGTCGTAGGGTTCAACGGTTTGGGATCGTTCATAGGGACGGGGATCGCGGGCCGCTTGATGGAGCGATGGGGTATCGGACGCACTGTCGCTCCGTCCTTTGCACTCGCGACGCTGTCGTTCTTCCTCTACGGCGATATGGCGTCGACGCTCGCGACGGCGTGCTTCTTCAGCTTTTTAGCAGGTCTGTTTCTCGGGGTGTGCACCTCAAGTGGGGTCACCATCGCTGCGATGATCTACCCGACCGAAATGAGGTCCACTGGTATCGGATGGGCCCTAGGCATGGGGCGATTCGGTCAGGTTGTAGCGCCGCTCCTGATCGGTCTCATGGTCGCAGGACAAAAGTCCACGGCCTTCATCCTCAGCGTCGTCGGCGTGGTACTCCTTCTAGGAATACCAAGCGTGCTCGCACTCGCCAAGCTGCCTGCAAAGGCGTCGGCCGCGTCACTCGCAAACGTGGCCGCGCGGAGCTGACCCCTTTCTCTTCGGCACTCGGGTGCACGCCTCGGACACGGTGGCCGGCGACTACTGAACCCTTTTGAGATCACTGCATAAGGCGTGCTCATCCGTAGAAAGCTGCCGAAGGCTCGTGATAACAAAAACGCAAGGAGCCGGCGTCAAACGCACTGGCGGCGGATGACACGGCGCCTCATGCTGCCGCATCAAGAACTATTCGAAGACCGGCCTATGTACAGGTTGTGTGATCGCCGTCACTTCCTGGGTTCTCTCGCCAGCTTGGGCGCGGCTG
>JAYVNL010000045.1:0-6637 GCA_043758495.1 Rhizobacter sp.
GGCCGTCAGCGACCACAACGTGCCGACGACCGACCGCTCGCACGGCATCGCCGACCCGATCTCGAAGCTTCAGGTCGACACCCTCGACGCCAACTGCGACCGCCACGGCGTCACCCAGTTCAAGATGAACGATCTGCGCCAGGGCATCGTCCACGTGATCGGTCCCGAGCAAGGTGCGACCTTGCCGGGCATGACGGTCGTCTGTGGCGACTCGCACACCTCCACGCACGGCGCCTTCGGCGCGCTCGCCCACGGCATCGGCACCAGCGAGGTCGAGCACGTACTGGCAACGCAGACGCTGCTGGCCAGGAAGGCCAAGAACATGCTCGTGCGCATCGACGGCCGACTCGGCCTGGGCTGCACTGCCAAGGACATCGTGCTTGCAGTCATCGGCAAGATCGGCACGGCTGGAGGCACCGGCTACACGATCGAGTTCGCCGGCGAGGCGATTCGCGCCTTGTCGATGGAAGGCCGGATGACGGTGTGCAACATGGCGATCGAAGCCGGTGCGCGCGCCGGCCTCATCGCCGTCGACGAGACGACGCTCGCCTACGTGAAGGGCCGGCCCTACAGCCCGGCCGGGCTGGAGTGGAACATGGCGGTCGGTCAATGGGCCGACCTGTACTCCGATGCCGGCGCGCACTGGGACGTTGTCGTCGCGCTCGACGCTGCCACCGTGGTCCCGCAGGTCACCTGGGGTACGTCGCCTGAAATGGTGCTCGGCATCGGCGACCGCGTGCCCGACCCCGATCGCGAAAGGGACGCCAACCGACGCGGCGCGATCGAACGTGCGCTCGAATACATGGGCCTGGCGCCGAACCAGGCGGTCATCGATATTCGCATCGACAAGGTCTTCATCGGCTCATGCACGAACTCGCGCATCGAGGATCTTCGCGACGCCGCCGCCGTGGTGCGCCGGCTCGGCAGGCGCGTCGCCCCGAACGTGAAGCTGGCGCTCGTGGTGCCCGGTTCGGGCCTGGTGAAAAAGCAGGCCGAGCGCGAAGGGCTCGACGCTGTGTTCACGAACGCCGGATTCGAATGGCGCGAGCCGGGTTGCTCGATGTGCCTGGCGATGAACGCCGATCGGCTGGATCCCGGCGAGCGCTGCGCTTCCACCAGCAACCGCAATTTCGAAGGCCGCCAGGGCGCTGGTGGCCGCACCCATCTCGTCAGCCCGGCGATGGCGGCGGCGGCCGCGATCGAAGGCCATTTCGTCGACGTTCGCGCTTTGCATTGATGGAGCCGTTCCGCATCCACATCGGCCTGGTCGCGCCGATGGACCGGGAGAACGTCGATACCGACGCCATCATCCCGAAGCAGTTCCTGAAGTCGATTCAGAAGTCGGGCTTCGGCCCGAACCTGTTCGACGAGTGGCGCTATCTCGACCACGGCGAGCCAGGGCAGGACCCATCGACGCGCCGCATCAATCCCGACTTCGTGCTCAACCAGAAGCGCTACGCCGGCGCCTCGATCCTGCTGGCACGCCGCAACTTCGGCTGCGGCTCGTCGCGCGAACATGCGCCGTGGGCGCTGCAGCAATTCGGCTTTCGCGCCTTGATTGCGCCGAGCTACGCCGACATCTTCTACAACAACTGCTTCAAGAACGGCATCCTGCCGATCCGCCTCGCCGAGCACGAGGTCAGCGTCTTGTTCGACGACGTTGCCGCGTTCCCGGGCTTCACGCTGACGATCGACCTCGAGCGGCAGGTCGTCGTGCGCGGCGATGGCCGCGAGCTGGCCTTCGAGGTCGAGCCGTTTCGCAAGTTCTGCCTGCTCGGCGGCTTCGACGATATCGCCTTGACGCTTCGTCACGCCGATGTCATCAAGGCGTTCGAGGCCGAGCGGCTCTTGAAGCAGCCTTGGTTGGCGGCCACGATCCGATGAAGATTGCCATCCTCCCCGGAGACGGCATCGGCACCGAGATCGTCGCCCAGGCCGAGCGCGTGCTCGGCGTCCTCGACCTCGGCTTCGAGACCGAGCACGCTCTCGTCGGCGGCGCCGCCTACGAAGCGCACGGCCACCCGCTGCCGCCGGCAACGCTGGCCCTCGCCAAGGCGGCCGACGCGGTGCTGTTCGGCGCCGTAGGCGACTGGAAGTACGACAAGCTCGAGCGGGCGCTGCGGCCCGAGCAGGCCATCCTCGGCCTGCGCAAGGCGCTCGGCCTGTTTGCCAACTTTCGGCCGGCAATCTGCTATCCCGAGCTCACGGGCGCTTCGAGCCTGAAGCCGGAGATCGTCGCCGGGCTCGATATCCTGATCATCCGCGAGCTCACCGGCGACATCTACTTCGGCCAGCCGCGCGGCCGTCGCGTCTCGCCCGACGGCGCCTTCGCCGGTGCCGAAGAGGCCTTCGACACGATGCGCTACACGCGGCCCGAGGTCGAGCGCATCGCCCATGTCGCCTTTCGCGCGGCGCGCCAGCGCAGCAAGCGGCTCACCAGCGTCGACAAGGCCAACGTCCTCGAGACCTTCCAGTTCTGGAAGGACATCGTCATCGAGGTGCATGCCGAGTACCCCGACGTCGCGCTCGATCACATGTATGTCGACAACGCCGCCATGCAGCTGGTGCGGGCACCGAAGAAGTTCGACGTCGTTGTCACCGGCAACATGTTCGGCGACATCCTCTCCGACGAAGCGGCGATGCTCACAGGGTCGATCGGCATGCTGCCCTCAGCCTCGCTCGACGCCGCCGGCAAGGGCCTCTACGAGCCCAGTCACGGCAGCGCGCCGGACATCGCCGGCAAGGATGTGGCCAACCCGCTGGCTACAATTTTGTCGGTTGCCATGATGCTTCGCTACTCGCTCCGTCAATCCGAGGCCGCCGCCCGCATCGAGCAGGCGGTGCAGGCCGTGCTGGCATCGGGCCTGCGTACGGCAGACATCGCCACGGCCGGCCAGCCAGCGATCGGCACCCGCGCGATGGGCGACGCCGTCGTCGCCGCCCTCGGCGGCAAACAGACCGTCTCGACCTAGCGCGCTCGCGCTCGTCTCGCCGTGTCCGGCCGGGCGGTCGGAGCGAAGAACCTCAACGGCAAAGACTCTTCTCACGGGACGCAGACGATGGAACTCACCGGACTGATCGGTTCGCGCGGCATGGTCGGATCCGTGCTGCTCGAGCGCATGGAGGCCGAGGGCGACTTCGATCTCATCGAGCCGCTGTTCTTCAGCACCAGCGACAAGGGCGGCGTGGCGCCTCGACACGCGAAGAACGAAACCGTGTTGCAGGATGCCTACGACCTCGAGGCTCTGAAGCGTTGCGCCATCATCATCACGGCGCAAGGTGGCGACTACACCAAAGACGTCTACCCGCGACTGCGCGCCGCCGGCTGGAAGGGCGTCTGGATCGACGCGGCCAAGACCCTGCGCATGCACGACGACGCCGTCATCGTCCTCGATCCCGTCAACCTGCCGGTGATCGAGGCCGCGATCGGTCGCGGCGTTCGCGACTTCATCGGCGGCAACTGCACCGTGAGCTGCATGCTGATGGGCGTCGGTGCGCTGTTCAAGGCCGACCTCGTCGAGTGGATGACCTGCACAACCTACCAGGCAGCGTCGGGCGGCGGCGCCCAGCACATGCGCGAGCTGCTCGTGCAGTACGGCGCGCTGCACGCCGAGGTTGCAACGCTACTTGGCGATCCGAAGTCGGCGATCCTCGAAATCGACCGCTGCGTGGTCGAGCGTCAGCGTGCCATGTCGGGCCCGGAGGTCGCGAACTTCGGCGTGCCCCTCGGCGGCAGCCTGATCCCGTGGATCGACGCCGATCGCAGCGACGGCACCAGCCTCGAGGAATGGAAGGGTGGCGTCGAGACCAACAAGATCCTCGGCCGCGGCACGCACGACAAGCCTGCGGTCCCGGTCGACTCGACCTGCGTTCGCGTCGGCGCCATGCGCTGCCACAGCCAGTCGCTCACGATCCGGTTGAAGTCCGACGTGCCGCTGGCAGATATCGAAGCCATGATCGCGGCCGACAACGAATGGGTGCAGCTGGTGCCGAACACGCGCGAGCGCAGCATGCGCGATCTGACGCCGGTGGCCGTCACCGGCACCATGAAGATCCCGGTCGGGCGACTGCGCAAGCTGGCGATGGGTGAGCGCTACCTCGGCGCCTTCACAATCGGCGACCAGCTGCTGTGGGGTGCGGCCGAGCCGCTGCGCCGGACCCTGCGCATCCTTCTCGAGCGATGAGGCGGCCGACGGCGCCGCTCGTCGTTGTCAAGCTGCAACAACGGCGTGCAGAAGACTCGGAAGCAGCGCTTGCGCGAATGTCAGCCAATGCATGAGCTTGTCACCGTATCTCGCTGATGTTATGGTCATTTCCGTCTTTACGATGCATCCCTTCAACGCGCTCGTTAGCGAGCCAGCATCGTCATTCCGGGAGACGCCTTGAAAAGAAAACTGAAGTTCTCGGGGCGCTTTGCGCTGACGAGCGTCGCTGCTGCCGCGCTCTGTCTCGCCACTCCTCTGGTGTCGGCCCTCGGCCTCGGCAGACTCAACGTGCAGTCGTCGCTCGGCGAGGTACTGCGCGCCGAGATCGACGTCACCAACATGACGGCCGAAGAGCAGGCCAACCTGAAGATCCGCGTCGCTTCGCCGGACGCCTACCGCGCCGCCAACGTCGACTACAACCCGGTCCTGCCGGGCACGCGCGCGACCCTCGAGCGGCGCGCCGATGGTCGCCTCTTCGTCCGCCTCGCGAGCGACCGCGGTGTGCAGGAACCCTTTGTCGACGTCATCCTCGAGATCTCCTGGGCCACCGGCCGCCTGGTCCGCGAATACACGCTGTTGTTCGATCCGCCGACCGCCGTTCGCGCTGCGGCGCCGTCGCCGCAGGGCGGCACCACGACGGCACCGGTGATCTCGGCCGCCCCGCCGGCACCGATGCCGCTGACGCCTTCGACCTCTGCCGCTGCGACGGCTCGCGAAGCCCGCGAGGCTGCCCGCGCCGAGGCGCGCGAGCGTCGCGCCGCCGCGCGTGCCGCGGCGCCTGCGATGCGTGAGAAGGCCGTCGACGACGCTGCCAAGGGTGCGCGCACCGCGGGTGCGGGTGCTGCTTCGGGCGGCGATGGATACCGCGTTCGCTCCGGCGATTCGTTGTCGAAGATCGCCGGCACCACCAGGCGACCGGGCGTCTCGCTCGACCAGATGCTGGTTTCGCTGTTCCGCGCCAACCCCGATGCGTTCAGCGGGGCGAACATGAACCGGCTCAAGGCAGGGGTCGTGCTGTCCGTGCCTTCCGCGGAAGCCGCGCAAGGCGTGACGACGGGTGAGGCCAGGCAGACGATCCAGGCTCAGAGCGCCGACTTCGGTGCGTATCGCCAGCGCTTGGCGTCGTCGACCCTTCCCGCGCGTGCAGAAGCCAGTGCGCGCCAGGCTGGCGGCAAGGTGCAGGCTTCCGTCGAAGACAAGAAGCAAACCGCCGCGCCGACGCCAGACAAGCTGACGCTGAGCAAGGGAGCCACCGCCCCCGGCACGGCTGGAGAGGCCAAGCTCTCGGCCGAGAAGGAACGGCAAGCGGCGGCCGTTCGCGTGGCTGAATTGAACAAGAACCTGAACGACCTGAAGCGCATTCAGGGTACCGCTTCGCAGCCGGGAACGCCGCCTGCGACGGTCGCCACGACGCCAGCGGCTGCGCCTCGCGCTGCAGCTCCAAGCTTGCCGGCACCGGTGATTGTCGCGGCTGCGCCTGCACCCGTTCCTGCGCCCGCTGCGCCCAAGCCGACTGTTCCTGTGCCGGTCGCGGCCCCGACACCCACGCCCGCGCCGGTGGTCGTGCCGCCGGTGGTGATCGCTCTGGCGCCCGCACCTGTCGTCGCCGCGCCCGCGCCGGTCGTTGCGGCATCGGTGCCAGCCCTTGTGGCTCCCGTGATGGCTCCCTCCGTCACCCCCGCGGCGTCCACCGCGCCGCCGCGCCCGCCGGCCAGCGCGCCGAAGCCCGCACCACGGCCGACAGCCAAGTCCGCGAACGAGCCGGGCCTCCTCGAGTCGATCACCGACAACCCGCTTTACCTGGGCGGTGGCCTGCTGGCCCTGCTGCTGGCCGGCTACGGCGCATGGCGCTACACCCAGCGCTCGAAGAAAGACAGCGGCGAAACCTCGTTTCTCGAGAGCCGCCTGCAGCCCGACTCGTTCTTCGGCGCCAGCGGCGGCCAGCGCATCGACACGCGCGATGCCGGCGGCGGCTCGTCGTCGATGACGTACTCGCTCTCGCAGCTCGATGCGATCGGTGACGTCGATCCGGTGGCCGAAGCCGATGTGTACCTGGCCTACGGCCGCGACCTGCAGGCCGAGGAGATTCTCAAGGAGGCGATGCGCAGCAACCCGGACCGCCTGGCGATCCGCACCAAGCTGCTCGAGGTCTACGCCAAGCGGCGCGACATCAAGGGTTTCGAACTCCTCGCAACGCAACTATTCGCGCTGACCCGCGGGGAGGGCGAGGACTGGGCCAAGACGCAGGAACTCGGTGCGCAGATCGACCCCGACAACGCGCTCTACCGTGCTGGCGGTGCGCCGGACCAGTTCGTCGACGACGGCGAGCCGCCTGAGCCGCTGGGTGCGAGCACGATGCCGCAGTCGATCATCCCCGTGCCTTCGCAGTTCGGCTCGTCTACCGGCGATTCGATGATCCGAGACAGCCAGTT
>JAYVNL010000046.1:0-19161 GCA_043758495.1 Rhizobacter sp.
GTCCGAGGTCTTTTCACCATGTCCCGTTTCTCTTCGGCGCGACCCGCGCCGCGCGCTGGTCGCGCCTTGTTCCTGCTCGCCTTCTTCACTCTCGCAACGGCCGCCGCAGCCGCCGCCGACAACGTCGGCTCGACGCTTGACCCGGTCGCCGTCGTCGGCAGCCGTGAACCGCAGACGCTGTCTCGCAGCGCAGCCGATGTCGTCGTCATCGACACGGCGACGATCCGCTCCAGCACCGCCGATTCCGTCGAGGACCTGATACGCCGCGAGTCCGGCATGCAGCTGGCGCGCAACGGCGGGCCCGGCCAGAGCACCGGCTTCTTCATCCGCGGTTCGAGTACCAACAGCACCGTCGTCCTCATTGACGGCGTGCGCATCGGCTCGGCCACGCTCGGCCAGGCCGAACTCGAAGCGCTGAGCCTGGCGCAGGTCGAGCGCATCGAGGTGTTGCGAGGGCCGGCTTCGAGCCTTTACGGCGCCGATGCCGTCGGTGGCGTGATCCAGATCTTCACCCGTCGTGGCGATGGCGATCCACGCTTCGTCGCGGCGGCGGCCGTCGGCGGCTACGGCTCACGCGAAGGCAGCGTCGGCGTGAGCGGTGCGCGCGGTGGCTTCGACTACGCTGCTTCGCTCGGCCGCGACCGCAGCAGCGGCGTCTCCGCACTCTTCCCCGGCGACCGCTTCCAGAGCTTTAATCCCGACCGCGACGGCTACGCCCGCAATGCCGGCTCGCTGCAACTCGGCTACACGCCAGCGGCCGGCCACCGCATCGCCGTGCACGCCCTCGAGACGCGGCTGAACGCGCAATACGACGGCGCCGAGTTCCCACCTCCCGACTTCAAAGCGGACGCCACGCCGGATTTCCGCAACCGGCTGACGACGCGTGTCGTCTCGGCCGACTACCGCGGCGCCGTCACGAGCTTCTGGACGACGACGCTGCAGGCCTCGAGAAGCGTCGACGACCTGACGAGCGGCGGCAATGTCACCAGCCGCTTCGTCACCCGCCGCGAGCAGGGCACGTGGCAGAACGCGCTCGCCTTCGCCGCTGGCCAGCAGCTCGTGCTCGCCTACGAGCATCTCTCCGAAGGTGCCAGCGCCGATGTGTTCGCGAGCAACCCGAAGCGGCGCAACGACGCTGTCATCGCCGCGTACTCGGGGCAGTTCGCAGCCCATGGCGTGCAAGCCGACTTGCGTCGAGACGACAACTCCGACTACGGCAACAACACGACGGGCCGGCTCGGCTATTCGTTCACCGTGGTCGACGGCCTGAAGCTGCGGGCGCTCGCAGGCACGAGCTTTCGCGCGCCAACGTTCAACGACCTCTACTACCCGGGCTACGGCGTCGCCGGCGTTCGCCCGGAGAAGGGTCGCAGCATCGAGGCCGGCATCAACTGGCAAGGGGCGACTGCGAACGCCTCGGCGACGGTCTTTCGAAACCGGGTGCGCGACCTCATCGGCTACCAGCCCGACCGCAGCTTCTGCCCGGCCGGCACTGCCTTCGACTTCGGCTGCGCCGGCAACGTGAGTCGCGCCCGCCTGAGCGGCGCCAGCTTCGCCAGCGGCCAGCGCTGGGGCGGCTTCTCGCTGCGGGCCAACGTCGATCTTCTCGACGCCAAGGATGCCGACAGTGGCGAGCGCCTGGTGCGTCGTGCTGCCCACCAGGAAAGCGTCGTCGCCGACTACGACGCCGGCCCGTGGCGGCTCGGCGCCGCGTTCCTTTTCATCGGCTCACGGCCCGACGGCGACGCCGTCCTCGGCGGCTACGGCACGCTCGATCTGCGCGCGTCTTGGCGACTGCACCGGCAGTGGCAGCTCGAAGCGAAGCTGCTCAACGCGCTCGGCCATCGCATCGAGCCGGTGCGCGACTACCAGGGCCTCGGCCGGCAGGCATGGCTCGGTGTGCGCTTCGACAGCGCCGGGCTCTGATCGCCGCGATGTCCACTCGCCGCTTGCTCGGCGCGCTTGGCCTGGTGCTGGCGGTGTGCGCGCTCGGCGTGCTCGCCGGTTCGTCAGGCTTCGGCTGGGCCGCACCCGACATCGTCTGGCGCATCCGCGTGCCGCGTGTGCTCGCTGGCTTCGGCGCCGGCGCGGCGCTTGCCGTCAGTGGCGCGCTCATGCAGGCGCTGACGCGCAATGCGCTCGCCGATCCCTATGTGCTCGGCGTCGCTGGCGGCGCCTCCGTGGGCGCTCTTGGCGTGATGCTGGCGACCTCGGGCGGCGACATCGGTCTCGGCGAGTGGGGCATCGCGCTCGGAGCGGCAGTCGGTGCCGGTCTCGCCTCGGCGCTGCTGTTCGGCCTGATGTGGCGGCGGCTCGCGAATCATTCGGCGGGCGGCGACGCATCGGCGGCCCTGCTGCTGGTCGGCGTGATGATCGGCTCGGGATGCACGGCGGTGGTGTCGCTGATCCTCAGCGTTGCCGACGAAGGCCAGTTGCGCGGCATGGTGTTCTGGCTGCTGGGCGATCTCAACGGCGCGACCCATTGGCAGATCGTCTGGGCCGCGCTGGCTCTGGCGATGCTGCTGGTGTGGCCGTCGGCGCGCGAGCTCGACTGGCTGGCACGTGGCGATGCCTGGGCGGCGACGCTCGGCGTGGCGGTGGCGAAGCGGCGTCGCCGCGCCTTGCTCGCCGCGTCGATCGCGACCGGCGCCGCCGTGGCTGTTGCGGGCGCGATCGGCTTCGTCGGCCTCGTCGTGCCGCATGTGCTGCGCCGCTTCGGCATCCGTGCTGCGCCGCTGCTGTTGCCTGCCAGTGCCCTGCTAGGCGGCGTCTTCGTGGTCGCCGTCGACGCCGTCGCGCGGACCGCGCTGGCACCGCTGCAGTTGCCCGTCGGCGTTCTCGCTGCGGCGGTCGGCGTGCCGACCTTCATCGCGATGCTGCTCGGTCGCCCGGCCGGCGCAACCCGACCGTGAAGGCCGTCGATCTCGAGGTCACCGGCCTCGGCCTTCGCGCCGGCGGCTCGCCGCGCGGGCGGCTGCTTTTCGCCGGCCTCGACCTGCGCGTCGCTGCCGGCGAATGCTGGGTCGTGGTCGGACCGAACGGCGCCGGCAAGTCGTCGCTGCTCGGCGCACTCGCCGGCGTTTTTGCGATCGATGGTGGCAGCGTGCGATTCGACGGCCGTGCCATCGCCGACTGGCCACCGACGGCGCTCGCTTCGCGCCGCGCCTGGAGCCCGCAGTTCTGGTCCGACCCGTTTCCTTCGACCGTCGCCGAGACAGCGGCACTCGCCCACGGCCGCGGCGGCGGCTGGCGCCACTGGCTCGGCGATTGCACCGACGCCGAGGTCGTGCGTCGCCTCGACGAACTCGGCTTGCGCGGCCTCGCCGATGCCGACGTGCAGAGCCTGTCGGGCGGCGAGCGACAGCGCGTCGCCATCGCCACGGCGCTGCTGCAGGACGCGCCGCTGCTGCTGCTCGACGAACCCGCCTCGCACCTCGACCCGGCGCACCAGCGGCTGCTGCTCGCCGTGCTGCGTCGACATGCCGCGGCCGGCGGCAGTGTCGTCGCCAGCCTGCACGACCTCGACCTCGCCTCGGACCTCGCCAGCCACTGCGTGCTGCTCGATGGCCGCGGCGGCGCAGTGGCCGGGCGGCGCGACGACATCCTCGTGGCGAGCGCGCTCGCCGACGTTTTCGGCGTCGCCATCGAAGCGATCGACGTGCGCGGCGCCCGCCGCTTCGTCGTCGGCGACGCTGCGGAGCCGGGGCGATGAAGCGGCTCGCGGCGGCTGTTGTGGCGCTCGTCTGCGCGGCTTCCGCCTATGCGGCGGTCACCGTCGACGACGACGGCGGCCGGCCGGTGACCTTGTCGCGCCCGCCAACCCGCATCGTCACGCTGGCGCCGAGCCTCACCGAACTCGTGTTCGCGGCCGGTGCCGGCGCCGCCATCGTTGGCACCACGGCTTTCAGCGACTTTCCCGAAGCGGCGACGCGCATCGCCCGCATCGGCGACGCGTCGCGGCTCGACGTCGAGCGCGTGCTGGCGCTGAAGCCCGATCTCGTCCTCGTCTGGCAGCGTGGCAACCTCGGTCGCGAGATCGAACAGATCGAAGCCGCCGGCGTTCCTCTGTTCCGACTCGAACCGCGGCGGCTCGACGAACTGCCACGCGCGATCGAGCGGCTCGGCGCGTTGCTCGGCCATGACGACGACGCGAAGCGCAACGCCACCGCCATGCGCGGCGCGCTTGCCCGACTTCGCCAGGCTCACGAACGCGCGGCACCGGTGCGTGTTTTCTACCAGGTCTGGCAAAGCCCGCTGCTCACGATCAACGGCAAGCATCTGATCGCCGACGTGATCGCGCTCTGCGGCGGCGTCAACGTTTTTTCCGAGGTCGGGCCGCTGGTGCCGTCGGTCTCGATCGAAGCTGTTGTTGCCGCCGACCCGGAGGCGATCGTGACGGCGAACGAGGAAGGCGGCCGTGCTCCGGCCTGGCGGCGTGCCGCGTTGCAGCCGAGTCTGGCGGCGTGGCGTCGCCATCCGCGACTCACGGCGGTTCGCGGCGGCTGGCTCTTCGCCCTCAACGGCGACCTCATCAGTCGCCAGGGGCCGCGCATCGTGCTCGGTGCCGAGGCGATGTGCGCGGCGCTCGACGAGGTCAGGCGCGAGCGGGTAGGGCGCTGAGCGGACGGGGCAGGCGCAACGCCGGCGGCGCCGAGTCGCACCAGCGCGCCACTGCGCAGACTTCGCAGAGCGGCCGCTTGGCGATGCATACATAGCGACCGTGCAGGATCAGCCAGTGATGGGCGTGCTGCATGAACTCGGCCGGAACGCGCCGGAGCAGCTTCAGCTCGACCTCGATCGGCGTCTTGCCGGGCGCCAGGCCGGTGCGGTTGGAGATGCGAAAGACATGCGTATCGACGGCCAGCGTCGCTTCGCCGAAGGCGCTGTTCAGGATCACGTTGGCCGTCTTCCGGCCGACGCCTGGCAGCGCCTCCAGGGCCTCGCGCGTTTGCGGCACCTGGCCGCTGTGCTGCTCGACGAGGATGCGGCAGGTCGCGTGCAGCATCTTTGCCTTGGTTCTGAACAGCCCAATCGTCTTGATCGCGTCTTCGAGCGCCGGCAGGCCGAGGGCGAGCATCTTCTGCGGCGTCGGTGCTTTGGCGAACAGACTTCGCGTCGCCTTGTTGACGCCGCGATCGGTCGCCTGCGCCGACAGCAGCACCGCCGCCAGCAGCTCGAAGACGCTGGCGTATTCCAGCTCGCTCTTCGGCTCGGGATTGGCGTCGCGCAGGGTCGCGAAGAACGGCGTGATGTCGGCGGTCTTCATGCGTCGGCCGCTCGCTCCGCGTGAGCGGCGTATCGGGCGCGAGCGGTCGCTGCCTGCGCCGCGCTCCACGCGTTCCAGCCCGTGGCGGGCGCGCTGGCGTCGACGAGCACGATGCAGTCGACCGGGCACACCGGCAGGCAGAGCTCACAGCCAGTGCAGAGCGATTCGATGACGACATGCATCTGCTTCGCTGCGCCGACGATCGCGTCGACCGGGCAAGCCTTCAGGCAGAGCGCGCAGCCGATGCACCAGGCTTCGTCGACGACCGCGAGCGTGCGAGGCGCCTCGCGGCCGCATTCGGCATCGAGCGGCACGACCTGCCGGCCGGTGACGCTCGCCAGCCGCACGATGCCTTCATCGCCTCCCGGTGGGCAGCGGTTGATTGCGGCTTCGCCGTCGGCGATGGCTTCGGCGTAGCGGCGGCAGTCGTCGTAGCCGCAACGGCGGCATTGCGTCTGCGGCAAGACGTCGAGCAGCGCCGACGCGAGCCCGGCCACCATCCGCTTCGCCTCAGGCCCTGGCGACGACGGCGCGGCGCCGGCCGGCGGTGCTCTTCTTCGCCACTGCGCGGACCTTGAGCGGGCGGGCATCGGAGGTGCCGAGCAGACGCTTCGATGGCCGCGCCGCGTTCGCTCCGGCGACGTGGAAGGAAGCGATGAAGTCGCGAACCTGGGGGTAGACCTTCTCGCGCCAGCGCCGCCCGGAGAAGATGCCGTAGTGGCCGGCGCCGACGGCGTCGTAGTGGAACTGGCGGTCTTTCGGCACGCCGGTGCAGAGGTCGTGCGCCGCCCGGGTCTGGCCGGCACCGGAGATATCGTCGAGCTCGCCCTCGATCGTGAGCAGGGCCGTTGTCCTGATGTCCTGCGGACGAACGGGCTTGCCCTTCACCACCCAGGTGCCGTTGACGAGCGCGAAGTCCTGGAAGACAACCTTGATGGTGTCGAGGTAGTACTCGGCCGGCATGTCGAGGACGGCGTTGTACTCGTCGTAGAAGTCGCGGTGGGAGTCGGCTTTGTCGCCATCGCCACGCACGAGATCGAGGAAGTGGTCGTAGTGCGACTTCAGATGCCGGTCCGGGTTCATGGCGATGAAGCCGGTGTGCTGCAGGAAGCCGGGGTAGACCGGCCGGCCGGCACCGGGGTAGTTCACCGGCACGTGGTGAATGACGTTGTTCTCGAACCAGGAGTGGCTCTTGTTGGTGGCCAGGTTGTTGACCGCCGTCGGGCTCTTCCGCGCGTCGATCGGGCCGCCCATCATGGTCATCGTCCGCGGCGTCGGCTCGCCGGCGCTGGCCATGAGCGAAATCGCCGCGAGCACCGGCACCGTCGGCTGGCAGACCGAGATGACGTTGACCTCGGGTCCGATGGCGCGGATGAAGTCCTGCACGTAGCCGACGTAGTCGTCGAGGTGGAAGGGGCCGCGGTCGGCCGGCACCATGCGGGCGTCGGTCCAGTCGGTGACGAAGACCTTGTGGTCCTTGAGGAGCTCGCGCACGGTCTCGCGCAGCAGCGTCGAATGGTGACCGGACAGCGGCGCCACAACGAGCACCGTCGGCTGCGACTTCAGTCTTTGCAGCGTCGGCAGGTCGTCGCTGAAGCGCTTGAAGCGGAGCAGGCGGCAAAAGTCCTTCTCGATCGCGACCTGCTGGTGAACGGCGACCTCGACGCCGTCGACCAGCACCTCGCGGATGTTGAACTCCGGCTTCTCGTAGTCCTTGGCGAGCCGGTGCATGAGCTCGAGGCCGGCCGAGACGCGATGCGCCTGCGGCGTGTGCGCGAACAGCGACAGCGGGTGGTTGTAGAGCTTCGACGAAGCGCTCGCAAATTCCGAGAAGGGGCTCAGCAATGCGCGCTGCGCCTCGTACCATTCGTAGAGCATCATGCGGTGGCCCTTTCGCTGACTTGCGTGATCGCGGTGACGACGGCGTCGAGGTTGCCTTCGTTGAGGGCGGCGACGCAGATGCGCCCCGAGTCGACGCCGTAGATGCCGAAGTCGGCGCGAAGTTGTTGCATTTGTTCTTTCTTGAGACCGGAGTAGCTGAACATGCCGCGCTGGCGGGTGATGAAGTCGGTTTCGATGCGGGCGCCGGCAGCGACCAGGCGGCGCTGCAGTTCCACGCGCATGCGCTTGATGCGGTCGCGCATGCCGGCGAGTTCTTGTTCCCACATCGCGCGCAGGTCCGGCGTTGCCAGCACGTGGGCGACGGCGGCGGCGCCATGGGTCGGCGGGTTTGAGTAGTTGGTGCGGATGACGCGCTTGAGCTGGCTGAGGACACGCACCGCCGCGTCTTTCGTGCCGCACACCACCGACAGGGCGCCGACGCGCTCGCCGTAAAGCGAGAAGCTTTTTGAGAAGCTGGTGGCGACAAAGAAGTCGAGACCGGCGTCGAGGCACAGGCGAACGGCCAGCCCGTCTTCGAAAATGCCTTCTCCGAAGCCCTGGTAGGCCATGTCGAGGAAGGGCACGAGCCGGCGGTTCTGCAGCAGCGCGACGACTTCGTTCCATTGCGCCGGCGTCAGGTCGCAGCCGGTCGGGTTGTGGCAGCAGGCGTGGAGGACGACGATGGTCCCCGGCGACGCCGTTTCGAGGCTGGCGCGCATCGCCGTGAAGTCGACGTCGTGGCGGGCGGCGTCGTAGTACGGGTAGGTCGCGACCTCGAAGCCGGCGCCTTCGAACAAGGCACGGTGGTTTTCCCAGCTCGGGTCGCTGATCAGCACGCGGGCGCCGAGGCTTATTCGCTTCAGCAGGTCGGCGCCGACCTTGAGGCCACCGGTGCCGCCGACCGCCTGCACCGTGGCGATGCGGCCGGCCTGACGCGCCGGATGGTCGGCCCCGAAGACGAGGCTCTGGGTCGCCTGGTCGTAGGCGGCGATGCCGTCGATCGGCAGGTAGCCGCGCGGCTTGGCGGCGGCGGCGAGCATCTCTTCTGCGGCGCGCACGCACTTCAGCAGCGGCAGCTTGCCGTTCTCGTCGAAATAGACGCCGACGCCGAGGTTGACCTTGGCCGGGTTCGGGTCGGCGAGGAACTGCTCGTTGAGACCCAGGATCGGGTCGCGGGGCGCCATCTCGACGGCGTCGAAGAGCGATGACATGAAGTTCCTTCCCTGAGTGCCTGCGGCCTTGGAAAACGTCGCGCGGGAACCATCTTTCGGCTACCCTGACCGGTTGCGCGCCGCTGCCGCGAACCACTCTCGATCTTATCTGCCATGACCGTCTTGCCCGATGTCGCCGTTGCCGACGCGCTTCCTGAAGAGCTGGAGGGTGAATTCGTCACGTACCCCGGCTCGCCCTTCCAGCTGTTCCGGCCGTATCAGCCGGCCGGCGATCAGCCGGCAGCGATCGCGGGGCTGATCGAGGGCATCCACGACGGCCTGGCCTACCAGACGCTGCTCGGCGTCACCGGCTCCGGCAAGACCTTCACGATGGCTAACGTGATCGCCCAGATCGGCCGGCCGGCGATCGTGTTCGCGCCCAACAAGACCCTTGCCGCGCAGCTCTACAGCGAGTTCCGCGAGTTCTTCCCGAAGAACGCGGTCGAGTACTTCGTGAGCTATTACGACTACTACCAGCCCGAGGCTTACGTGCCGCAGCGCGATCTCTTCATCGAGAAGGACTCCGCGATCAACGAGCACATCGAGCAGATGCGGCTGTCGGCAACCAAGAGCGTGCTCGAGCGGCGCGACGTGATCGTGGTCGCCTCAGTGAGCGCAATCTACGGCATCGGCGCGCCCGAGGACTACACCGAGATGCGGATGATCATGCGCGTCGGCGACAAGCTCGGCCAGCGCGACGCCATCGCCCACCTGATCCGCATGCAGTACAGCCGCAACGAGAGCGACTTCTCGCGCGGCACCTTCCGTGTGCGGGGCGACACCATCGATGTCTTTCCTGCCGAGCACAGCGAGCTCGCCATCCGGCTTGAGCTGTTCGACGACGAGCTCGAGTCGCTGACGCTCTTCGACCCGCTCACCGGCCGCATCCGCCAGAAGATCCCGCGCTTCGTGATCTACCCGGCCAGCCACTACGCGACGCCGCGCGGCCGCGTCGTCAGTGCCATTGAAACGATCAAGGAAGAGCTGAGGACGCGGCTCGACGAGCTCGTCAAGGCCGGCAAGCTGGTCGAGGCGCAGCGGCTCGAGCAGCGGACGCGCTTCGACCTCGAGATGCTGCAGGAGATCGGCCATTGCAAGGGCATCGAGAACTACACGCGCCACCTGTCGGGCGCGGCGCCCGGCTCGCCGCCGGCGACGATGGTCGACTACCTGCCGAAGGACGCGCTCATGTTCCTCGACGAGAGCCACGTCATGATCGGCCAGCTCGGCGGCATGTACAACGGCGACCGCGCCCGCAAGTCGACGCTGGTCGACTATGGCTTCCGGTTGCCGTCGGCGCTCGACAACCGGCCGCTCAAGTTCGAGGAGTTCGCGGCCAAGATGCGCCAGGTCGTGTTCGTCTCGGCGACGCCGGCGGCCTACGAGAAGGCGCATGCCGGCCAGGTCGTCGAGCAGCTCGTGCGGCCGACGGGGCTCATCGATCCGCAGGTCGAGGTGCGGCCCGCCACGCACCAGGTCGACGACGTGCTGCAGGAGATCCGCGAGCGCGTCGAGGTCAACGAACGGGTGCTCATCACCACGCTCACCAAGCGCATGGCCGAGCAGCTTACCGACTACCTCAGCGATAACGGCGTCAAGGTCCGCTACCTGCACAGCGACATCGAGACGGTCGAGCGCGTCGAGATCCTGCGCGACCTGCGGCTCGGCGCCTTCGACGTGCTGGTCGGCATCAACCTGTTGCGTGAGGGCCTAGACATCCCCGAGGTGTCGCTCGTCGCGATCCTCGACGCCGACAAGGAAGGGTTTCTGCGCTCCGAGCGCAGTCTGATCCAGACCATCGGCCGCGCTGCGCGCAACCTCAACGGCAAGGCGATCCTGTATGCCGACCATGTCACCGATTCGATGAAACTCGCGATCGGCGAGACCGAGCGCCGGCGCGAGCGGCAGACGGCGCACAACCTCGCCGAGGGCATCACCCCGGTCAGCATCGTCAAGCGCATCAAGGAGATGATCGACGGCGTCTACAGTGACAAGAACGGCAAGGACGATCTGAAGGCAGCCCGCGACGGTGCCGCCGTCGAGGCCTTGAGCGAGAAGGACCTAGGCAAGCGCATAAAGCTGCTTGAACGGCAAATGCTCGAGCACGCCAAGAACCTCGAGTTCGAAAAGGCGGCGCGGGTTCGCGACCAGTTGGCGTTGCTTCGCGAGCAGGCATTCGGCGCGCTCGGCAGCGACAACGTGGTCTCGTTGCCCGTGCCTGGATCGACCAAGCCTTGAAGCGGAACTAACCGCCGCAATCTCGACCGAATTGGTCGGCTTCCGCTATACTTGAGTGAATTGCTCGGGATAAGAATAGCGGGGCCAACGGCCTGGTTTTTGCCCAGGTTCCCACTAGCCGCTGGCAACAGCGTTCCGATACCGCTTCAGGAGTGTTTATATGCGTCTGACCACCAAAGGCCGTTTCGCCGTGACCGCCATGATTGACCTCGCGCTGCGCGAGCATGCGGGGCCGGTCGCCCTGGCCGCCATCAGTGGCCGGCAGCAAATTTCGCTGTCGTACCTCGAGCAGTTGTTCGGGAAGCTTCGCCGCCACGAGCTCGTTGAGAGCACACGCGGTCCGGGCGGGGGCTACTCGCTCGGGCGCAAGTCGGAGGAGATCACGGTTGCCGACATCATCGTCGCCGTCGACGAGCCGATCGACGCCACGGGTTGCGCCGGCAAGGAAAACTGCATGGGCGACGATGCTGGCCGCTGCATGACGCACGACCTCTGGGCCAGTCTGAACTCCAAGATGATCGAGTTCCTCGATTCGGTCTCGCTGAAAAAGCTCGTCGACGAGCAGATCGCCAAGGGCGTCTCGATCGAGGAGCACCCGGTTAAGCGGGCGATCTCCACGCAGCCTGTTGTCAAGCCGATCAAGATCACGGCGCCGAATTCGGTGTTCGCGCTCGGCGCGGCTTTTTCGAAGTAAGTTGACCTCACGATTCCTTTGCCATGGACATGACCCTGCATTTCCCGATTTACATGGATTACGGCGCCACCACGCCGGTGGATCAGCGCGTAGTCGACGCCATGATCCCGTGGTTACGCGAGCATTTCGGCAATCCGGCGTCGCGCAGTCACGCCTGGGGCTGGGAAGCGGAAGCGGCGGTCGAAAAGGCTCGGGAAGAGGTCGCGCAACTGATCGGTGCGGACCCGCGCGAGATCGTCTGGACCTCAGGTGCCACCGAGTCCAACAACCTGGCTTTGAAGGGCGCCGCGCAGTTCTACAAGACGCGTGGCAAGCACCTCGTGACCGTGAAGACCGAGCACAAAGCCGTACTCGACTCCATGCGCGAGCTGGAGCGTCAGGGCTTCGACGTCACGTATCTCGACGTCGAGGACGATGGCCTGCTTGATCTCGGCAAGCTGAAGGCAGCGCTGCGGCCCGACACCATCCTCGTGTCGGTCATGTTCGTCAACAACGAGATCGGCGTCATTCAGGACATCGCCGCCATCGGCACGATGTGCCGCGAGCGAAACATCATTTTCCATGTCGACGCCGCGCAGGCTACCGGCAAGGTGGCGATCGACTTGGCGACGCTGCCGGTCGACCTGATGAGCCTCGCTTCCCACAAGACCTACGGACCGAAAGGCATCGGAGCGCTCTATGTGCGCCGCAAGCCGCGGATTCGTCTCGAAGCGCAGATGCACGGCGGCGGCCACGAGCGCGGTATGCGGTCGGGTTCCTTGCCCACTCATCAGATCGTCGGCATGGGCGAAGCGTTCCGCATTGCGCGGGAGGAGATGAGCACGGAGAGCGAGCGGATCCGCAAGCTTCACGACAAGCTCGTTGACGGTCTGTCGGGTATCGAGCAGACCTTCCTGAACGGCCACCCGACTCAGCGCGTGCCGCATAACGTCAACATGTCGTTCAACTACGTCGAGGGCGAGTCGCTCATCATGGGCGTGAAGGGGATCGCGGTGTCGTCAGGTTCGGCGTGCACGTCGGCGAGCCTGGAGCCGAGCTATGTTCTGCGCGCGCTCGGCCGCAGCGACGAGCTCGCTCACTCGAGCCTGCGCATGACCATCGGCCGGTTCACGACCGAAGAAGAGATCGACTACGTGGTGTCGACCCTGAAGCATCGCGTCGCCAAGCTACGCGAGCTGTCGCCGCTCTGGGACATGTTTCAGGAAGGCGTCGACATCAGCACCATCCAGTGGTCCGCTCACTGAGGCCGGCCTGCGAATAACGGAGAAATTGTCATGGCATACAGCGAGAAGGTCGTCGAGCATTACGAGAACCCGCGCAACGTTGGCTCGTTCGAGAAGGGCGATGACAGCGTCGGCACTGGCATGGTCGGCGCGCCGGCCTGCGGCGACGTGATGAAGCTCCAGATCAAGGTGAATCGCGAGACCGGTCTCATTGAAGACGCGAGGTTCAAGACCTACGGCTGCGGTTCGGCGATCGCCTCGAGTTCGCTCGTGACCGAATGGGTCAAGGGCAAGTCGCTCGACGAGGCACTCACGATCAAGAACACCCACATCGCCAAGGAACTGGCCTTGCCGCCGGTGAAGATTCACTGCTCGATCCTGGCCGAGGACGCGATCAAGGCAGCCGTCGACGATTACAAGGCGAAGCACGTTGTTCAAGTGGCTCAGGCCGCTCTCGCCGAGTCGAACTAGCAACCATGTCGGTCACCCTCACCGAAGCGGCGGCGCGCCACGTGACGCGCTTTCTCGGCAAGCGCGGAAAGGGCGTCGGCGTGCGCCTCGGTGTGAAGACAACCGGCTGCTCGGGCTTGGCGTACAAGCTTGAGTACGCCGACGAGTTTGCGCCCGAAGACCATGTTTTCGAGGATCATGGCGTCAAGGTGATCATCGATCCGAAGAGCCTGCCGTACATCGACGGCACCGAACTCGATTTCGTCCGCGAGGGCCTGAACGAAGGCTTCAAGTTTCTGAACCCGCGGGAGAAGGATCGTTGCGGCTGCGGAGAATCGTTTCGCGTCTAGAGAGCGACGACTTCGAGCTGTTCGGCTTGCCGCGGCGCTTTCAGCTGGAGCGCGGCGAGCTCGATGCCCGCCGGCGGCGTCTGCAGGCCGAAGTTCACCCCGACCGATTCGCTGCTTTCGACTCTTCGGCGCGGAGAGTCGCGATGCAATGGGCGGCCCGCGTCAACGAGGCCCATGCCCGGTTGAAGAACCCGCTGCAGCGTGCGGCTTATCTTTGTGAGCTCCATGGTGTGCCGATCGATGCGGAAGACAACACGGCGATGCCGGTGGATTTCCTGATGCAGCAGATGCAATGGCGAGAGTCGCTCGACGACGCCGAAGGCCGTAGCGCGGTCGAGGCGGTGCTGGCGACGCTCGAAGCTCATCGCGCCGCCGCCTACCAGCGTCTGCAGGTGCTGCTGGATCAGAGCCACGACTTCGCCGCCGCGGCTCACGAGGTGAGGGCGCTGATGTTCGTCGAGCGCTTCGCCGCCGACGTCGACGATCGCCTGGCGGCGGCAGGGGGCTGATGCCATGGCGCTGCTGCAGATCGCCGAACCCGGTGCGTCGCCCGCCCCGCACAGTCGTCGCCACGCCGTGGGCATCGACCTCGGCACCACGCATTCGCTGGTCGCTGCCGTTCGCAACGGCATCGTCGAATGCCTGCCCGACGCCGACGGCGAAGTCATCCTCCCCTCGGCTGTGCGTTACTTGGCGGGCGGCGGCGCGCATATCGGTGCTTCCGCATTGCGGGAGGCGGCTTCGGATCCCCGCAACACGATCGTCTCGGTCAAGCGGCTGATGGGGCGCGGCCTCGGTGACGTCGCCGCCGCCGGCAGGCTGCCCTACGACTTCGTCGACGACGGCGGCTCGGGCATGGTTCGCCTGCGCACCGTCGCCGGCGTCAAGTCGCCGGTCGAGATCTCCGCCGAAATCCTGGCGACGCTGCGCCAGCGCGCCGAAGACACCTTTGCCGACGACCTGTTCGGCGCTGTCGTGACCGTGCCGGCCTACTTCGACGACGGCCAGCGGCAAGCCACCAAGGACGCCGCAGAACTCGCCGGTCTGCATGTGCTGCGCCTCATCAGCGAGCCGACCGCTGCTGCCATCGCCTACGGCCTGGACAACGCCTCGGAGGGCCTGTACGCCGTCTACGACCTCGGCGGCGGCACCTTCGACATCTCGCTTCTGCAGATGACGCGCGGCGTCTTCGAGGTCGTGGCTACGGGCGGCGACTCGGCGCTCGGCGGCGATGACATCGACGCTGCCCTGGCTGACTGGATTCTTGTGCGCATCGGCCTCGACGCGAGCGGGCCGCACGATCGTCGGGCCGCTTTGGTCGCGGCGCGCGCGGCGAAGGAAGCCTTGTCTATCGCCGAAGAGGCCGCATTCGAGTGCGAGATCGGTGGTACGACCGTGTCTCAAGCGGTCTCCCGCAGCGAGCTCGAATCCGTGGCACGGCCCTTCATCGACCGCACCGTCGCCGCGGTCCGCCAGGTGCTTCGCGATGCCGAAGTCGCAAAAGACGTCGTCGACGGCGTCGTCCTCGTCGGCGGCTCGACGCGCATGCCGCTCGTCCGTCGTGCGGTGCGCGAGGCCTTCGGTCGCGAGCCTTTGACCAACCTCGACCCTGACCAAGTGGTGGCGCTCGGCGCCGCGCGCCAGGCCGACGCGCTCGCCGGCAATCAGGGCGGCGGCGACCTGCTGCTGCTCGACGTCACGGCGCTGTCGCTCGGCATCGAGACGATGGGCGGCCTCGTCGAGCGGATCATTCCCCGCAACAGCCCGATCCCCGCGATGAAGGCGCAGGACTTCACGACCTTCCAGGACGGCCAGACCGCGATGGCCATCCACGTCGTCCAGGGCGAGCGCGACTTGGTCGCCGACTGCCGTTCACTGGCCCGATTTGACCTGCGTGGCATCCCGCCGCTGGTGGCGGGAGCGGCGCGCATTCGTGTCACGTTCAGCGTCGATGCCGACGGCCTGCTTGGCGTTTCGGCGCGCGAGGAGACCTCCGGCGTCGAGGCCTCGGTGGCCGTCAAGCCCAGCTACGGACTCAGCGACGACGAGGTTGCGGCGATGCTTGGCGACAGCTTTCGTGCCGCCGACAGCGATATGGCCGAGCGCAGCCTGCGCGAGGCGCAGGTCGATGCCGACCGGCTGCGGTCGGCGACCGAAACGGCGCTCGCGGACGACGGCGCGATGCTCGACGATGACGAGCGCCGCACGATCGAGCGGCAGCTCGAGGAGCTCGGCACGGTGCGCGCCGGCACGGATCGCGTCGCGATCGAAGCGGCGGTCAAGGCACTCGCTTCGGCCACCGAAGGTTTCGCTGCCGAACGCATGAACCGCGGCATCCGGCGTGCTCTCGCCGGCCGCCGCGTCGAGGATCTCTGACTGTGCCAATCATCAACGTGCTTCCGCATCCCGAGTACTGCCCCGAGGGCAAGGCCATCGACGTCGCGGTCGGCGTCTCGATCTGCGAGGCGCTGCTCGAGAACGGCGTCGAGATCGAGCACGCCTGCGAGATGAGTTGCGCCTGCACGACTTGCCACGTTGTCGTCCGCGAAGGTTTCGCTTCTCTCGGCGAACTCGACGAGAGCGAGGAAGACCTGCTCGATCGCGCGTGGGGCCTGGAGCCGACATCGCGGCTGTCGTGCCAGGCCATCATGGCCCGGCAGGACGTGACGGTCGAGATCCCGAAATACTCGATCAACCACGCCAAGGAAAAGCACTGAGCCGGGCTGCCGGCACCCCTGCCGCACGCTCTTCTAGCGGCGGTCCTGCGAGACGGTCATGGCGCGACGCAGCCAGCCGAGCGGGCGGATCGAATCGAAAAACGAATCCGGCGCCGTGGTGTCGCGGTCGGCGATAAGCCCGCGGCCATCGAGCATCTCGATGAAGGCGCGCACTTCGTTCTTCTTGAGACCGCTGGCATCGGCCAGCTGGACGATGCTCATGTAGCGCAACGACATCTCGCTCAGTATTCTGCGGTGCCCGGTGCGCTGGAATTCGGCCGAATGTTCAGGCCAAGCGAGGAGTCGGTACTCTTTCATCAAGATCGAGCCTAACCGTTGCGTCTGCGGCACGGTACGCTCGTTTGCAAGGGCTTCGTGATATTTGCGACATTTCGCGAGTCGTGCGCGACTGCCGGTTGACTAACCTAAGCCGTGATGCAGCGCGCGTTGAACCTCGGTCTGCCAGGGCAGTGCATGCACGATTTGGTGCAGCCGGACGGCGGCTGCGACGCGGTTCAGGGCTTCGCCCTCTTCGTCGAGCAGCTTCAGATTGGTAACGAGCCCGAGGGGGTCGCACATCGCGACCACGCCTTGCTGCAGTTCGACCCAGTCCCAGGCCACTCCCGCCGCTCGTTCGTCGGAAGCGTCGCCCCACAGCGTCTGGCCGCTGCAAAGGCTGGCGTCGTCGCCGAAGCTGAGAACGTGGGTACCGAGGTGGGTCAGGTGCAGCTGCGGCGCTCGGCTGGCCTGCCACAATAGAGGCGGCCATGCACAAACGATCCAGGCAGGTGTCATTGTTGATGCGGAGTCGATGGCGTAGCTCCATTGAACTTAGGGTGCGTCAGTCTGGCGATGCTCGGGGTCTCTGTCATCTGTCAACCTTGTCAGGGTGATGCGGCGTCGCTCATGCAACTTCGGGTCGCTTCGGCGACGGGCGTGACCCCATGCTCGAAAGTGGTTTCACCTCGGTCCTGTCGGCACGCAACCGTATCGAGTTCAAGGAGCAGCTCGTCGGCTTCACGAAGCGGATCGGTTTCGAGACCGTCGCCGTCACGCTCGTCATCGATCACTTTCTCGGCGAGGCCGAATTCATCACCGTTGACAACACGCCGCAGGCGTTCGTCGACACCTTTCTCGACCGCGAGGACTGGCGACGCGACCCGGTGATGCAGCACTGCAAACAGCACACCATGCCGATCATCTGGGGGCAAGACACCTACACGAAGATCGGCCAGGGCGACATCTGGGAAGAGCAGGCCCGCTTCGGTTACCGCAATGGCATCGCCATGGCACTTCACATGCCCGAGGGCCGTCATTTCGTGCTCGGCGTCGATCGGGACGAGCCGTTGCCCGACAACGCCGGCGAGGCGACCCGCCTTGTTGCCGATCTGCAGTTGTTCGCTGTCTATGCACAAGATGCTGCGGTGCGCGTCCTGGCGCCGACCTTGACGACGCCAGGGGCGCCCGCGCTGACCCCCCGCGAGCTCGAAACGCTTCGCTGGACGATGGAGGGCAAGACGGCCTGGGAGGTCGGCAGCCTGCTCGGCATCAGCGAGCGGACGGCCGCGTTGCACGTCAACAATGCCACTCACAAGCTCGGATGCGTGAACAAGCACCAAGCTGTCTTGAAGGCGCTTCGGCTCGGACTGATTCGCTGATGCCCTGTCTCGGCGAGCAGGTTGTAAGCACATTTGTGCGAAGTTGCACACTGTCAGACCTAACAGTTACCAGTTGCCTTCACCACTGCTGAAATTGCTTTGTGCGCGATACCCCGCGCAGATTCCAACGGAGCCACCATGCAGCAAGAAAACGCCACCGTGAACAGCGTCGCAACGGTCGAAATCCAGGACCAAACCGAGTTGCGTGGTCCAGTTCTTCTTCAGCCGGAAATGCTCGCGTGGATCAGTGGCGGAGCGGTGGAGGTGGAGTTGCCCCGCGCCGGCTGGTAAACAAAGCTCCCCTCCGGATGGCGGGGAAGCCGCCTTCAGCGGGAGGCCAAGGCGCCGCCTAGACTGCGGTTGTGCTTGTCCTCGGCGTAGAAACTTCCTGTGACGAAAGCGGCGTGGCGCTCGTCGCTTACGGCGGCAGCTTGCCGCCCGTTCTCGTCTCGCAGGCGCTGCACAGCCAAGCCGACATGCACGCTGCGTATGGTGGCGTCGTCCCAGAGTTGGCATCGCGAGACCACATCAGGCGGGTCCTGCCGCTGACTCGGGATGTTTTGTCCCGGGGCGGGGCGTCGGTGTCCGACATCGATTTCATCGCCTTTACCCTGGGCCCCGGGCTCGCCGGAGCGCTCTTGGTCGGTGCCGGCGTGGCTACGGCCTTGGCGGCATCTATCGGTCGCCCGGCGCTGGGTATTCATCATCTCGAAGGCCACCTCCTGTCGCCGTTCCTGTCTGCAGACCCGCCCACATTTCCGTTCATCGCCTTGCTCGTGTCGGGTGGCCACACACAGCTCCTCGAAGTCGCCGAGGTCGGAGCGTATCGGCTGCTGGGCGACACGATCGACGATGCCGCCGGCGAAGCGTTCGACAAGTCCGCAAAGCTCTTGGGCCTGGGCTATCCAGGTGGGCCGGCGCTGGCTCAACTGGCGGAGTCTGGCGATCCGCGCGCCTACGCGTTGCCCAGACCGCTCCTGCATCGCGACTCTCTCGATTTCTCGTTCGCTGGACTCAAGACCGCCGTTCGCACGCATGCGCTCAAACTCGGTAGCGATTGCGACCAGGCACGTGCCGATCTGGCAGCTTCGACGCAGGAGGCGATCGTCGACGTGCTCGTTCGCAAATCGATCTCGGCGCTCGAAAAGACTGGACAGACAACGCTCGTCGTGGCGGGCGGTGTCGGTGCGAACATCGCACTTCGCAGCCGTTTGAATCAGGAATGCGAGACGCGCGGGTACCGGTTGCACTACCCGGAACTGGCGCTGTGCACCGATAACGGCGCGATGATTGCGCTGGCTGCCGCGATGCGTCTGCAGCGCGGCATTGGCAATCCGTCGAGCGGCTACGCGTTCACCGTGCGGCCACGCTGGCCACTGGCTGCTGCCTGAGACTGGGGCGCATCAGCAAAGCACCGCCCGCGTCGTTGTCGGCAACGGTGGCGGGTACTCCCACCACCCGGTCTACAATCTG
>JAYVNL010000047.1:0-6499 GCA_043758495.1 Rhizobacter sp.
GCACTGGCCGCGCCGCCGCCAAGCACGGACACCAGCCGCCCCGGTCTGGCCACCTCGATCACCCGCTTGCCGACGGCGGACCTCAGCCCAGGCGCACACGCACCCAACACGCCACCTGCCGCGCCAGCGACTGGCCTCAGCCCCATTCCAGGCCCGTCAGTCAACTCGCCTCCCAGCCCGTCGCCCAGCCCATCAACCAGCCAGCCACCCGTCGCCACCGCCGCCACCGCCGCCACCGCCGCCACCTCCGCCACCGTAGCCGCCACCCCCTCCCGAACCGCCGCCGCCGAAGCCACCGCCACGGTTGCCGCCGCCACGGCCCCGGTTCTTGCCGTGAAAGGCATTGGCGCCGATGTAGCCGACCGAAGTCTGCAAGGGATCGGGTTGCTTCGGGTCGCCCTTGCCGCCGCCGGCAGGCGCACGCGGTGCGCTGCCACCGGCGCCAAAGCCGCTGTTCGGGCCGATGCGGCGACCCTGCACGAATCGATGGTCGAAGGTCTGCTGCAAGGGATTGGGAATCCTGCTCGGATCGAAGTCGTCTTCGATCTCGTCGTCGCCGGCTTCGCGCGGTGGCGCCTCGACGGGTGCATCGAAGCGCGCCTCGTCAGGCCGACGCGGCCCGGGCGCCGGCCGATTACGGTCATTGCCCTGGCGATCGTTGCCCTGGCGATTGTTGTTGTTGCCCCGGTTGCCGCGATCGTCGCGGCGCTTGCCTTCGCCGCGCTCTTCGTTACGCTGCCCTTCGCCCTGCGGATTGGCAAGGCGGCGGATCGACCGCACATCGTTCTCGTCGAGATCGACCCAGACCCCGCGTTTCAGCCCGAGCGGCAGCACCACCGTGCCGTAGCGGATGCGGATCAACCGGCTCACCGTCAGGCCGACCGCCTCGAACAGCTTTCTGACCTCCCGGTTGCGGCCTTCGGTGATGACGACGCGGTACCAGGTGTTGAGGCCCTCGCCACCGCCGTTGACGATCGACTTGAACGAAGCGCGCTGGCCGTCGACCTCGACGCCTTCGAGCAACTGCGTCCGCTCGGCATCGCCAAGCGTGCCCATGACCCGCACCGCGTACTCGCGCTCGACGCCGAAGCGCGGATGCATGAGCTGGTTCGCCAGGCCGCCCGAGTTCGTGAACAGCAACAGCCCCTCGGTGTTGATGTCGAGCCGGCCGACCGACTGCCACTTGCCTTGGTGCAGGCGCGGCAGCCGCCGGAACACGGTCGGGCGATGCTCGGGGTCGTCGTTGGTGACGATCTCGCCGGCCGGCTTGTGGTACGCGATGATGCGCGCCGGCGGCGGCACGATGCGAACGCGCACCGGCTTGCCGTCGACCTCGATGCGATCGCCGAAGGAGATGCGTTGGCCGGTGTGCGCCGGTTCGCCGTTGACCTTGATCCGGCCCTCGACGATCAGCTCTTCCATGTCGCGGCGCGAGCCGATGCCGGCCTGGGCCAGCACCTTGTGCAGCTTGGGTGCATCGGCCTCGGCGGCGAGAACGCGCTTGTTCGTCGCCTCTTCGGACTCGACGACTTCGACAGCCCCGGCTTCAGTGTCGAACTCGCCCGAGAGCAGCTTGGCGAAGACCTCGCCCGCCTCGGGCGCGACGACGGGTTGCAGATGACGCGGCAGCGGTCCTTCGAAGTTGGGCGGCAGCGGCAGCATTTGCGCAGCGCCGCGCGGCCGTGGGCCGCCGTCACCAACGTCTCCCGCTTCGCCGCGGTGCCGGTCGCGCCGGCCGCGCCTGCGTCCGCCACGATCGTTCTCGCCGCGTTCGCCTTCGCCGCGAGGCCTCGGCTCGCCTGCGTTGCCGGCAAGAGCAGTCGGTGCATCGCCACTGGCCGTGCCCGGGGCGGCGGAAGACGGCGCTTCGCCATGCCCCTCGCCTTCGAGGTCGGCGAGCGGCGCGGAGTCGGCAGATCGGTTCATGGGTGGGATTCCAGGGCAGGGTCGGAGGGCATGGCGGACGAATCGGTGCAAGCAGAAGCAGAAGCCGGATCGGTAGCGACGGGCGCCTCGGTATCGACGGGCGGCTCGGCTTCGGAGGAGGTCTCGGCGGACGTTTCTGCGAACGACAGCACGGTTTGCGACGCGAGGGCGGCGATGGCGTCGCCGCCCGCATCGGCAGCGTCGCCCCTGCCGCCCTGCGCCGGCAGCTGGTCGAGACGGGCGAGGCCGAGGTCGTCGAGGAACTGGCGCGTCGTGGCCAGCAAGGCCGGACGCCCCGGCGCTTCACGGTAGCCGATCGCTTCGATCCAGCCGCGCTCTTCGAGCTGCTTGACGATGGTGCTGGCGACAGCGACGCCGCGTATGTCTTCGATGTCGCCGCGCGTTACCGGCTGGCGGTAGGCGATGATGGCCAGCGTTTCCAGCACCGCGCGCGAATAGCGGGGCGGCCGCTCGGGGTTGAGCCGGGCGAGGTAGCTGGCCATCTCGGGCCGACTCTGGAAACGCCAGCCGCTCGCCAGCGACACCAGCTCGATGCCGCGGCCGCTGCAATCGCGGCTCAACTCGTCGAGCAGGCTGCGCAAGGTGTCGGGTCCGATCTCGTCGGCGAACAACGCGCCCAGCTCGCGCAATGGCATCGGCTGGCCCGAGCAGATGAGCGCTGCCTCGAGGACGCGTTTGGCATCCAGGGTCTTCATGTCGTCGTGAAAGTCCTCGGCCGCGTCACCTCGCGGCATGTCTTCGCGTCCGAAACGCGGTAGGTTCGGCAGCGCAACGCGCTTGCCGCGGGTCGAGATGCACCGCAGGTGCGATCGGGTCTCGAGGTCTCGAAGGTCGCGCAGGTTGCAGCGGACGGCGCTGCAACGGCGGGCTCGATCGAAACCGATTCTCGCGATTGTAGCGAACCGGCCGAACCCGGGTCAGGCCACCGATCCGGTCAGTTGCCTCCAGGCCGGGGCGAGGTCGGCGGGCAAGGCCGACGCAAGGGCAATCCGTTGCTGCGAAACCGGATGCGCAAAGGCCAGCTCGGCCGCATGCAGGGCCTGCCGTTCGACGCCCAACGCCGGTCGTCCGCCGTACAGACGATCGCCTACCAGCGGCAGGCCGCGCGACGCGAGGTGGACGCGGATCTGGTGCGTGCGCCCGCTGTGCAGGGTGCAGCGCAGGGCGCAGTGCGTGCCGTCGGTGGCGAGCAACTCGACGTCGGTGCGCGCCGGCTTGCCCGAGGCGACAACGGCCATGCGCAAGCGCATCTGCGGATCCCGGCCGATTGGCGCCTCGACGCTGAACGCCGTTGCAACCGGCCGGCCCTGGCCGATCGCAAGGTAGCGCCGATTCACCTCGCGCGCCGCGATCGCGCGCACCAGCGCAGTCACCGCGACCAGCGTCTTGCCGACGACCATCAGCCCCGAGGTGTCCTTGTCCAGCCGATGCACGATGCCAGCGCGCGGCAGGGCGGCGCTCTGCGGATAGCGCGCCAGCAAGCCGTTGAGCAGGGTCCCCGACCAGTTGCCCGCGGCCGGATGGACAACCATGCAGCCGCCTTGTCGACGACGAGCAGGTCGTCGTCTTCGTAGGCGACGACCAGGGTCAGCGCCTCGGCGCGATAGGCGCGACTCTCCTCGGTCGGCAGCAGGGTGACGGCGAGATGCTGGCCGGCGCGCACCCGCTGCGACGCGCTCGCTGCCGGCTTGCCATCGATGCGCACTTGGGCGCCCTTGATGAGCCCTTGCAGATGGCTGCGCGAGAACTCCGGCGCGAGGGTGACGATCGCCTTGTCGAGACGCTCGCCGTGCAGTGCCTCGCCGACCGTGCCTTCGCGCGTCTCGGGCTGGTCGTCGTCCGCGTCGGCGAGCGCGCCGGCTCCGGCCGGTGCGTCGCCCGCTTCGGCCGGCCCTCGGTCGACCCTATAAGATTCGCCTTCCACGTTCACCCTCTCGTCGCTACGGCCCTGCAGGTCGCGCGACCGCGATTGCATGACGACGTTTCCGATCTCCATTCGTTCCTGGCTGACAGTGTCGGCGATGTCGGCCGCAGCCATCTTCCTCGCCGCCTGTGACACGACGCCCAGGGACGAGACGGCGCGCTTGTCGCCCGAGAAGATCTATGCCGACGCCAAGGAAGAAGCGGCAGCCGGCTCCTACGACAAGGCGATCAAGCTCTACGAGCGCCTCGAGGGCCGCGCTGCGGGCACCCTGCTGGCGCAGCAGGCGCAGATCGAGCGCGCCTTCCTGCTCTGGAAAAGCGGCGAGAAAGCGCAGGCGCTGTCGACGCTGGAACGCTTCATCAAGCTGCACCCGACCAGTCCTGCACTCGACTACGCGCTCTACCTGCAGGGCCTCGTCAACTTCAACGACAGCCTCGGCCTGCTGGGCTCGCTCGCCAGCCAGGACCTTTCGGAACGCGACCAGCAGGCGTCGCGTGACTCCTACCAGTCGTTTCGCCAGCTCATCGAACAGTTTCCGCAGTCGACCTATGCCGACGACGGGCGGCTGCGCATGAACTACATCGTCAACTCGCTGGCCGCGTACGAGGTGCACGTCGCCCGCTACTACTTCCGTCGCGGTGCCTACATCGCCGCGGCGAGCCGGGCGCAGCAGACGGTCCAGGAATTTCAGCAGACGCCTTCGGTCGAGGAGGCGCTCTTCATCATGATGCAGAGCTACGACAAGCTCGGACTGACGGAGCTTCGCGACGATGCGGGTCGCGTGCTGAAGACGAGCTTCCCGAACTCGACGATCCTGGACAACGGCCTCGGCAACAAGAAGGCGCGCTGGTGGCAGCTCTGGTAGGAGCTAGCGCAGGGCGCTGACCGGCATCGCCGCGAGCCCGGCCAGCCAGTCCATCGCCTCGCTCTCGCTCTCGAGTCGGGCCATCGGCGGCAAGGCGGCGAAGAGACGCCGCCCGTAGCTCATCGTCGCCATGCGCGGATCGCAGACGACGAGCAGGCCGCGATCGGTCTCGCTGCGGATCAGCCGCCCCGCGCCTTGCTTGAGCGAGATCGCCGCCTCGGCGACGAAGTAGTCGGCGAAGGCGTTGCGGCCTTCGGCCTCGAGCCGGCGCACGCGGGCTTCGACAAGCGGGTCGTGCGGCGGCGGAAAAGGCAGCTTGTCGATGACCACGCACTGCAAGGCGTCGCCTGGAACGTCGATGCCTTCCCAGAAGCTTTGCGAGCCGACCAGCACGGCCTGCGGCGCATCGAGAAAGCGCTGCATCAATTGGCGTTTCGAGCCCTGCCCCTGCACCAGTACTTCGATGGCGCTCTCCTCGCCGGCGAAGGTGTCGCGCAGGCGCGCGCCGACCGCCTGCAGCGAGCGCAGCGTCGTCGTCAGCACGAAAGTGCGGCCGCCGAGCGCCCGCGCACATCGCGCGGCCAGGTCGGCGACGGCCGGCGCGTGGGCGGGATCGCCCGGCTTCGCGAAGACGCGTGGCACGAAGACGCGGGCATGGTTCGCATAGTCGAAGGGACTGCCGACGCGCAAGGCTGGCGCCTTCTCCAGGCCGGCACCCTCGGCGAACCAGCTGAGCCGCTCGTCGTCGCCCAGCGTCGCCGAAGTGAAGATCCAGGCCTTGGCAGCGCCGTCCATCTCTTCCTGCATGGCTTCGCGGATGTCGAGCGGCGATTCGACCAGCCGCGCCTGATGCGTCGACAGGTCGAGCCAGCGGATCTTGCCGTCTGCGGGGGCCTCGCCGAAGCTCGTCGCCAGCGCCGCCAGGCGCGATGCTCGCTCCGCCAGGCGAACGAAGTCCGGGGCGAGCTCGCTCACCGTTTCGAGCGATTCACGTGCCGTCTCGCAAGCCGTGCCGACCTCGCGGAGCGCCTGCATGAAGGCCGCGTCGTCGCTGCGCTCGGCCCAGCGCAGCTTGAGGCTGGCCCGTACTTCGCCGAGTCGGCCGACCGCGGCGAGCCTCAGTTCGCGCGCGCTCCTGTCACAGGCGGCAGCGAGCTCCGGCCAGGGCCGCAGACCGCGCGCCTGCTGCAGGCCGGCGCCCAGCATGTCGCGCGCGAAGTCGATGACCTGAGACGAGCCGAGCGTCGTGCCGAGGAACTGCACGCCGGCCTCGGCGAGCTGATGGGCCTCGTCGAAGATCGCGACCTCGACGCTTGGCAGCAACTCGGCGACACCGCTGTCGCGCAGCGCCATGTCGGCGAAGAACAGGTGATGGTTGACGACGACGAGGTCGGCGAGCATCGCCTCGCGCCGCGCCTTCATCACATGACACGAGCGATGCTCCGGGCACTCGCCGCCCAGGCAGTTCTCGCGCGACGAGGTGACGAGCGGGATGACGCTGCTGCGCTCGTCGAGGCCTTCCATCTCGGCGAGGTCACCGCTGGCGGTGGTCTGCGCCCAGGCCTCGATCTTGGCCAGCGCCCGCACCGCGAAGCGATCGGGCAGATGCGCATCGTGGCGCGCCTGGCCGAGCCGATGCAGGCAGAGATAGCTCGACCTGCCCTTGAGCAAGGCGACCGTGAGCGGCAGGTTCAGCGCCGAGCGCAGGCGCGGCAGGTCGCGCACGAAGAGCTGATCCTGCAGCGTTTTGGTCGCGGTGCTGA
>JAYVNL010000048.1:0-18825 GCA_043758495.1 Rhizobacter sp.
GCCGTGATCGAAGGCTGCCAGATGGACCTCGACCAGTCGCGCTTCCTCGACTTCCCCGGCCTCGCGAAGTACTGCGATCTGGTCGCCGGCGTCGTCGGCGAGGTCGCGGCCAACATCTTCGGTCGCAGCGAGGCCTCGACCGTGGACTACGCACACCGCCTCGGCCTGGCGATGCAGCTCACCAACATCATTCGCGACGTCGGCGACGATGCCCGGCGCGGCCGCATCTACCTGCCGATGAGCGAGCTGAAGCAGTTCGACGTGAAGGCTTCGGAGCTGCTCGAGCGCCGCTACAGCGACCGCTTCACCGCCCTGATGCGCTTGCAGGCCGAGCGCGCCCATCGCAGCTACGACGACGCCCTGACGCGCCTCGGCGAAGCTGACCGCAAGACGCAAAAGCCCGGCCTCATGATGGCCAACATCTACCGAAGCCTCTTGCGCGAAATCGAGGCCGACGACTTTCAGGTGCTTCACCAACGCATCTCGCTGACGCCGATCCGGAAGCTCTGGATCGCGATGCGAACCAACTGGCGCGGCCGTTGATGGCGCGGCGGGTGGCGGTCGTCGGCGCTGGCTGGGCCGGCCTGGCGGCGGCCGTCGATGCGAATGCGGCCGGCGCCGACGTCACTCTCTTCGAGATGGCGCCGCGTGCCGGCGGCCGGGCCCGATCGGTCGGCGATCTCGACAACGGCCAGCACATCTGCATCGGTGCCTATCGGGAGGTCTTGCGTCTGATGAAGGCGGTGGGCGTCGACGAGAGCGATGCGTTCGTCCGCATGCCGCTGACGCTTGTCGACAGCGACGGCTTCGGCCTTCGCCTAGGCGGCGGCGCGCCTGTGCCCGCCTTCGTGCTGGCGGTGCTGCGGCGGCGCGGCTGGCACTGGGGCGGGCGCCTGGCACTGCTGCGGGTGGCAGCGCGCTGGTCGCGCGCGGGCTTCACGTGCGCGCCCGCCATGACCGTCGCCGACCTGTGCGCCGCCCTGCCCGACCAGGTGCGTCGCGACTTCATCGAGCCCCTCTGCATCGCCGCCCTCAACATGCCCGCGGCCGAGGCCAGTGGCAGCGTGTTCCTGCGCGTCCTCCACGACGCCCTCGCCTCGGGCCCGGGTTCGGCCGACCTGCTGCTGCCGCGGCTCGGCCTGAGCGAACTGCTGGCGACGCCGGCGACGGCCTGGCTGGCGTCACGCGGGGCAACGTTGCGGTCGGCGCATCGCGTCGAGCTGGTCGATCGCGACGGCAGCGGCTGGCGCGTCGATGGCGTGGCGTTCGATCGTGTCGTCCTCGCCGCCAGTGCCATCGAATCGGCACGGCTCGCGGCCGCGCTCGCTCCGACATGGGCCGCAGCGGCGACGGCGCTTCGCCATGAACCGATCATCACCGTCTACGTGCGCAGCGCAGGCTGCCGGCTGCCGTACCCGATGCTGGCGCTGGCAGCTTCCGCCGTCGCACCCGCACAGTTCGTCTTCGACCGCGGCCAGCTCGGCGGCACCGACGGCCTGCTCGCACTCGTCGTCAGCGGCGCGGCCGACTGGGTCGAGCGAGGCAGCAAAGCCGTCGAAGCTGCTGCCCTGCTGCAGGCGCGACAGGCGCTGGCGCCCTGGCTGGCCGGCCCGCTCGAGATCGTGCGCACCATCGTCGAAAAGCGCGCCACCTTCGCCTGCACGCCCGGGCTGGCGCGACCGCCGGGCCGCGTCGCTGACGGCCTGTTCGCCGCCGGCGACTACATCGACGGACCTTACCCGGCGACGCTCGAAGGTGCCGTGCGGAGCGGTGTCGCTGCCGCGGCTGCCGCCATGTCCTGACTTCGCGACGAGAATTGAGCCATGCGAAAGAGCGAGCCACGGTCCATCACGATCCAGGTCCTCGAGCGCGCCTTCGGCCTGCTCGACCTTCTGGCGTCGCACCAGGAGCCGGTGGCGCTCAAGATCATCAGCGAGCAGAGCGGCCTGCACCCGTCGACCGCGCATCGCATCCTCAGCGACCTCACGATCGGCCGCTACGTCGACCGCCCGGAAGCCGGCAGCTACCGGCTCGGCATGCGCCTGCTCGAGCTCGGCAACCTCGTGAAGGCCCGGCTCGACGTTCGCGACGCGGCGCTGGCGCCGATGCGCGAGCTCCACAAGCTTACCCACCAGCCGATCAATCTGTCGATGCGACAGGGCGACGAGATCGCCTACGTCGAACGCACGTACAGCGAGCGCTCGGGGATGCAGGTGGTACGCGCCGTCGGCGGCCGGGCGCCGCTCCACCTCACCTCCGTCGGCAAGCTATTCCTGGCCCACGACGACGCCCAGCGCGTGCGCGCCTATGCAGCCCGCACCGGGCTCGCCGGCCACACCCGCAACAGCATCACCGAGCTGGCGGCGCTCGAGCGCGAGCTGGCGCGCGTGAACCAGTACGGCACGGCGCGTGACAACGAGGAACTCGAGCTCGGCGTGCGCTGCATGGCGGCGGGTATCCTCGACGACCAGGGCAAGCTCATCGCCGGCCTGTCGATCTCGGCCCCGGCCGACCGCCTGGAAGAGACCTGGCTCGAGCGCCTCGAGGCGACCGCCGCAGAGATCTCGGCGAGCCTCGGCCATCGCCGCGGCTGAGCGACAACAGAAAAAGTGCGGATCGGAAAGCGCGGCGAGGCTTGCCGCGCCGGCGACTTCAGACGGTCGGCTTCTTCGCGCCGAGAACCGCGGGCAGCGCTACCGGCAACGAAGGCGCCGACTCGGTGATCCAGCGCCGGACCCGCTCGGCATCGCCGATCCGGGAATACTTGCCCGCCGAGTCGAGGAACACCATGATCAGGTGGCGGCCGGCCATCTTGGCCTGCATCACCAGGCATCGACCGGCTTCGGAGATGTAGCCCGTCTTCTGCAGGCCGATGTCCCACTCCGGGCTCTTGACGAGTCCGTTGGTGTTGCGGAACTGGACCGGCCGGTTGCCGACCTCGACCACGTACTCCGGCGACGTCGACAGCTCGCGGATGATGGGCACCTGGTGGGCGACCTTGACCAGCGTCGCTAGATCGCGGGCGCTCGACTGGTTGCGGCTCGACAGCCCGGTTGGCTCGACATAGTGCGTGTCGTTCATGCCGAGCGCGTTCGCCTTCTCGTTCATGTGCGCCACGAAGAGCGGCAAGCCGCCCGGGTAGGTGCGGCCGAGCGCGTGCGCGGCCCGGTTCTCCGAAGACATCAGCGCCAGATGCAGCATGTCTCCGCGCGGCAGCGTCGTGCCGACGCGAAGGCGCGAACGGCTGCCCTTCTCGGTATCGATGTCGTCGTCGGTAATCGTGATCGCCTCGTCCATCGGCAGCCGGGCTTCCGTGACGATCAGGGCCGTCATCAGCTTGGTCAGCGAAGCGATCGGCAGCACAGCCTGCGAATTCTTGCTGAACAGGACTTCGTTGGTGTCCTGGTCGAGGACCAGGGCGACGCCCGACTTCAGATCGAGCGTGTCGCCGGTGTCGTGCAGGCCGATGAGCTGGCCGAACGACGGCCGCGACGGCTCGAGGTGGGCCAGGGCGACGACGCGGTGGATGCCGCCGTGACGGCCGCTGCGAACGACGATGACCTGGCGGACGCGGGCGTGGCTGGCGACACGCGTTGGCGCCGCGGCCGTCGCGGACTTCTTTTTCGCTCCGGCGTGCGGGTGCGGCGCCGCGAAACCGGCGCCAGCGAAGGCGATCAGGAGGACAGCGGAAACCAGCTTCGGGATGATCGTCAAGGGAGCGTCCTCGGTGGGCAGCGGCGCGAGTCTAGGGGAGCCATAAAAAACGCGCAAGATCAAAAGCTTGCGCGTTGTTTCTAAAGTGAGACTACAGGCACGGAAAGAGCCTCGCTTGCTGCCGCTTACATCCCGGTCAGCCCTGGGCAGCAACGCGCTCGGTCTTGCTGTGCAGCTTGTTCAACGCCGCCAGGTAGGCTTTCGCCGACGCGACCACGATGTCGGGATCGGCGCCGACGCCGTTGACGACGCGCCCGCCGTGCTGGAGCCGCACCGTCACCTCGCCTTGCGATTCTGTGCTGCCCGAAGTGATGGCATTGACGGAATAGAGCAGCATTTCCGCGCCACTCGCGACCTTCGACTCGATCGCCTTCAGACTGGCGTCGACCGGGCCGTTGCCATCGCTCGACGCCGTGTGTTCGGCTTCGCCGGCGACGAACGACACCGTTGCCTGCGGCCGCGCCCCCATCTCGGAATGCTGGGCCAGCGCCACGAGACGGTAGTGCTCGCGCTCGGCGATCACGGCTTCGTCCATGACAAGGGCCAGGATGTCCTCGTCGAAGATGTCGCTCTTGCGGTCGGCGAGCTCCTTGAAGCGCACGAATGCCGCGTTGACGTCGACGTCCGACCGCATCTCGATGCCGAGTTCGCCCAGCCGCTGCTTAAAGGCGTTACGGCCCGAAAGCTTGCCGAGCACGATCCTATTGGTGGCCCAGCCGACGTCTTCGGCACGCATGATCTCGTAGGTGTCGCGCGCCTTGAGAACGCCGTCCTGGTGGATGCCGGAAGCATGCGCGAAGGCATTGGCGCCGACGACCGCCTTGTTCGGCTGCACGACGAATCCGGTCGTCTGCGACACCAGCCGCGAGGCCGGCACGATCTGGGTTGCGTCGATGCCAATCGAGAGGTCGAAGTAGTCGCGCCGAGTCTTCACGGCCATCACGATCTCCTCGAGCGCGCAGTTGCCGGCGCGTTCGCCGAGGCCGTTGATCGTGCACTCGATCTGGCGGGCGCCGCCGATCTTCACGCCGGCCAGCGAATTGGCGACGGCCATGCCGAGGTCGTTGTGGCAATGCACCGACCAGACGGCCTTGTCCGAGTTCGGGATCTTTCGTCGCAGGTCGAGCAGGAACTCGCCGTAGAGCTCGGGGATCGCATAGCCGACCGTGTCGGGGATATTGATCGTGGTCGCGCCCTCGTCGATCACGGCCTCGAGCACGCGATAGAGGAATTCGGGGTCGGAGCGGTAGCCGTCTTCGGGCGAGAACTCGACGTCGCCGCTGAGGTTGCGCGCGAACCGCGTCGACAGTTTCGCCTGCTCGAAGACCTGGTCGCGCGTCATCCGCAGCTTCTTGTCCATGTGCAGTTCGCTGGTGGCGATGAAGATGTGGATGCGCGTCGACTCGCCGCCTTGCAGCGCTTCTGCGGCGCGCGAGATATCGCGGTCGTTGGCGCGCGCCAGCGAGCACACGGTGGCGCCCTTGATCGCCTGCGCGATCGCTCGCACCGCTTCGAAATCGCCGTTCGACGACGCTGCGAAACCGGCCTCGATGACGTCGACCTTGAGCCGCTCGAGCTGGCGCGCGATGCGAAGCTTCTCGTCCTTGGTCATCGAAGCGCCGGGCGACTGCTCGCCGTCGCGCAAGGTGGTGTCGAAGATGAACAGGCGGTCGGACATGGCGTTTCCCAGCTGAAAAAACAAAACGGCCCGCTGCGTTTGCTAGCGGGCCGGTCGGACGAGACGTTGGAGGCGAAGTCGTTCAGCGAGCCCTGAGAGGTCGAAGAAGAAGCAGGAGGGCGGAACGAATTCGCGTCATGACCAGTTCAATATAGCTCACCGCCGCTCACCGGTGCAAGCCTTGTTCGTCGGGCTCGTCGGTCGACGTTGCAATCACGCTCACCGGCTTGCCCTTCATGCGTTTCCACACATAGACGCAGTAGCCGGAAATGCCGTACACGACAAAGAGGCCGAACAGCGCCGCCGGTACGTGGATGTTGATGACGGCGATGCCGAGGGCGATGAGGACGATGACGACGAAGGGCACCGAGCGCTTGATGCTCAGATCCTTGAAGCTGTAGAACGGCACGTTGGTCACCATCGTCAGGCCGGCGTAGAGCGTGATTGCGAAGGTCAGCCACGCCAGCCACGGCCCTTCGGCGACGCCGGCGAAGCCCTGGTTGTCCATCAGCCAGATGAAGCCCATGACCACCGCCGCCGCAGCCGGGCTCGGCAGGCCCTGGAAGAAGCGCTTGTCGACGACGCCGACGTTGGTATTGAAGCGGGCGAGGCGCAGCGCCGTGCAGGAGCAGTAGACGAACGCGGCGATCCAGCCCGGCTTGCCGAGCCCCTTCAGCGCCCATTCGTAGGCGATGAGCGCGGGCGCGGCGCCGAACGAGACCATGTCGGAGAGCGAGTCCATGTGTTCGCCGAACACGCTCTGCGTCTTCGTCATGCGCGCGACGCGGCCATCGAGGCTGTCGAGCACCATCGCCGCGAAGACGCCGTAGGCCGACTGCTCGAAGCGACCGTTCATCGCCATGACGACGGCGTAGAAGCCGCCGAACAGCGCGCCGAGCGTAAACAGGTTGGGCAGAATGTAGATGCCCTTCCGGCGCAGCCGCGGCGGTGGCTCCGGTGTCACCACGAACGGACGGGTGTCTTCGCTCATGTGCGCGCGCCGCCTTTCGCCGTCAATTGCGCGACTGGTCGACGAGGCGGTTCTTCTTGATCCACGGCATCATCGCGCGCAGCTTTTCGCCGACGACCTCGATCGGATGCTCTGCAGTGAGGCGCCGCTTGCTCATCAGCGTCGGCGCGCCGGCACGGTTCTCGATGATGAAGCTCTTGGCGTACTCGCCGGTCTGGATGTCGTGCAGCATCTTCTTCATCGCCGCTCGTGCCTCGTCGCCGATGATCTTCGGGCCGCTCACGTACTCGCCGTACTCGGCGTTGTTCGAGATCGAATAGTTCATGTTGGCGATGCCGCCCTCGTAGATCAGGTCGACGATGAGCTTGAGTTCGTGCAGGCACTCGAAGTACGCCATCTCGGGCGCATATCCCGCCTCGACGAGGGTGTCGAAGCCGGCCTTGATCAGCTCCACCGTGCCGCCGCACAGCACGGCCTGCTCGCCGAACAGGTCGGTCTCGGTCTCTTCGCGAAAGTTGGTCTCGATCACGCCGGCCTTGCCGCCGCCGTTGGCCGCCGCATAGCTCAGCGCCAGGTCGCGTGCCTTGCCCGACTTGTCGGCATGGACCGCGATCAGGTGCGGCACGCCGCCGCCCTGCGTGTATGTCGAACGAACGGTATGGCCCGGCGCCTTGGGAGCCACCATCCAGACGTCGAGGTCGGCGCGCGGCACGACCTGACCGTAGTGAACGTTGAAGCCGTGTGCGAACGCCAGCGAAGCGCCCTGCTTGATGTTCGGCGCGACGTCGTTCGTGTAGACGGTCGCGATCTGCTCGTCGGGCAGCAGCATCATGACGATGTCGGCCGCCCTCACCGCCTCGGCGACCTCGGCCACCTTCAGCTTGGCGGCCTCGGCCTTGGCCCACGATGCTCCGCCCTTGCGCAGGCCGACAGTCACCTTGACGCCACTGTCGGAAAGATTCTGCGCGTGGGCGTGGCCCTGCGAACCGTAGCCGACGATGGTGACGTTCTTGTTCTTGATCAGGCTGAGATCGGCGTCCTTGTCGTAGTAGACCTTCATTCGTTTTCTCCGGTGTCGTGATGTTCGGATGGGTGATGGATGCTCAGAGCCGCAGGATGCGCTCGCCGCGACCGATGCCGCTCGAGCCGGTGCGAACCGTCTCGAGGATGGCGCTCTTGTCGATGGCTTCGAGGAAGGCGTCGAGCTTGTTCGCCGCGCCGGTCAGCTCGAGCGTGTAGCTCTTCTCGGTGACGTCGATGATTCGGCCGCGGAAGATCTCGGCCATGCGCTTCATCTCGTCGCGCTCCTTGCCGACGGCGCGCACCTTGATGAGCATGAGTTCGCGCTCGGTGTAGGCGCCCTCTGTGAGGTCAACCACCTTCACCACCTCGATCAGGCGGTTCAGGTGCTTGGTGATCTGCTCGATGACCTCGTCGGAGCCGGTAGTCACGATCGTCATCCGCGACAGCGATGGGTCCTCGGTCGGCGCGACGGTGAGCGTCTCGATGTTGTAGCCACGCGCTGAAAAGAGAGCCACCACCCGCGACAGCGCTCCGGGTTCGTTTTCAAGCAAGACGGCGATGATGTGCTTCAAAGGTCTTCCGATCCGAGCAGCATTTCGCTGATGCCCTGGCCCGCCTTCACCATCGGCCAGACGTTCTCGGTCGGATCGGTCTGCACGTCGAGGAAGACGGTGCGGTCCTTCAGGCGCAGCATCTCCTTCAGCGCCGGCTCGACCTCCGAGGGCTTTTCGATGCGCAGGCCGACGTGTCCGTAGGCCTCGGCCAGCTTCACGAAATCGGGCAGCGCGTCCATGTAGCTGTGCGAGTAGCGGCTGCCGTAGTCGATCTGCTGCCACTGCCGCACCATGCCGAGGTAACGGTTGTTGAGCGAAACGATCTTGACCGGCGTCTTGTACTGCTGGCAGGTCGAGAGCTCCTGGATGCACATCTGGATCGAGCCCTCGCCGGTGATGCAGACGACCTCGGCCTCGGGCTTGGCGAGCTTGATGCCCATCGCGTACGGAAGGCCGACCCCCATGGTGCCGAGGCCGCCCGAGTTGATCCAGCGCCGCGGCTGGTCAAAGCGGTAGTACTGCGCAGCCCACATCTGGTGCTGGCCGACGTCCGACGTGATGTAGGTGTCGTGGTCCTTGGTCAGCGCCCACAGCGTCTCGACGACCTGCTGCGGCTTGATGACATCGCTGCTCTTCGTGAAAGCGAGGCAGTCGCGCTTGCGCCACTCGTTGATCTGCGACCACCACGGCGACAGCGTCTTGACGTCCGGCTTCGAGGCCGATTCGCGCAGCAATGCCGTCAGCTCCTGGAGTACGTCTTTCACGTCGCCGACGATCGGGATGTCGACGCGCACCCGCTTGCTGATCGACGACGGGTCGATGTCGACGTGGATGATCTTGCGCTCGACCGACGCGAAATGCTTCGGATTGCCGATGACGCGATCGTCGAAGCGGGCGCCGACGGCGAGCAGGACGTCGCAGTTCTGCATCGTCATGTTCGCTTCGTAGGTGCCGTGCATGCCAAGCATGCCGAGGAACTTCGGGTCGCTCGACGGGTAAGCACCCAGGCCCATCAGCGTGTTGGTGCAGGGAAAGCCGAGCAGGTCGACAAGCTCGCGCAATTCGACGGAGGCGTTGCCGAGGATGACACCGCCCCCGGTGTAGATGTAAGGCCGCCTGGCTCCGAGCAGCAGCTGGGCGGCTTTTCTGATCTGGCCGCTGTGGCCCTTTCGTACCGGGTTGTACGAGCGCATCTCGACGGTGGCCGGGTAGTGGAACGGTGCCGTCGCCATCGAGACGTCTTTTGGCACGTCGACCACCACCGGGCCGGGCCGGCCGGTGCGGGCGATGTGGAACGCCTTTTTCATCGTCAGCGCGAGATCGCGAACGTCCTTGACGAGAAAGTTGTGCTTGACGATCGGCCGCGTGATGCCGACGGTGTCGCATTCCTGAAACGCGTCGAGGCCGATCGCCGGCGTCGGTACCTGGCCGGTCACGATCACCATCGGGATCGAGTCCATGTAGGCGGTCGCGATGCCGGTCACGGCGTTGGTCGCGCCCGGCCCCGAGGTGACCAGGGCGACACCGACTTCGCCGGTCGCGCGCGCATACCCGTCGGCGGCGTGCACGGCGGCTTGCTCGTGCCGCACCAGCACGTGCTGGATGGAATCCTGCTTGTACAGCGCGTCGTAGATGTAGAGGACGGCGCCGCCCGGGTAGCCCCAGAGGAAGCGAACGCCTTCGGCCTGCAGGCAGCGCACCAGGATTTCGGAACCGTTGGGATCGACGGTCGCGGTGGGCGACGAAGGGGTCGCGGCGGCGGCGGCCGCCCGTTTCAGCGTGGGCGCTGAGGTTTCCATGATTTCACCTTTGTGAATTTCTCTGACGAAAAACCATCGGTGCACCTTTCCGTGCCCTCGTGAGGCCGGTGTGGTGCCGGGATGAGGTCGCCGCTTGCCGCCGCGCGTCGGGCGACAGGAACGACCTGAATCTGTTGTGCAACCGCGAATTATCGCATCGCCGCTCGCGGCTGCCGGCCCGTTCCAGTGCCCTTGAGCGCCGATGTGATAATCGCCGCCGCTCGCGCTGCAGCTGAAAGCCCGCTTCCTTGGCGACCGACAAAGAACTCACCGACTTTCTGAAAAGCGTCGAGAAGCGTGCATGGAAGCGCGCCGTGTACGCCGTCCGAGATGACGACGCGGCGCTCGATATCGTCCAGGATTCGATGATCCGCCTGGCCGAGAAGTACGCTGACCGGCCCGCGGCCGAGTTGCCGCCGCTCTTCCAGCGCATCCTTTCGAACGCGACCATGGACTGGTTCCGCCGCCAGAAGGTGCGTAATCAGGTCGTGCGCAATTTTTCGGACTTCGAGAGCGCCGGCAGCGATGGCGACTTCGACATTCTTGAAACTCTCGAGGCGCTGGGCGATCCACTGCAATCGGAGAGCGCGTCCGACTCGGTTTCACGGGCGCAGATCTTGCGGTTGATCGACGCCGAGGTGCAGCGGCTTCCGGGGCGTCAACGAGAGGCGTTTCTCCTGCGTTACTGGGAGGAACTCGATGTTGCCGAAACCGCTGCCTCCATGGGGTGCTCGGAAGGAAGCGTCAAGACGCACTGCTCTCGGGCAGTGCATGCTCTGGCCAAGGCGCTCCAGGCGAAGGGAATCAGGACATGAACGCATCTGAAAGTACTCTGCGCACCGCGTCCCGCGATGCGGTCGAGTCGCGCTTTGCGCGCCGAATCGTCGCCTGCCTCGCCGAGAACACTCAAACTGTTCCGCACGACGTCGGCGAGCGGCTTCGCTTCGCTCGCGAGAAGGCGCTCGAAACGGCGCGTCGAGTCCGCACGCTCGATACCGCACAAGGCGTCGGCGTCTCGGCTTCGGGCGCCGCCACACTCGGCTTCAGCCGCTCGCGCTGGTGGCTTCGCGTCGCCGCGGTGCTGCCGCTGGTGGCGCTCGTCGGCGGCTTGGTCATGATCCAGGAATGGCAGACCCGCACCCAGGTGTCGGTAGCCGCAGAGATCGACGAAGCCCTGCTGGGCGACGACCTGCCCATCAATGCCTATCGCGATCCCGGCTTCGCCGAATTTCTGAAGGTACCCGCCAGCGAATGAGCCTCGCACGATGACGACGCAGCGCCTCTCGAGCCGCGCCGCGCGTCGGGTTCGCCACGGCTCGGTGGTCGCCGTCGCGGCCGCGCTGCTGACGCTCGCCTCTCCGCTGGCCTGGTCGCAGACGCCTCGCCCGGCCGCATCGTCTCCGGTGAACGCCGTTCGCAGCGAGGCCGGCGTGCGCTGGCGTGAGCTGTGGCCGCAGCATCGCGAAGCGCTGGCGCCACTCGAGAAAGAGTGGTCGTCGATTGATGCAGTCCGCAAACAGAAGTGGGTCACCCTCGCCGGCCGGTTTCCTTCTCTCGGCGTCGCGGAGCGCGCCCGCATCACCGCGCGCATGTCCGACTGGGCCCGGTTGACGCCGACGGAACGGGGCCAAGCGCGAATTCGTTTCGAAGAGGCCCGCCAGGTGCCGGCATCTGACCGCAATGCCCGCTGGCAGGCATACCAGGCGCTGCCCGCCGACACCAAGCAGCAGTTCGCCGCGCGCGCCGCATCGGCCGCCGGCAGCGCGCCGGTTGCCAGGATCACCCGCCCCGTCCGCGACGCGAAGGAAGCGAAGGTCAACATCGTGCCCAGCGCCGCGCAAGTCCCGCCGCCGAAGCAGGTCGCGCCAACGCTCGTGCAAGCCGGCCCCGGCGCGACGACGACGCTCATTACCCGCCAGCCGGCGCCGCCGAGCCATCAGCAAACCGGCATGCCGAAGATCGCTGCGACGCCGGAGTTCGTGAACCGCTCGACGCTGTTGCCGCGGCGCGGCCCCCAGGCGGCCGCCGTCACGGCTTCGGGCGCGTCGGGCGTACCGCGGGCCTCCGCGCCGCCGCCGATGCCCGCCTCCGTCGCGCCGGCAGCCACCGCGGGCCAGCGCCCGCAATGACGTCGACGAGCGGCGCCGATGGCGCTGCGGTGGACGAGCCCGGCGCCACGCCCTCGCTGCTGCGGCGCATGGCCTGCTTCGTCTACGAGGCGACGCTGCTGTTCGGGCTCGGCCTCATTCCCGGCATCGTCGGCGCCGTATTCGTCGCGCAGACGGGTCAGCGTCATCCGCTGCAAAGCGAAACGGCGCTTCGCGTCTTCGCTCTGCTTTTTTACGGCGTCTATTTCGTCTGGTTCTGGGCCGCTCGCGGCCAGACGCTGGCGATGCAGACCTGGCGAATTCGACTTGTCACCCGTGGCGGGGGCGCGATCTCGCAAGCGCGGGCACTCGGGCGATACGCGGCCTGCTGCGTGGCCTGGTTCCTGCCGGCCGCGCTGGTCGCAGCCGTCATGCACCTGGAACCCTGGCCCAGCCTGGCGGCGACCGCCGTCGGCATCGTCTTCTACGCCCTGCTCGCGCTCGCCGAGCCGACGCACCAGTTCTGGCACGACCGCCTCTGCGGCACCCGCCTCGTCGATGTGCGCGGCGAGCCGCCGAAGGTGAAGCGCCCCGCCTAGATCGCGTCTTCGTTGAGCTCGCCGGTGCGGATGCGAACGACGTGTTCGATGCTCGTGACGAAGATCTTGCCGTCGCCGATCTTGCCGGTCTTGGCGGCCTTGACGATCGCGTCGATGCAGCGTTCGACATCGGCTTGCTTGACCACGACCTCGACCTTCACCTTCGGTAGAAAGTCGACGACGTACTCGGCGCCGCGATACAGCTCGGTGTGGCCCTTCTGCCGGCCGAAACCCTTGACCTCGGTGACGGTGAGACCGGACACACCGATCTCGGCCAGTGCCTCGCGAACTTCCTCGAGCTTGAACGGCTTGACGATGGCGGTGATCTGCTTCATGGCCTGCTCCGAAAACTCAGTGGAATTGATTCGAGTTTAGGGCTTGTGCGGTCGCCCGCTCAGGCGCGAAATTTCGAGGTGATGGGATAGCGCCAGTCGCGGCCGAAGGCGCGATGAGTGATGCGGATGCCGATCGGCGCCTGCCTCCGCTTGTACTCGTTGACCTTGATGAGCCGCGTCACCCGTTCGACGTCGGCGCGCGGCAGGCCCGCAGCGACGATCTCCTCGATGCCCTGGTCGCCCTCCATGTAGCGCTCGAGGATGGCATCGAGCACGTCGTAGGGCGGCAGGCTGTCCTGGTCGGTCTGGTCAGCGCGCAGCTCGGCCGACGGCGGTCGGGTGATGATGCGGCGCGGAATGACCTCCGGCCCCTGCGCGTTCTTCCACTCGGCGAGCCGATAGACGAGCGTCTTGGCAACGTCCTTGAGCACTGCAAAGCCGCCGGCCATGTCGCCGTAGAGCGTGCAGTAGCCGGTCGCCATCTCGCTCTTGTTGCCGGTGGTGAGAACGATCGTGCCGAACTTGTTGGAGAGCGCCATCAACAGCGTGCCGCGGATGCGCGCCTGAATGTTCTCTTCGGCGGCGTCTTCGGCCCGACCCCTGAACTCGCCGGCGAGGCTGGCCTTGAAGGCCTCGAACATCGGCAGGATCGAGATCTCGTCGTAGCGCACGCCCACGCGCTCGGCCATGTCGCGGGCATCGATCCACGAGATCGAAGCGGTGTACGGCGAAGGCATCATCACGCAGCGGACGCGATCCTTGCCGAGCGCGTCGACGGCGACGGCGAGCACCAGCGCCGAGTCGATGCCGCCCGACAGGCCGAGGATCACACCCGGAAAGCCGTTCTTGCCGACGTAGTCGCGCACGCCCGTCACAAGCGCGGCCCAGGCCTGCGCCTCGACGCTCGGAATCGCGGCGACGGCACCGCGCGCGGTGCGCGCCGTCACGTCGACCAGGGCGAGGTCCTCGTCGAACACCGCGGCGCGGGCACCGACCTCGCCGCTGGCGTCGAGCGCGAACGAGGCGCCGTCGAAGACGATCTCGTCCTGGCCGCCGGCGAGGTGCGCATAGAGCAAGGGCATGTCGGCGGTGCGGGCGCGGTGCGCCATGCGCTCCTCGCGCTCGACCAGCTTGCCGAGATGGAACGGCGACGCGTTGATCACGCACAGCGCCTGCGCGCCGGCCGCCTTCGCAAGCTCGGCTGGCTCGTCGAACCAGGCGTCTTCGCAGATGAGGACGGCGAAGGCGATTCCGCCTACATCGACGGTCAGGGCCGGCAAGTCGCTGTCGCGGCCGGAGGCGAAGTAGCGGCGCTCGTCGAACACCTGGTAGTTTGGCAACTCGCGCTTGCAGTAGGTGCCGACGACGCGGCCCTCGCTCAGCACCGAGGCGGCATTGAAGCGCAACTGCACGGCCACCGACTTCGACCTAACATCACCCGACTCACCGAACTGATGCGGATGGCCGACGACGACGAAGAGACCGGGAAGATCGGCGAGCTGCCGGGCACATTCAGCCAGCGCGGCGACGCCGGCGCTCATGAAGGCCGGCCGCAACAGCAGGTCCTCGGGCGGGTAGCCGCTCAGGCCGAGCTCCGGCGTCAGCACCAACCGGGCCCCTTGGGTGTAGGCACGGCGCGCGGCAGCAACGATCTTCGCCGTGTTGCCGGCGAAGTCTCCGACGGTGGCATTGATCTGCGCCAGCGCCACTTTTACGGACGATTGATCTGACATATGAGCGACGACGCGAAACGTCGACGACGGGGCGGCGTGGTCGAGGGAGATCATGTTATCCGGGTCTTCGACGACCCTGCAGAGATCGATGCGACCGCATGGGCGGCGCTGCTCGAGGCGCAGCCTTCATCGACACCGTTCGTGTCGCTGCCCTACCTGCGCGCCCTGCACGAGTCGGCCAGCGCGGTCGCCGCCACCGGCTGGGCGCCGCACTTCATGACCCTCGAGCACGGCGGCGAGCTCGTCGCTGCCTGTCCGCTGTACCTCAAGGATCACTCGTACGGCGAATATGTCTTCGACTGGGCCTGGGCCGATGCCTACCGCCGCCATGGCCTCGACTACTACCCGAAGCTGCTCGACGCGGTGCCCTTCACGCCCGTGCCCGGCCCGCGCCTCCTGGCCCGCACGCACGAACACCGGCTGCTGTTGCTCCGCGGCATGGAGCAATTGGCGCGAACCGCCAAGCTGTCGTCGGCGCACCTGCTCTTTCTCGACGACGCCGACCAGGCTGCGGCCCGCGAAGCCGGCTGGTCGATGCGCAGCACGGTGCAGTTCCACTGGACCAACCGCGAGCCCGCGCCGTACGCCGACTTCGCCGATTTTCTGGCCAGCCTGCAGCGCGAGAAGCGAAAGAAGATCCAGCAGGAGCGGCGCCGCGTCGGCGAGGCTGGCGTCACCTTCACCGCCTCGCATGGCGACGAGATCACGGCCGCCGACTGGGACTTCTTCTACCGCTGCTACACGCTCACCTACCGCGCCCATCACTCTTCGCCCTACCTGACACGCGCCTTCTTCGAGCGGATGGCGGCGACGATGGCGCGCCACTGGCTTCTCTTCATTGCCTGGCGCGGCGGCGAGCGGATCGCGGCGTCGCTCATCGCCGTCGACCCCGACCGCAAGACCGCTTTCGGCCGCTACTGGGGCGCGGTTGAGCACGTCCACTGCCTGCACTTCGAGGCCTGCTACTACCAGCCGCTGGCCTGGTGCATCGCCCACGGCTACTTGCGCTTCGAGGGCGGTGCGCAGGGCGAGCACAAGATGGCGCGCGGCCTGTTGCCGGTGCAGACGTGGTCGGCCCACTGGCTGGCGCACCCGCAGTTCGCGCGCGCGATCGACGATTTCCTCGAACGCGAGGGTGCCGGGGTGGAGACCTACCTCAGCGAGTTGAACGACCGCCGTCCGTTCAAGGCCACGCCGCCCTCAGCCTGACTTGCGGCTGGCCAGGTAGGCGGCGATACCGCCGCTGATCTCGGCACGGGCCGCGTCCGGCCCTTCCCAGCCGCCGATCTTGACCCACTTGCCGGGCTCGAGATCCTTGTAGTGGCGAAAGAAGTGCTCGATTGCCTTCAGCCGCATCTGGTTGATGTCCTCGGGCTTTTGCCAGTGCGTGTAGATCGGCAGGATCTTGTCGATCGGCACCGCGAGCAGCTTGCTGTCGCCGCCGGCTTCGTCTTCCATCTTCAGCACGCCGATCGGCCGGCAGGTCACGACCACGCCCGGGGTTAGCGGAAACGGCGTGATCACGAGCACGTCGACCGGGTCGCCGTCGTCGGACAGGGTCTGCGGCACGTAGCCGTAATTGCAGGGGTAGTGCATCGCCGTTGTCATGAAGCGATCGACGAACAGGATGCCGCTCTCCTTGTCGACCTCGTACTTGATCGGGTCGGCGTTCATGGGAATCTCGACGATGACATTGAATTCGTCGGGGGCGCGGGCGCCGGGCGTCACGTTGTGCAGGCTCATGAGCGGATCTTAATCGCCGACTTCCGCATCCCTTACCATCCGCCGGTTTGCCAACGAATAACAGGTTCGAGGAAGGAACTCTCTTGATCTCCACCACGACGGCGCTTTACATCGCCCTGGCTTGCGGCCTCGCTGCAGTCATCTACGGCTTCGTGCAACGAAGCTGGATCCTCAACCAGAGCGCGGGCAATGCACGCATGCAGGAGATCGCGGCCGCCATCCAGCAGGGCGCGGCCGCCTACCTCGCGCGCCAGTACAAGACCATCGCGATCGTCGGCGTCGTTCTCGCGATCCTGATCTTCATCTTCCTCGGCGCCCTGACGGCGCTCGGCTTCGTGCTCGGCGCCTTCCTTTCGGGTGCCTGCGGCTTCATCGGCATGAACGTGTCGGTCAAGGCCAACGTGCGCACCGCGCAGGCGGCCACGCTCGGTATCGGCCCGGCGCTCAACGTCGCCTTCAAGGGCGGCGCGATCACCGGAATGCTCGTCGTCGGCCTCGGCCTGATCGGCGTCGGCGCCTTCTTTTGGTTCCTGAGCGGCGGCACCAACGTCGACTCGGCGACGCTGAAGCCCCTGCTTGGCTTCGCCTTCGGCTCGTCGCTGATCTCGATCTTCGCGCGCCTCGGTGGCGGCATCTTCACCAAGGGCGCCGACGTCGGCGCCGACCTCGTCGGCAAGGTCGAGGCCGGCATCCCGGAGGACGACCCGCGCAACCCGGCGGTGATCGCCGACAACGTCGGCGACAACGTGGGCGACTGCGCCGGCATGGCGGCCGACCTGTTCGAGACCTATGCAGTGACGCTGATCGCGACCATGGCGCTCGGCGCGCTGATGGTGAGCGGCGCCACGATCAACGCCGTGGTGTATCCGCTGCTGCTCGGCGGCGTCTCGATCATCGCTTCGATCATCGGTTGCGCCTTCGTGAAGGCATCGCCGGGCATGAAGAACGTGATGCCCGCGCTCTACAAGGGCCTGGCCGTCGCCGGCCTGCTGTCGCTGGCCGCGTTCTGGTTCGTCACCACCGCGATGTTCCCGACGCCGATGACGCTCGCCGCGGGCGGCACCGTCTCGGCGATGGCACTGTTCGGCGCCTGCACCGTCGGCCTCGTGCTCACGGCGGCAATGGTCTGGATCACCGAGTACTACACCGGCACGCAGTACAAGCCGGTGCAGCACATCGCCCAGGCCTCGACCACCGGCCACGGCACCAACATCATCGCCGGCCTCGGTGTCTCGATGCGCTCGACGGCGTGGCCCGTGCTCTTCGTGTGCGTCGCGATCTTCGTGTCGTACTGGCTGGCCGGCCTTTACGGCATCGCCGTCGCCGCGACGGCGATGCTGAGCATGGCCGGCATCGTCGTGGCGCTCGACGCCTACGGCCCGATCACCGACAACGCCGGCGGCATCGCCGAGATGGCCGAGCTGCCGAAGAGCGTGCGCGACGTGACCGACCCGCTCGACGCGGTGGGCAACACCACCAAGGCGGTGACGAAAGGTTATGCCATCGGCTCGGCCGGTCTGGCGGCGCTCGTGCTGTTCGCCGACTACACGCACTCGCTCGAGGCGCGCGGCATGAGCGTGAGCTTCGACCTGTCTGACCCCAAGGTCATCGTCGGTTTGTTCATCGGCGGGCTCATCCCCTACCTCTTCGGCGCGATGGCGATGGAGGCCGTGGGCCGCGCTGCGGGCAGCGTGGTGGTCGAGGTGCGGCGCCAGTTCGCCGACGGCGCCATCATGGCCGGCAAGCGCAAGCCCGACTACAGCGCCGCTGTCGACATGCTGACCACCGCCGCCATCAAGGAAATGGTGGTGCCCAGCCTGCTGCCGGTGGTCGTGCCCATCATCGTCGGCCTGCTGCTCGGGCCGGCGGCGCTCGGCGGCCTGCTGATGGGCACCATCGTGACCGGGCTCTTTGTCGCGATCAGCATGTGCACGGGCGGCGGTGCCTGGGACAACGCCAAGAAGTACATCGAAGACGGCCACCACGGCGGCAAGGGCAGTGAGGCACACAAGGCCGCCGTGACCGGCGACACCGTGGGCGACCCGTACAAGGACACCGCAGGCCCGGCCGTGAACCCGCTCATCAAGATCATCAACATCGTGGCGCTGTTGATCGTCCCGTTGCTGCCGAGCGCCGGGCCGACACATGCCGCGACGGCGCCGAGCGCGGCGGCTTCCGTGGCCGCGGCTGACGGTGCGTCGTTCAAGGTCGAGGGCGGCGTCGTGAAGTTCTACTTCGCCAGCGGCAAGGCCGATCTGGCCGGAGGTGCGAACGCCGCGCTGGCCGACGTGGCCAAGGCGGTTGCCGGCGGCAAGAAAGCCGTCGTGAGCGGCTTCACCGATCCGACCGGCGACCCGGCAGCCAACGAAGTCCTGGCCAAGCAGCGCGCGGTCGCCGTGAGCGCAGCGCTGAAGGCGGCCGGCATTGCGGACGACAAGATCGACCTGATGAAGCCCGAAGCGCTGGTGGGCTCCGGCAGCAACGCCGAAGCGCGCCGCGTCGAAGTCTCGCTGCGCTAGGCGAGTCTTCCCTTCGTCTCCCCGGCCTGGGTTCGCGGACACCCGGGACTTGTTCGTTCAGCGCGCCGGAC
>JAYVNL010000049.1:0-6471 GCA_043758495.1 Rhizobacter sp.
CGCGGCTCGAGGTGGATGTCGGAGGCGCGCTGGTCGAACGCGTATTGCCACAGCCAGTCGACGACCTGGATGACGCCGCTGTCGTTGGCGTCGAGCTGCTTGCTGGTCTTGCCGAGCTCGACGAGCTGCTCGAAGTTGGCGAGCGCCGAGCTCTCGCCCATCTTGGTGGCATTGCGCACCGAGCGCGACAGCGCATAGAACTCGGTCGTGTAGCGCGCGATCTCGATCGGGTTGACGATGACCAGCCGCACCGTCTTCTTGACGTGGGCCTCGATCTCCGGCACCCAGGCGACATCGAGCGGCTCGCAGGTCGCGATCGTCACTTCGGTGGCGCCGATCGTCAGCGGCAGCGCGTGGCGGCGCTCGGCGTAGTTGATCGACATCACGTCGGCGACGCGGCCGACATCGACCTTCAGCGGGTCGATCCGCTGATACGGCATCTTGAAGCGCTTGGCCAGCCACTCGGTCAGGGTTTCGGCATCGAGCACCTTGCCGTCGGCCAGGCGCGTCAGGCCGGCGCTGCCGATGCGCACCAGCGGATGCTGGGCGCTGTTACCGCCGGCGAAGCGATGCGCGGTGCGCTCGACGTCCTGCGGGCTCAGGATCTTGTCTTCGCGCAGCCAGGCCAGCACCATGCGCCAGGTCAGCTTGCCGCTCTGCACGCCGCTGAGCGACAGGTCGGTGGACGGGAACGTGGTCGTGATGCGCGAAGGCGGCGGCGAGTTGTTGGCGGCGGCGGGCCTCGCCTCGCCTGCCGGCGCGACGGGCGGCTGGGTCATCGGCCGCGCGCCGGAGCTGATGGGCGGCTTCGACAGGTCGGGCTCGGCGCTCTTGGTTTTCATGGGTCGGCCGGTGAGGTTCTTCAGGTCGCGGGGCTGGCGACGTTGCGCATGATGCGCAGCCACTTCCTGGCCGGCAGCTTCCATCGAGTTTCGATGTTTTCGGCACGCCGGGCAAGCTCGTCGCCGCCTGCGACCGTGACTTGCTTCATCGCCAGCACGATGGTGTTGCCCTCGCGGGTCGGTTTGAAGCTGCGCATGGCATCGGCACCGAATGCAGCGGCGATGCGCGCTCCGCTGCGCTCGAAACTGCCGTCGCGGCCGAACAGGTTCACGGTCATGGCGCCGCCGTCGGCAAGCAAAGCGCGGCAGTCGCGGTAGAAGTCTTCGCTGTCGAGGACCGGACTGGCGGCGTCGTGGTCGTAGAGATCGACCGCGAGCGCATCGACGCTGCCGTGCCGAGAGGGATCGGCGGCGTAGTCGGCGGCGTCCATCGTCAGCACCTTGAGACCCGGTGCCCGATCAGGCAGGCGGAACCACATCCGGCAGGCTGCGACGACGGCCGGATTCAGCTCGACGGCCGTCGTCCGCATGGCCAGCCGGCCGACGCAAAAGCGCGTGATGGCGGCGGCGCCGAGGCCGAGCTGCACCGCGTGCAGCGGCGACAGGTCCGGTGCCGGGGCACTCGTTTCGGGGCGGAACAGCAGCCACGCCATCATCCGCTGCACGTATTCGAGGTCGAGCACGAGCGGCTCGTCGATGCGCATCGCACCCTGGATCCACGGCGTGCCGAGGTGCAGGTAGCGCACGCCGCGCGCCTCCGAGATCGTCACGTCGGGCAGCTCGACGGCGGGCGACGCAGCCTTCATCGCAAAGCCGCCAGCTTCGGCAGGCAGTCGCACGCGTTCGCGCTCGTCGCCGCGGCGAGCGTGTCGATGCCGATGCCGCGCAATACGGCGAGCGCAGCGCCGATCGCCGGCAGCTCGGCCGATTCGTTTCGCATCGTCGCGCCAGCCCGGCGCGCTTCTGCCGTGCGGTACAGCCACTGCGGCGCGATGTCGGGCGCATCGGTCTCCATCACGATCGCCGACAGCGGCACCACCGCGGCGACGCGGCGGATGCGCAAGGCCCGATCGAAGGTGAGCGCGCCGCCGAAGCCGAGCCGGAAGCCGAGCTCGACGAAAGCGGCCGCCTGCTGCTCGCTGCCGTTGAAGGCGTGGGCGATGCCGCCCGGCACGGCCGTCGTGCGCAGATGCTTCAGCACGGTGTCGACGGCGCGGCGCACATGCAGCAGCACCGGCAGCGCGAACTCGGCGGCCAGCTTCAGCTGCGCCCTGAAGATCGCCTGCTGATGATCGCGGTCGAGGCCGGGCACGAAATGGTCGAGGCCGATCTCGCCGACGGCGACGAGGCGCGGATCGCCGACGTTGATTTCCAAAGCACGACGCAAGGCGGCGAGGTCGGCGTCGCCGGCGCGGTCGCTGCACATCGGGTGGATGCCGAGGGCGTAGGCGAGGTCGTGGCGGTGGGCGAGCTCGCGCACCAGCGCGAAGTTGCCAGCGTCGACGGCCGGCAGCACGATCTGTTCGACGCCGGCAGCCCGCGCCCGTTCGACGACGAGGTCACGGTCGGCCGCGAATTCGCCGGCATCGAGGTGGCAATGGGTGTCGATCCACACGGCCGCGATGATGCCTCGCGCGACAGTTCAGGGCCGGCGTGCTACCGTATTCCCGACTGCTTTCGCTGCGGACGGCCCGCCGCTTGCATGACCGGTGCCACCATGAAACGAGTCCCGCTCTACAGCCGTTCGCAGCGCCCGCCGGAGCCGGTGGCCGAAGTGCCTGCCTCGGCTGCTTTGGCGCTGGCCGCCGCCCCTGCTGCGGCGACCCGGCGGGGCCGTTTCGGGCAGGCCATGCTGCGCCACGAACGTCGCCTCTGGGCACTGGCGCTGGTCGCCGTCGCCGCTGGGTTCTGGTGGCTGAACCCGGCGCCGAAAGCACCGCTCACGATCGAGCAGATCGACGCCGCCGTCCGTCAGTCGATCGAGGAAAAGCCGCTGGTCTCGCCGGCGGCGCGGGCCTACGACGCCATCATTCCGTCGGTGGTGCGCGTCATCGGCCTGATGACCGAAGGCGACGACGGCAGCGACGACAAGGAGCACGGCAGCGTCGAGCGCGGCGTCGGCAGCGGCGTCGTCATCATCGACAACGGCACCATCCTCACCAACCTTCATGTCATCGCCGGCGCCAAGAAGATCAAGGTCAGCTTCTTCGACGGCTCCGAGTCGGAGGCGGTCGTCATCAACACCCAGCCCGAGAACGACCTCGCCGTGCTGCGCGCCAAGACCATTCCCGACGACCTCGAGGCCGCGACGATGCGCTCGACCACCGACCTGTCGCCGGGCGACCGGGTCATCGCGGTCGGTTTTCCGTTCGGCATCGGACCGTCGGTGTCGGAGGGCGTGGTCTCGGGCCTGAAGCGCCAGTTCCGATCCCCCGACGGCCAGCAGATGCTCACCAACCTGATCCAGTTCGACGCCGCCGCCAACCCCGGCAACTCCGGCGGCCCGCTGGTCACGATGGACGGCGAGGTCGTCGGCATCGTCACCGCCATCCTCAACCCGAACCGCCAGCGCGTCTTCATCGGCATCGGCTTCGCCGTGCCGATCGAGAACGCCGCTTCCGCCGCTGGTATGCCGCCCTTCTGACCCCATGACCATGACCGACTCCACGACTGCTCCGAACAACGCGGCGACGCTGATGGAGCGTGTGCTCTATGAAGTGAAGCGGGTCGTCGTCGGCCAGGACGCCTTTCTCGAGCGTGTGATGGTGGCCATGCTCGCCAACGGCCACCTCCTCGTCGAAGGCGTTCCCGGCCTCGCCAAGACGCTCACCGTGAAGACGCTGGCGCAGACCCTGCGCGGCACCTTCAAGCGCATTCAGTTCACGCCCGACCTGGTGCCGGCGGACCTCGTCGGCACCCGCATCTTCAATCCGCGCAGCGGCGAGTTCACGACCTCGCTCGGGCCGGTCTTCACCCACCTGCTGCTCGCCGACGAGATCAACCGCGCGCCGGCGAAGGTGCAGAGCGCGCTGCTTGAGGTGATGCAGGAACGCCAGGTCACGATCGCCGGCGAGACCCACAAGGTGCCCGAGCCGTTCCTCGTGATGGCAACGCAGAACCCGATCGAGACCGAGGGCACCTACCCGCTGCCGGAGGCGCAGGTCGACCGCTTCATGATGAAGGTGCTGGTCGACTACCCGAACGAGGAAGAGGAGTTCGTGATCGTCCAGCGCGTCACTGGCCCGGCGCCGACGATGACGCCGATCGCGAGCATGGGCCAGCTCGCCGAGCTGCAGCAGGAGTGCCGCAAGGTCTATGTCGATCCGTCGCTGATCCAGTACGCCGTCAAGCTCGTCAGCGCCACGCGCCGGCCGGAGCGCTACGAACTGCCCGAACTCGCCAAGTACCTGACCTTCGGCGCCAGCCCGCGCGCGACCATCGGTCTCGTCGAAGGTGCCCGCGCGCTCGCCTTCATGCGCGGCCGCAGCTACGCGTTGCCAGAAGACATGACCGGCCTCGTCAACGACGTGCTCCGCCATCGCCTCGTCCTGTCGTACGAAGCGCTCGCCGAAGGCTGGGACGCCGAGAAGATCATCCAGCGTGTGCTGAGAAAGATCGCCGTACCCGACAAGCCCTTGGCGACGAACGCAGAATCGGCCGGCCATGGTCGCGGCTGAGCCAGCGCACGAGCTCGACGGCGGCAGCAGCGCTGAGGTGCTGCTCAGGCGACTCGAATGGACCGTGCTGCGCCGGCTCGACGGCCTGCTCCAGGGCGACCACCGCACCCTGATGCGCGGCGCCGGCCTCGACCTCGCCGACCTGCGCGAGTACCAGCACCACGACGACGTCCGCCACATCGACTGGAACGTCACTGCCCGCCTGCAGCAGCCCTACATGCGCCAGTTCACCGAGGACCGCGAGCTGTCGGCCTGGTTCCTGGTCGACCTCTCGGCAAGCGTCGACTTCGGCTCCAACGTCAACACCAAGCGGGCCGTCGCGCGCGAATTTGTGGCCGTGCTGGCGCGCCTGCTCACGCGCCATGGCAACCGCGTCGGCGCCCTCCTCTACGGCAGCGCCGTCGACACCGTGCTGCCGGCGCGCGGCGGCCGCGTCCATGTGCTCGAGCTGCTGCAGCGGATGGCGAAACGGCCCGCCGAGGCCGCCGGTGGCGCCACCGACCTGCGCGATCTGCTGCTCGCCGGCCAGCGCAGCATCAAGCGGCGCTCGACGGTCTTCGTCGTCTCCGACTTCATCAGCGCCCCCGGCTGGGAGCAGTCGCTCGGCCAGCTCGCGCAGCGCCACGAGGTCACCGCCGTGCGCCTTTTCGACGCGCTCGAAATGGACCTGCCCGACATCGGCCTGGTGACGATGCGCGACGCCGAGACCGGCGAGCAGCTGCTCGTCGACACCCACAACGCCGGCTTTCGCAAGCGCTTCGCGGCGGCCGCGGAGAAGCGCGAAGCGGCGCTTCGAGAAGGGCTGGCGCGGGCCGGCGTCGACACCCTCGAGCTCGGCACCGACGACGATCTCGTCGAAGCGATCCTGCGTTTTTCCGACCTGAAGAAGCAGCGCAGCCGGCTCGCCAACTGGAGCGGGCCGCGCAGCCGTTCGGTCGCGCACATCCGGCCGGCCGCGTGAGGTTCAAGCGATGACACCGACGACGCCTTGGCTCACGTTCCTCTGGCCGAACATGCTGTGGGCGATGGCGGCGCTGCCCGTGATCGTCCTGCTCTACGTGTTCCTGGTCACGCGCCGCAAGAAGACGACGTTGCGCTATGCCAGCCTCGGCCTCGTCAAGGAAGCGCTGGGCGGCCGCAGCGCCTGGCGCCGCCACGTGCCGCCGGTGTTGATGTTCATGGCGCTGGCGGCGCTGCTGTTCGCGGCTTCGCGGCCAGCGGCGCTGATCACGCTGCCGTCGGCGCAGGAGACCATCGTGCTGGCGATGGATGTGTCCGGCAGCATGCGCGCCGCCGACGTCCTGCCGAGCCGCATCGTCGCTGCCCAGGAAGCAGCCAAGAGCTTCATCGCCGAGCTACCGAGGAACGTCAAGATCGCGGTGGTGTCGTTCGCGGGCACCGCGGCCGTGGTGCAGGCGCCGACGCTCAGCCATGACGACGTCAACGCCGCCATCGATCGCTTCCAGTTGCAACGCGGCACCGCCATCGGCAGCGGCATCGTGCTGTCGCTGGCGACGATCTTTCCGGAGGCTGGCATCGACCTCTCGCAGATCACCGGCGCCCGCCCCATGCCGCCCGGCCCGAACGACAAGCCCAAGCCCGACTTCACGCCGGTGGCGCCAGGGTCTTATTCATCGGCGGCGATCATCCTGCTCACCGACGGCCAGCGCACGACCGGCCCCGACTCGCTCGATGCCGCCAAGATGGCGGCCGACCGCGGCGTGCGCATCTACACCGTCGGCATCGGCACGAAGGAAGGCGAGACCATCGGCTTCGAGGGCTGGTCGATGCGCGTGCGCCTCGACGAGGAGACGCTGAAGAGCATCGCCAAGATGACCAGCGCCGACTACTTCTACGCCGGCACCGCGGCCGACCTGAAGAAGGTCTACCAGGGCCTCAGCACCCGGCTCATCGTCGAGAAGAAGGAGACCGAGATCAGCGCCCTGCTCGCC
>JAYVNL010000050.1:0-6450 GCA_043758495.1 Rhizobacter sp.
AGTGGGTACGCACCGACCAGTCGATTGTTCAGCGGATGTCAAAAACCCTGAGTCCAGAAGCGGCCAGCCAAGCAATAGCTGACGGACACCAACTGGCAAAACTCGGAGGTGCAAGATCAAAAAGATAAGCGCAATCTTTCTCGGCCTAGTGCTTCTAGGCTTCCAGCCCCACGCGCAAACGAATTGGTATCGGGGCTGAGCCCAGGATGTCTTGTTTGGCTCTCACATCTACGGCCCGATTCTTCAGGAGTGCTTGCACGCGGAGAGGCGATGTCGTTGCGCAACCGGCAGCGTCCGCTAGACGTCCTCGGCGTCGAGCCCGAACCGGGTCTGCCGGCCCCAGCTGCGGCGGCCGGTCAGGAAGGACACCCAGCCGAGCAGCGCGCCGGTGTGACGCAGGAGCTGGAAGGTGAATGGCTCGGCGATGGCAGCGAGCAGCGAGAGGGCGAAGCTGGCACGGTGACGGTCGCCGACCCAGCGTCGATAGAGATGCACCGACCAGAGATGGAAGGCGAGGTCGATCGCGATCTTGGCGCCGATCACGGCAGCGACCGGCGCGATGACGTCGAGCCTGCCGGTCGATGCATAGACGACGATCAGCGCGAACGCCGTGAGGCCATACAGCGGCTGTAGCGTGTCGATCGCTTTCACCGGCAGCATCAGCGTGCCGAGGGGGCCGAGCCGGCGGTCGCCGACCATGGCGCGGTACCAGTACTGGGTCTCGAGAAAGCCGCCGAACCAGCGCCGCCGCTGGCGCAGGAAGGCACCGACCGAGCCCGGCGCCTCGGTGCGCGCCTGAGCATTGCCGAGGACGCGGAAGCGCCAGTCGGCGCCGGTCTCGAGGGCGTGGCGGCGCAGGCGATGGATGAGCTCGTAGTCCTCGACCAGGCAGGCCGGATCGAAGCCGCCGACCGCGACCACCGCCTTGCGGCGAAAGCCGGCGAATGCACCGGAGATGAGCAGCAGGCTGCCGACCTGCATCCAGGCGTAGCGCGACAGGAAGTTGCGGATGTACTCGTAGGTCTGGAACCACTGCAGGCAGCGGCCCGACCACGTCGGCCGGCAGACCGGCGTGATGACGCCGGTGACGCCGGTCAGCTCGGCCTCGGCCGAGAAGGCGCTGCGCACGGCGTGCAGCGCGCCAGCGTCGAGCAGGGTGTCGGCGTCGACGGTGAGGACGATGTCGGCACCGGTGCGCAGGATGGCGGCGTTGAGCGCGCGCGCCTTGCCGCCGTGCGGCAGGCGCAGCCACGACAGCGTCGGCCACGCAGCGACCGGAACGCTCGCGGCACCGAGGGCGGGCGTGGCGAGGCCGTAGCGCTCGACGAGGGTGGCGGCGGTGGCGTCGCTGGAACCGTCGTCGGCAATCACGATCTCGTCGGCCGGATCGGTTTGGGCGAGCAGCGCCGCGATCGTCGCCGGCAGCACCGCGGCCTCGTTGTGCGCAGCGACGATCACGGCGACGCTGCAGCGGGTGCCGCCACTCGCCGCGACCGCGACCGCTGCCGCCGGCCGCAGCAACCGCCACGTGTGCCAGCCGACGAACCCCTGCAGCAGCGTGTCGTAGGCGATGTAGGCGATGCCCACCGACCAGGCGATGACGCCGCCGTGGCTGAACGCGAGCACGAACAGCGCGACCCAGGCGAGCAGCATCGCGATGTGGATAGCGATGCTCGCGAACGGCGTCGGCGGGGGTGCCAGGCGAGAGGATGCGCGGGCCAGAGCGGCGGCGAAAGGATGATTCAAGGAAACGGGGAGAGATGCCGCGATCAACGGGGCGGCAGAAGTGGACGGGATCGTCGCGAGCGAGCGGGACGATACGCAGGAAACACGGCGCCGGACGCATCGGCTGACCCGCCGGCGCACGCAAAGTTCACGGCCGGTGTGAAAATCGAGGCATGCAGAACACCCCCTACACCCGCACCGCCGTCGTCCTGCACTGGGGGATCGCGGCGCTCATCGTCGTCAACGTCGGGCTCGCCTGGGCGGTCGATGCGCTGCCCGACGACTGGGAGCGACCGGTGATCGACATCCACAAGTCGACCGGCATCACGGTGCTCGGGCTGGTGCTGCTGCGCATCCTCTGGCGCGCTGGCCATCCGCCGCCGCCAATGCCGGCGCACTACGCGCGCTGGGAGCGCCGGCTCGCGCACGCCGCCCACGGCGTGCTTTATGCACTGATGCTGCTGCTGCCGCTGTCGGGCTGGCTGCACGACTCGGCCTGGAAAGGCGCCGCCAGCCACCCGATGCGCCTCTACGGCCTCGTGCCCTGGCCACGCCTCGGCTTCATCGAAGGCATCGAGCCCGTGGCCAAGGAGTCTCTGCACACGCTGTTTAGCGTCTTCCACACCGGCTTCGGCTATGCGCTCTACGTCGTGCTCTTCCTTCACATCGCCGGCGCTCTGAAGCACCAGTTCATCGACCGCGATCCGGAGCTGCAGCGGATGTCGTTGTAGGGATCAACCGCGCAGGTCGCGCCGTCAGCTCTCACGCAGCGGTCGGAAGAATTCGACGATCTCGCGCGCCAGTGCCTCGGGCTGTTCCATCGCCGCGAAGTGGCCGCCTGTCGGCATCGTGGTCCAGCGCCGGATGTCGGTGTAGGTGCGCGCCGCGACCCGGCGCGGCGGTCGCAGGATCTCGCACGGGAAGGCGGCATAGCCCGTCGGCACATGCACGCCGCCTTCGGGAATCGGCCACGGCCCATGCATGCGCGCGTAGTACGGCCAGAACGATGAGCCGATCGCGCCCGTGAACCAGTAGAGACCGATGTCGGCCAGCAGCTGGTCCTTCGTGAACACGCTCTCGATATCGCCGCCGCAATCGGACCAGGCGCGGAACTTCTCGACGATCCAGGCCGCCAGTCCGGCCGGCGAATCGCTGAGGCCGAACGCGAGCGTCTGCGGCCGCGTGCCCTGGATCCACTGGTAGCCCGTTTCTTCGCGGAGCCAGGTTTCGAGCTCACCCCGGTAGATCTTCTCCTCTTCGGTGGCGTCGCCGAGCGCCTTCGGATCGCGCCGCAATGCCAGCAGGTTGAGGTGGATGCCGACCAGCTTGTCGGCATGTACGGCACCGAGCCGCGACGCCACGAAGGCACCCCAATCGCCGCCTTGCGCGGCGAAGCGCTGATAGCCGAGCACACCCGTCATCAGCTCGGCCAGGCAGTCGGCCACCGCCTCGATGCCGAAGCGCGGCTGCCCCGGAGCGAACGACAGACCATAGCCGGGCAGCGACGGTGCGATCACGGTGAAGGCATCGGCCGCGTCGCCGCCGAAACGGGCCGGGTCGGTGAGGCGCGGAATGATGTCGACGAACTCGAACACCGAGCCGGGCCAGCCATGCGAGAGCAGGAGCGGCATCGGCTTCGGGCCACGGCCCTCCACGTGCAGGTAGTGCAGATCGATGCCGTGCAGCGGCACAGTGAACTGCGGGAAGGCGTTGAGCCGCGCCTCCTGCGCGCGCCAGTCGAAGCCGCTGTGCCAGTACTCGACGAGCTGCTTGAGGTAGCCGACATCCGTGCCGGTGGCCCAGGGCGCGCCCGGGGGCTGATCGGGGAAGCGGGAGCGGGCCAGGCGCTCGCGCAGATCGGCGATAACGCTGTCGGCGACGTGCAGGCGAAAGGGTTTCGGGGTGGCGGCCATCGTCGAATATTGTGAGCGTGCCGCGGCGCGGCCCGTTTGCTGCGGATCAGAACGTCGGGCACGGCTCGTCCGCCGTGCCGGCCCCGCCCGCGAATACTTCCGATGCAACAGGCAGCGACACGTCGACGAACCGCGCCGGGTCGGGCCCGACGATCGTCGACGACATCGGCTGCACGCTCGCCTCTTCGGCGTGCGATGGCCGGTGATGCAGCGCCATGGCGATTGCAGCGGCGGCGGCGATCGACGCCAGCGCGATCGTGATGACCAGGCGGCGGACTGGCACCGCATCGGGTGAGACAGGGGCCGACGTGTTCATGGGTGCTCCTCGTGGTGGACGATCACGCTCGATCGCCCTTCACTTCGATAAAGCGCAATCCCGCCGTCGATTCCGCCAGCCAGGTCGGCGCCACCCTCGATGGAGAGGAGAGTTCGCTCGGCTGCAGCACCGACCCGGAGCCAGCTACGCGACGGCTTCGGGCACCGTGTTCGCCACCGCGCCGGAAATCGTGACCTCCCCGGTGCCCAGGCCCTCCCAATTCGCGTTGGTCCTGGCCGGGCTGGGCAGCATCGGCTGGGTCACGCGCCGGCGGGCTGTGCGGCCTGCGGCGTAGGCTCGGCTTCGATCGGCGGCGGCAGGCTTGCGCATTCCTCGTAGAGCCGCACGCGGCAACGCGCGCAGACGGCGCGGTCGAGCCGCTCGAAGATCGTGGCGATGGCGATGCGCTTGGCCGGGAAGACGTGGTCGCTGCCGAGCTCGGCCAGGAAGCCGACGCGCTGCCAGAGTTCGAGCACCGGTGCCCGCGGCCGGTGGAAATAGAGATCGCCGCCGACGGCACGGCGCGCCGCCAGCTCGGCACGCCACATCTCGGCAGCGGCGAGGTCGATGAAGTTCATGCTCTTGGCCATGATCAGCAGGTGCTTCGCGGCGCCGGCCGGCGCCCGCAGGTCGCGCAGCTGGTCGCTCACGTGCGAGACGGCGCCGAAGTAGACCTCGCCTTCCATGCGGACCATCTTCAGCTGCGGGCATTCCGGCAGCGGCTCGGGCACGTCGGCACGAACGACGAAGGGCCGTGCCGGCTCGCTGCTGTCGAAGCCCATCACGCGCATCGCCGGCTTCGAAGTCCGGTAGAGATAGGTCACGAGCGACAGGATGGTGCCGAGCAGGATCGCCATCTCGAGGCGGATCGAGACCGTCGCCAGGAAGGTGGCGGCGGCGACGGCGAAGTCCTGGCGGCTGAAGCGCCAGAGGCGTTGCCAGCCGCGCCAGTCGAGCAGCGACCAGGCGATCAGGATCAGCAGGCCGGCGATCGCCGGCATCGGCATCAATGCCAGCAGCGGCGCGCTGAGAGCGACCAGCAACAGCAGCCAGAGCGAAGCGAACACGGCGGCGAGCGGGGTTCTCGCGCCGGCCTCGAGGTTGGGCATCGAGCGGTTCAGCGAGCCGCACGACACGTACGACGAGAACAAGCCACCGACGATGTTCGACAGGCCTTGGCCGCGGAACTCGCGGTTGGCATCGATGTGCTGGCCCGAGCGCTCGGCGACCGCCTTGGCGATAGAGATCGACTGGCCGAGCGCGACGATGGTGAGCGCGAAAGCGATGCCGACGAGGGCGGGCACGCTCTGCAGCTCGACGGCCGGCAGCCGGAAGTGCAGCCAGATCGCCGGCAGCGCGCCGACGACCTCGACGCGTGCTGCCGCACCGACGGGCCACCAGCGGTTGACGGCCCAGGCCAGCGCCGTCGCGACGACGATGCCGATCAGCATGGCCGGCGCCGCGGGTCGCCACCGTCGCACACCCACGGCGACCGCGACCGTGACGGCGCCGACCGCGAGTGCCGCCGGCGAGACGGCGCCGATCTGCGCGATGACGTGCTCGACGAGCGTGATCAGCCGGTGCGCCGACGCTGCCGGCAGGCCGAGCAGGTCGGGCACCGAATAGAGCGCGATCAGCGCCGCGGCGCCGGCCATGAAGCCGCGCAATGCCGCCGGCGAGATGAAGTTGGCGAGACTGCCGAGGCGCAGCGTGCCGATCGCGAACTGCATGAGGCCGACCAGCACGGTGACGGCCAGGGCCAGTGCGATGTACTCGGGCGAGCCCACGACCGCGAGCGGCGCCAGGGTCGCGAACAGGGCCAGCGAATTGGCGTTGGTCGGCCCGGACACGACGTGCCAGCTCGAGCCGAACAGCGCCGCGACGATGCACGGCACGATCGCGGTGTAGAGGCCGTACTCCGGCGGCAGGCCGGCCAGCCGCGCGAAGGCGATGCCTTGCGGCAGCACGAGCAAGGCGCCGAGGATGCCGGCGACGGCGTCGGCGCGCAGCGTCTGTGCGTCGACGCGATGCGTCCAGCTGCCGAGCAGCTTCCCGAACGGTTTCAGTAGACGGCCTTCAGCGCTTCGCCCGCGCCGCCGCTGCGAGCCGCTTCGTCGACCGACGCCGCGAGATCGTCGACATAGCGGCCGACCACCGGCTCGTGCGTGAGGTTCAGCATCAGGTGGATGCCGGCCGGCTCTTTGACGAAGCCGGTGAGCCAGCCGCGCGCTGCCATCGCCTTGCCGACGGCGGCGATGTCGTGCTGCTTCGAGCCGTAGGCCAGGATCGAAAGCTCCGGCTTGCCCATCACCTCGAAGCCCAGCGAGCGCACGCCGGCTTCGTAGGCGCGCCGCGTTGCGAGCACCCGCTCGGTGATGCGCAGGTAGCCGGCCTCGCCGAGATGGTTCATCACCGCCCAGGCCGAGGCGATGGCGCCGCCGGCGCGCGTGCCGACCAGCGTGTTCGTCATGTACTGGCCGCGCGGCCAGCCATCGA
>JAYVNL010000051.1:0-6436 GCA_043758495.1 Rhizobacter sp.
AGCTTCTCCAAGCAGAAGGAGAAGATGGCGCACCTGCAGAAGTTCATCGACCGCTTCAAAGCCAAGGCGAGCAAGGCCAAGCAGGCGCAGAGTCGCGTCAAGGCACTCGCACGCATGGAAAAGCTGGCTCCCGTGCTCACCAGCGCCGACTTCCAGTTCGAGTTCAAGGAGCCGCAGAGCCTGCCGAACCCGATGCTGGCGTTCTCCAACGTGGCCTGTGGCTACCCGAGCGAGGGCGCGCACGACGTGCGCATCGTCGACCACATCGACCGCTCGGTGCTGGCCGGCCAGCGCATCGGCATCCTCGGCGCCAACGGCCAGGGCAAGTCGACCTTCGTGAAGACGATCGCCGGCGACCTGGCGCCGCTGTCCGGCGAGATCGTCGCCGGCAAGGGCCTCACGATCGGCTACTTCGCGCAGCAGGAGCTCGATGTGCTCTCGCCCGCCGACGGCCCGCTCATGCACATGGTGCGGCTCGCCCGCGACGTCGGCCCGGCCGCGCGCGAGCAGGAGCTGCGCGACTTCCTCGGCTCGTTCCGCTTCACCGGCGAGATGGCGATGCAGGCCGTCGGCACCTTGTCGGGCGGCGAAAAGGCCCGCCTCGTTCTTGCGATGCTGGTCTGGCAGTGCCCCAACCTGCTGCTGCTCGACGAGCCGACCAACCACCTCGACCTCACCACCCGCGAGGCGCTGAGCATGGCGCTCAACGAATTCGAGGGCACGGTGATGCTCGTGAGCCACGACCGCGCCCTGCTGCGCGAAGTCTGCGACGAGTTCTGGCTGGTCGCCCACGGCGCCCTCGAGCCGTTCGACGGCGACCTCGACGACTACCAGAAGTGGCTGCTCGAGCAGTCGAAGGCAGCGTCGCGGGCTTCGAGTGCAGCGGTGTCGCCGGCCAGGAAGACTGTCGCGGCTGCGCCGGCAAAGGTCGAGGCGAAGGTCGAGGCGCGCCCGGCCGAGGCGAAGGCGCCGCGACGCGAGGACCGCAAGTCGGCCAAGCAGGACCGGGCCCGGCAGGGCGACGCCAGCCGGCCGCTGCGCGCCGAGCTGAAGCGCATCGACGAACGCATGGGTCGGCTGGCGACCGAGAAGGTCACGCTCGAAGGCAGGCTCGCGGCGCCCGGTGCGGTGGCGGCGTCGTTCGCCGACCTCGGCCGCCAGCTCGCCCACGTCGGCGCCGAGATCGCGACGCTCGAGAATCGCTGGCTCGAGCTGCAGACCGAGCTCGAAGCGGCGGGCTGAACGCAGCGGCCCGATCGACCCGGATGGTCCCGGGGTCATTCAATTGCGTGCAATTCGATTGCGCGCTACATTCATGCCATGCGTTCATCTTTGCGGTTGCCCCGAATTGACCGGCTCGCGCTCGACAACCAGCTCTGCTTCGCGCTCTACGCCACGTCGATGGCGCTGACCAAGCGCTACAAGCCGCTGCTGGTGCCGCTCGGCCTGACGTACCCGCAGTACCTTGCCATGCTGGTCTTGTGGGAGGGCGACGGCATTGCCGTGTCGCAGCTCGGCGACCGCCTCCAGCTTGACTCCGGCACTCTGACACCGCTGCTGAAGCGCCTCGAGGCCGCCGGCCTCGTGCAGCGCCTGCGCGACACGGCCGACGAGCGTCGCGTCCTGCTTCGCCTCACGCCCGCCGGCCGCGCCTTGCGCACCCGCGCCGTTGCCGTCCCCACAACCATCGGCAAGGCCGTCGGCTGCGGGCTCGACGAGTTGTCGCGGCTGACCGCCCGGCTGCATCGCCTGCGCGGCGAGATCGACCGTTCCTTCCCGAGCGCGGCCTGAAGCCGCGCCGTCTCCGTCCCACCCTCCTTTGAAAGCAGCACGATCATGGTCCTCGAAAAAGTTCTCTACACCGCCCACGCCACCTCCTCCGGCGGTCGCGAAGGCAGCTCGAAATCCGACGACGGCGTTCTCGACGTCAAACTGACGACGCCCAAGGGCCTCGGCGGCAACGGCGCCACCGGCACCAACCCCGAACAGCTGTTCGCAGCCGGCTACTCGGCGTGCTTCCTCGGTGCGATGAAGCACGTCGCCTCGATGCAGAAGATCGTCCTGCCGGCCGACACGACGGTCGCGGCCGACGTCGGCATCGGCCCGATCCCGCAAGGTTTCAACGTCCAGGTCGCGCTGCACGTCACCGTGCCGGGCATGGACAAGGCGGCAGCGAAGAAGCTCGTCGACGACGCACACCAGGTCTGCCCGTACTCGAACGCGACACGAGGCAACATCGACGTCACACTCGCCGTCGTCTGATCCAGCGCTCGAGCAGGCAAACGATCAACTCGACCCGCGCCTTCTGAGGCGTCAGGTCGCCGGCCGAAGGCGGATCGCCGCGGCCGGCCGTCGCGCCGTCGATGATGGCGCCCTCGACGCAGCGCGTTGCCCGCAGGATTGCGACGCCGGAGGCGGCCGCCGTTGCCAGCGCTGCTTCCAGAGCGTGATGCACCGTGCCGTTGCCGGTCGTTGCGACGACGATGCCGTGGACACCCGCGGTGACAAGTGCTTCGACGCTGCGCGCGTCGGCCGCGGCAGTGCTGCTGACGATCGCCACGAACGGCCACGGCCACGGCTCCACCGGCAGCGCGACCATGCCGATGGCTTCATCGCCCCCTCCGTCGACATCCCCGCCCGCGAAAGGATCGAGACGCATCGGGTGCATCTTCCGCACGACTCGGGCGCCGTGCACGGAGCCCGCGAACGACACCACGACACCGCCTCGCGACCTCGACGTCGCCACCGCGACCGCCTCCGCGAGGTTGCGCGGCCCGTCGGACTCGGCCGACGAGGCCGGCCGCATCGCTCCCGTCAGCACCACCGGCTTGGTCGGCGCCAGCACACGTTGCAGGAACCAGGCCGTCTCTTCGAGCGTGTCGGTGCCGTGGGTGACGACGACGCCGCGAACCTCCGGTCTCGCGACATGCCAGGACACGCGCTCGGCCAGCCGCCGCCAGGTCGCGAAGTCCATGTCCTTGCTGTCGATCTGCGCGACCTGCTCGGTCTCGACGATGATCCCGCGCGCTGTCGGCAGCGCTGTCGCCATCGCCGCGACGCCGACCCCGCCGGCGCGATAGCGCACGTTCTCTTCGGGCGACTCGGCCAGCGCCGAAATCGTGCCGCCGGTGCCGAGGATGACGATGACCGAGCCGGTACTTGGCATTTGCATGAAACTGGATGAAAATACAGGACTGGATATTTATGCAGCTCCGGCCACCGCCGGGAGCGAAAGGGCCGAAATGCAGGAATCGCCGAAGCTTACCGACCGCCAGCAGCAGATCCTCGATCTCGTGCAGAGTGCCATCGAGCGCACCGGCGCGCCGCCCACGCGCGCCGAGATCGCCAACGAGCTCGGCTTCAAATCGGCCAACGCCGCTGAGGAACATCTGCAGGCGCTGGCCCGCAAAGGCGTGATCGAGCTGATCGGCGGTACCTCGCGCGGCATCCGCCTGCGCTCCGACACGTTGCGCGCCCTCAACCAGGCGCGCAACAAGCAGTTCAGCCTGCCGCTGCCGAGCCTGGCGCAGCTGTCGCTGCCGTTGATCGGTCGCGTCGCGGCAGGCAGCCCGATCCTGGCGCAGGAGCACGTCGACCGAACCTACCTCATGGAGGCGAGCATGTTCGCGCGCCGGCCCGACTACCTGCTCAAGGTCCGCGGCATGAGCATGAAAAACGCCGGCATCATGGATGGCGATCTCCTCGCCGTGCAGAAGGCGGGCGACGCCAAGAACGGCCAGATCGTCGTCGCCCGCCTCGGCGACGATGTCACCGTGAAGCGCTTCCGGCGCACCCGCGCCGGCGTCGAGCTGATGCCGGAGAACGACGAGTTCAAGGCGATCGTCGTCGGCCCGGAAGACGAATTCATGATCGAGGGACTCGCCGTCGGCCTCATCCGAAACAACATGCTGATGTAGCGCGAACAGCGGCGGAGGCGGCAATGGTCATCAAGTCACCGAAGGCGAAGAACGCGGCCGAGTACCTGCGTCTCGAGCAGCTGCCCAACATCGGTCCGTCGCTGGCGGCCGACCTCCGAAGCATCGGCATCGAACACCCCTCCGACCTCTGCGGGCAGAACGCATTTCACCTCTATCACCGTCTCTGCGAGGTGTCGGGCCAGCGTCAGGATCCATGCGTGCTCGACACCTTCATGGCTGCCACCGACTTCATGTGCGGCGCCGTTGCCGCGCCGTGGTGGAAGTACACGCCCGAGCGCAAGGCGACTTTCGGCGCCCTCTGAGGCGGTGTGTCCGGGCACGAATTGGCGGGCGCGAACGGCGTTGTTCGTCGCTTCGCTGTCACGGTCGCTGGCAACAATGGCTTTGCCGACTCCGTTGTCGGCCACGCCCTCCGCGCCGCCCCGATGCCCCTGTTCGCCCTCCACCGCTGGCTTGTCTCGGCTTCACCTGCACCCGCCGGCCGCAACAGCCGCGTCGAGAGCAGGCCGCCGCTGGCACGGCCCCGTTGGCAAGGTCGACCGATGGAGTCGGAAGACCTCGCCGACGCCCGCCTCGACTTTTCCGAAGCCTTGCTCGACGTGCGCAGCAAGGCCGCCATCGGCGCCCTCGACCGCATCGCCGTTGCCCGCTCGCTGCACGAGCTGTGGCACTTTCGCGAGGAGGTCTTCAGCCTCGTCGCCTGCCGCCACGACCAAGTGGAAGCAGCAAGGCGGTTGGCGGTCCTCGACCGCCATTTCCCGCGCCGCTCGCGGCCCTCCAGCGACCTACGTCTCGCCGGCTACTGATCGGCTGCTGAACGGCGGCGCTGCCGCTACGGCTGCGTCGGCTGGCCAAGGAAGTCGATCTTGCCGAGCTCGACCCCGTTGTGGCGCAGCAGCGCATACACGGTCGTCATGTGGAAGAAGAAATTCGGCAGCACGAAGTGCTTGAGGTAGGCCTCGCCCTTCATCGTGATCGAGCCGTCGCGCCGCGGCACCGCGATGTCCTTCTCGTCGCTGCCGACGATCTGCGCGGCCGGCACCGACTGCACGTAGTCGGAGGTTTTCCGGATGCGGGCGCGCAGTTCCTCGAGCGTCGTCTCGTTGTCCTCGAACTTGGGGCCGTCGACGCCAGCCAGGCGGGCGACGCAGAACTTGGCCGCGTCGCAGGCGATCTGGATCTGCTTGGCGAGCGGCAGCATGTCCGGGGCCAGTCGCGCCGCCAGCAGAATCTCGGGCTCGAACTTCTTCGCGCGCGCGTGCGCCTCGGCCTTGTCGAGCCAGTGGGTCGCGTTCGCGAACATTCGAACAAACACCGGAACGCTTGCGGAATGCATCGTCATCGACATGAAGGTCTCCTTCGTCTTGAAGTCGATATCTTAGGCGCCGCTCCGGCGGCTCACGGCAGGGGAGCGCATCGCCGAGGATCGATTCGCCGTCAGGGCCCCCGAGCCATGACATACGCAACCGGAGATGCCGCCGAGGGGTCGCCTGCAGTCGCCGCGAGGTACCTGCGGCGCACCCGCCGCTGGACCATGACGCTCGCCGGAATGCTGACCATGGCAGCGAGCGCGGCACCGCTTCGGCGCACCCGGTAGGCGAGGACGAGTTCTTGCCGACCTGGATCCGGCTTCATGCGCGAAGGCCGGTTCACGCCACGTGGCCAGCATCTGCACGTTTCACGCGAAGCTCATGTCTCGTGCATGCGAGAGCGTCGGCGCCGATCGCGCCGCCGATAAGTCGGCGTGCCGGCCTTCGGCAATGTCGCGTGCACAATGTCCAGGCCCGTGAACATCATCATCCTCGACGACTACCAGGATGCCGTGCGCAAGCTCAAGTGCGCCAGCATCCTCGAGCCCCTCAACGCCAAGGTCTTCACCAACACGGTCAAGGGCATCGGTCAGCTTTCGGTCCGATTGCGCGATGCCGAAGTGCTGGTGCTGATCCGCGAACGTACCCACTTCCCGAAGCAGCTGCTCGAGAAGCTCACCAAGCTGAAACTGATCTCGCAGACCGGCAAGGTCGGAGCGCACATCGATGTCGAGACCTGCACCCGGCTCGGCATCGCCGTCGCCGAAGGCGTCGGCTCGCCGGTGGCGCCGGCCGAGCTGACATGGGCTCTCATCATGGCCGCGATGCGGCGGCTGCCGCAATACTTCGGCAACCTCAAGCACGGTGCCTGGCAGCAGTCGGGCCTGAAGTCGGCGTCGATGCCGCCGAACTTCGGCCTCGGCCTGGTGCTTCGCGGGCGCACGCTCGGCATCTGGGGCTACGGCAAGATCGGCCAGCTCGTGGCCGGCTACGGACGCGCCTTCGGCATGAAGATCATGGTCTGGGGCAGCGAGTCGGGGCGCGCCCGCGCCGAGGCCGATGGCTACACGGCCGCGACGAGCTGCGAGTCCTTCTTCGAGACCGCCGACGTGCTCTCGCTGCACCTGCGCCTGCTCGACTCGACACGCGGCATCGTCAAGCTCGACGCCCTCTCGCGCATGAAGCCGA
>JAYVNL010000052.1:0-6433 GCA_043758495.1 Rhizobacter sp.
CGCGGTTACCGGCGTCACGGCCGCGAAACGCTTGCCGGCTCAGGTTCGACCCGCGATCTGCCGAAACAGCCTGGGTATGCATGGCGGAGGCTGGCCACAGTGAGCAAGTACAAGGTCTACAAGTCGCCCACCGGCGACATCGTGCGGGTGAAGATGGGGTTCTCGTGGCAGGCGTTCTTCGTCGGCTCGATGGCGGCGATCGTGCGCAGGCTCTGGCTCGTGGCCGCGGCCGGCGGCCTCTTCTACGCCAGCGAGTCGTATTTCGCCGGCGCCCCGACACCGACCTCGCGGACCGCCGCGCTGGCCCTCGTGCTGCTCGGCGTCTACGCCGTCTACATGCTGTTCTGCGGCGTCAACGGCAACCGCTGGCTCAGCGATTCCTTGCGCCGCCGCGGCTTCACCTTGATCGGCGAAGAGCGTCGCTAGCCGAACCGCCCGTGCAGGAACCAGCCACCCTCACCCACCTCGGTGGATGACAGCGGCAAGCGGGCTCGATAGATCCAGACCAGGGCGCCGTCGCCCGCTTCGGCAATGAAGTAGTCGCGCTCGGCGAGCTCGTCGTCCCACCAGCCGGCTTCGATGCGCTCGGGGCCGCACAGGAGGCGCAGCTCGCGGCCGTCGAGCAGCGGCCGCAGGCGCTCTTCGCGCAAAGGCTCGGGCCGGGGCTGCAGCCAGACCGGTCGTGCCGGCGCATCGAGAGCGACGGCTGGCCGGCCACCTTCTGAAGCCACACCCTTCACGCCGCGCCGGGCCGCGCGCGAAGGCCGGCCTGCCGCATCGGCGGTGCGGACGCGGCTCGCCCGCTCCGGGCGGTGGTCTTCGACAGCGTCGAGCCGCTGCACCTGGTCGGCGCCGAGGCGGGCCTGCAGGCGCTCGATGAGGCGCGTCAGGCCCTCGTTCTCGTTCTGCGGGGTCGGGAACAGCTCGCTGTTGGGCGCGGCCCGCCTGACGATGTCTTCGGCCTGCAGGGCGAGCTCGAGCGTGGGCGCCGGCAACTGCACCTGCGCCAGGCGCTCGCGCAGCAGCACCAGCAGGTGGCCGCTGTCGCGCGACGGCTCGGCGAGCGCGATCTCGAGCGCCGTGGCCTGCGGCGTGCGGTCGCTGTCCTGCCAGCGGCCCTCGTGACGCATCATCAACCGGAAGCGGCGCACGAAGGCATGCTTGGCGGCCAGCCAGGCGACCAGCCGCTCGAGCAGCACCGACGCGCCGTAGAGCACCTGCTCGCTGCTGTCGGCGCGGGCGAACAGCTCGAGGCGGCTCTCGAACATCGGAGCCAGCACGATCGGCTCGCGTGGATCGGGATGGCGACCGAGCGCGGCATCGATCTCGGCCAGCAACGACTCGCCGAAACGGCGTGCCAGGCCGGAGCGTGGCAGGACGAGCAAGTCGCCGATGGTGCGCAGGCCCATGCCCTGAAGCGCGTCCCAGTGCTCCTTGCCGGGGCCGAGCAGCCAGACCGGCGCCGCCTGCAGCGCCTGCCGGGTGGCGGCCAGATCCTGGCAATGCGGCGGCGATTCGACGCGGGCGAGCACGGCGGCGCCCTGCGGCGTCGACGCGGTCGCGCAGCGCACGGCGTGGCCGAGCGGCCGCACCGCGTGATGCAGGCGCTGCAGCAGCGGTTCGATGCCGCCGAAGTAGCGCAGGCTGGCCTGCACTTCGAGGAGCACGGTATTGCCGGCCCCGCTGTCGCAGGGCGGCTGCAGGCACACGCTCGGCGTGAACGCGAGCGCCGCGTGCGCGACCGGCAGCAGGGCGCGGGCGTCGCGACCGGCGTCGGCCTGGCCGAGCGTGATGCGTGGCGCCAGCGCCAGCGCCGTCGCCCGCTTCAGGCCGGTCCTGACGCCGAGCGCCAGCGCCGCGGCATTGGCGGCGGCGATGCGGTGACCGTCGACGAGCGCGATCGGCGGCTCGTCGGCATCCGCATCGGCATCGGCATCGGCATCGGCCGCGAGAGGAAGCGTCGCCGCGAACGATTCGAGCGACAGCGACGGTAGGTGGAGGGCGATCCAGAGCATGGCGAAACGAAGGAATGAAGCTGCGGATCAATGACGTTCAAACTTTCGCCTGCATCAATGACGGCATCGATCGATGCCGTTTCTGATGTCGTTGCAAGCCTGATCGGAGACCCGACCATGCGAACCACCGTCACCCTCGACGACGATCTGCTCGAATCCGCCAGCCAGGCGATCGGGGTAACCGGGCGCAGCGCGGTGCTGCGCGAAAGCCTGAAGGCGCTCATCGAACGCGAGGCGGCGCGCCGCCTCGCGCGCTTGGGCGGCAGCGACCCCTCCGCCACCGCTCCGCCGCGCCGCCGGCCCGCCGCAGCCGGCCCGAAGCGCTGGCCGGAGACGCTCGTTTATGGACGCGCGACAAGCGCCTGGCCGCCCTCGCAGGAGAGCTGGCTCTCGACCCTGTCGAGTGAGATCGTTCACAGGAATCCGCTCGTGAAGTCGCAGGGCCGCAGCCTCAGGCGAAGCTGACGAAGGTCGCTGCCGGCAGCGTCGATCTCGGCGGCGAGGCGCTCTCTGACCTGCGCCGCGCCGCACCGGAAAGGACCGGCGGCAGCTCGATCCGGAGCGGTCTTTCCAGCGGCGGCCCGCGCCGCTTCAGCACCCGCACGTCGAGCTTGTCGGCACCGCCCGCCTGCAGGGCCAGCCGCAGCGGCGATGCCGTCGGCCGGCCTGCGACGGCAGCCTCGCGCATCACGAAGGCAGCGCCGTCGTGGCTGTGGGCGGCGAGCTGCAGGCGGCGCAGCCGCTCGGCGCGCAGCCGCGGCGGCAGCCAGGCGATGATGGCGCCGACGTGGCCGCTCTTCAGCGCCTGCTCGAGCGCCCACAGGCTGTCGCTGCCCGGCACGTCCGGGCGCCGGGCCGCCCCAGGCGCCGACGCGCCCCCCCGGGAGGCAGCGAGCGAAGCGGGCATGGGGGCATTCGTCGCGCGGGCGCGGGTGTGGATGACAAGCATCTCGGCGACGTCGAAGCCGAGCTGGGTGAGTGCGGCCGCCGACAGCGCCGCCGGCGGATCGAAGACCATCACCAGGCGGCCGGCGCGCTGTGCCGCCACCAGCGACGGTGCCAGCAGGCGGATCTCGCCGATGCCCGGATGCGGCAGCAGCAGCTCGCTGAGGACGCGGCGCGGCCAGCCGCCGCCGGGCAGCTCGGCATCGAGCACGGCAAAGCCGGTCGCGACGGTCTGGGCGCCGCTGCGGCCGAGCTGGTGACCGAGCCAGAGGGCGGGGTGCAGGGTGTGCGGGGAGCGAAGCACCTCCTCCCGATCGATCGGTCGGTCGGCCTGCACCGGGGCCGGGCGCGGCATATCGACAGCGGAAGGGGACACGGCATCCATGGGCATATAACTGTACGTTTATCCAGTGTTAGCTGCAAGCCAAGGGTCGTCCGGATCTGCGCCAACTGCATGCCTACAGCAATCAATCGATTGCTTTAGGCAAATATCTGGCCGAAACTCAATGCTCGCTCTCTCCGCGCCCACCATGACTGCAGGCCCCAACCTCGCTGCCCCCGCTGCCCGCAGCGAGGCGGTCCGCCGCTTCAACCGCTTCTACACGCGGCGCATCGGTGCGCTCCACGAGAACCTGGCCAGCAGCCCCTGGTCGCTGACCGAGTCGCGACTGCTCTGGGAGTTCGCCCATCGCGGCCCGACGACGGCCACCGAGCTGGCCCGCGACCTCGATCTCGACGCCGGCTACCTGAGCCGGCTGCTGCGCGGCTTCAAGGACAAGAAGCTGATCCGCGCCGAGCGCTCGCCGGCCGACGGCCGTCATCTCCACCTCTCGATCACTGCCGCCGGCAAGCGCGCGTTCCAGCCGCTCGACCGCAACGCCGAGACCGAAGTCCGCGGCCTGCTGGCCACGCTCGCCGACGATCGACAGCGCGAGCTGCTGCAGGCGATGATGCGCATCGAGTTGCTCCTCGGCGAGCGCGCCGAAGAGCGTGTGCCCTGGCTGCTGCGAGCGCCGCGAGGCGGCGACATCGGCTGGGTCGTCGGCCGCCACGGCGCGCTCTACGCCGCCGAGTACGGCTGGGGCTGGCGCTTCGAGGCGCTCGTCGCCCGCATCGCCGCCGACTTCATCGACCGCTTCGACGCCAGCCGTGAAGCCTGCTGGATCGTCGAGCGCGACGGCGCCAACGCCGGCTGCGTCTTTCTCGTCCAGGCCCGCGACGACGCCAGCGGCGAGCCCATCGACGATACGGCGCAGCTGCGCATGCTGCTGGTCGAGCCGTCGGCCCGCGGCGCCGGCATCGGTGCCCGCCTCGTCGACGAGTGCGAGCGCTTCGCCCGCGCCAGGGGCTACCGGCGGATCGTGCTCTGGACCAACAGCATCCTGGTCGCCGCCCGCACCATCTACACGAAGGCCGGCTACGCGCTCATCGGCAGCGAGCCGCACCGGAGCTTCGGCAAGTCGCTGGTGGGCGAAACCTGGCAGCTGGCGCTCGACTGAACCCGGGCCGTCTCGGGGATGTTCCCCGGCGACACCGGAACCCCGAAATGCCATCATCGACGCCGGATTCCAGGAAAGACGAGATGAACGGTTCGATGATGCAGCTGCCGCTGCTGATTTCCTCGCTGCTGGTGCACGCCGAGCGCCACCACGGCGAGCAGGAGGTGGTGTCGCGGCGGGTCGAGGGCGACATCCACCGCACGACCTATCGCGAGCTCGCAGCGCGCTCGCGGCGGATGGCCAGGGCGCTGGCCGGCCTCGACGTCGGTAGCGGCGAGCGCATCGCGACGCTGGCCTGGAACGGCCACCGCCACCTCGAGCTCTACTACGCGGTGTCAGGATCCGGCGCCGTGCTGCACACGCTCAACCCGCGCCTGCATCCTGACCAGGTCGTCTACATCGCCGACCACGCCGAAGACCAGGTCCTGTGCTTCGATCTCACCTTCCTGCCACTGGTCGAAGCCATCGCGCCGCGCGTGAAGACGATCAAGCACTTCGTCGCGATGACCGACCGGGCGCACATGCCGGCGGCGAGCAATATCCCCGGCCTGCTCTGCTACGAGGATCTGATCGACGGCCACGACGATCGCTACACCTGGCCCGAGTTCGACGAGAACCGCGCCTCGTCGCTCTGCTACACCTCGGGCACCACCGGCAATCCGAAAGGCGTGCTCTACAGCCACCGCTCGACGATGCTGCACACCTTCGCCATCGCCATGCCCGACGCGCTCAACTGCAGGGCCCTGGACGTGATCCTGCCCGTCGTGCCGATGTTCCACGTCAACGCCTGGGGGCTGCCGTACGCAGCCTGCATGACCGGGTCGAAGCTGGTCTTTCCAGGCCCCGGGCTCGACGGCAAGTCGCTCTACGAACTGTTCGAGACCGAGAAGGTCACGCTCTCGGCCGGCGTGCCCACCGTCTGGCAGGGTCTGCTCGGCTACGTGCAGGCGAACGACCTCAGGTTCTCGACCATGCGGCGCACCATCATCGGCGGCTCGGCCTGCCCGCCGGCCATGATGAAGACGTTCCAGGAAGGCTTCGACGTGCAGGTCCTGCACGCCTGGGGCATGACCGAGATGAGCCCGGTCGGCACCGTCGCCGTGCTGAAGGGATCGCAGGTCGGCCTCGGCGCCGCCGAGCGGTTCGCGTTGCAGGCCAAGCAGGGCCGCGCGGTCTACGGCGTCGACATGAAGATCGTCGATGCGGAAGGTGCGGAGTTGCCCTGGGGAGGCACGGTCTCGGGCGAGCTGCTGGTGCGCGGGCCGTGGATCGTTTCGCAGTACTTCAAGGGCGAAGGCGGCGACCCGCTGGTGGCCGACGCGAATGGCCAGCGCTGGTTTCCGACCGGCGACGTGGCGCTCATCGGCAGCGACGGCTTCATGCAGATCACCGACCGCTCGAAAGACGTCATCAAGTCGGGCGGCGAATGGATCGGCTCGATCGACCTCGAGAACATCGCCATGGCGCACCCGGCGGTGGCGATGGCGGCCTGCATCGCGGCGCGCCATGCGAAGTGGGACGAGCGGCCGCTGCTCATCGTGGTCAAGAAGCCAGCCGCCGAGGTCACGCGCGGCGAGCTGCTCGCGTTCTTCGAAGGCCGCATCGCCAAGTGGTGGACTCCCGACGACGTCGTCTTTGTCGAGGCCATCCCGCTGGGTGCCACTGGCAAGATGCTGAAGAACCGGCTGCGCGAGCAATACGGAGAGCATCTGATCGGTCGCAGCTGACCTGTCAGCGACGTCGCTGTATAGGCCCGTTCCGTCGGGCAGGCGCGGCGCGGTCCGACACCCGTCGGGCTCGCCGGCACCCATCCTTTCGGCTTTCAGCCCAAAGAGGTTCCCATGTTCCAGAAAAGCCTGATCATCATCGCCCTCGCCGCCGCCATGGCCGCTTGCTCGACGACCAACCCCGGCATCGTCGAAAACCCCGCTGCCGAGCGCGCCGCCATCGACAGCAACACCGATGCCGCGATGA
>JAYVNL010000053.1:0-6399 GCA_043758495.1 Rhizobacter sp.
CTTGCCTTGGAACATTACATTGAGCCGTTGACGAATAACTTCGGCACCTTTGTTGGTCGTCAGTGGAAATTGCGACTGCAGCTCACCAATTTGACTGACAAGGATGTCATCGGCGCCGCTGGCTACGTGACAGTCAGGGACGCTTTTGGCGCGGAGATAGGGACCTACACCCTCCGCATCGAGCCGCGCGTCCTCGCCAAGAAGACGCTGACTTACGACGTCGTCATGCCAATCGATCTGCGCGATCCCAGCCATCGGGCGCTGGTCGAGGCGAAGACAATTTTCCCTGCTTGGTTCATGGAGAGCGTTGGGTTCCGAGACGGAACTCGCATCGACCGGGAGACAGTGAAGCCGCCTAGCTCACCGACCAGTGTTGGGCTGGGCAAGACGAGTTGAACGCGCGTAGCCCCTTGTCGTTCAGGTTGGCGCCTCCTCTACTCCCTTACCGACTGACGAGACCTACGCAATGAATGGATGGACACCCGGAGCGGCGGCAAAGCCAGGCAGAGGCCATCAGGACCTGGCGGCCGTGGGAGCGGTCGACCGGACCCAAGACTAAGGAGGGGAAAGCGGCAGTGGCCAGGAACGCCTGGCGCGGTGGCCACCGGCAGAAGCTGCGCGAGCTGACCAGCATGGGAACTCAGTGATGGCAGCGGAGTGGTTCGTAATCGCTCGAAGAACCAAAGGGAAGGACTCGCTATGCTCGTAACACGCTCTCAGGCGGCCAGCTTGCCAGCTTGCCGGCCAGCAGTTCGACTACTCGGTCAAGTCCGGTCTTGCGCCCCTGAAATTGTTGAACCTCGCTGCGCGCGGCCACTCGCACCGCATGGGCGGAGGCCCATGCATCTCATGCATCGCCATTCTGCAAGGTGAAACGCAAATGGAATCCCAAGTTGACGCTGTCGCACCGCGCCCGGTAGATGCGCGCTGCAGCTGCCAACGAACCCACTGGTTGCCGCTCGTGAGGCACGCCGCCCCTCTGAAGAGACGGGCGAGCGGGCGCGTTGATCAGAACTCGCGTTCCTCCTGTATGCGGGCCTCGTCGGCGTAGGCCGTCATTTGCTCGATGAACTCCTCAGCCCATAGCCTCACGTTCTTCGAGTTCGTGGCGGCGAGCCACTTGCGAGCTGCGTCTCGCTTGCCCGCATAGGTGAGGGAGCGCGGCCCGGTGCTCGAACCGGTCCAGAACCTTCCGGTTACGTCGACGCGCAGGTCCGCATCCGCGCCGAAGCGCTCGAGGAACCCCCGGGTGAGTTCCCCGCTCTTTGCATCCAAGGTTCTAGGCAAGACGTCGACCATGAGCGGGGCCCTTCTTTCAACGTCGGCAGCAATCCAGTCGAGCACGTCTGCAGGCATGAAGGCGTCGATTGGCGCCGCCCCTTTGTCTGTCCGGCCGTCGCCGAGCCAGTAGGTGAGGTTGGAGGCGCGGGCCTTGTCCGCTAGGTGCTTCGTCAACACGGGCCAGGCGCGGGTCGGAGAGGCGAAGGCAAGATTCGCGGCGGTCTCGAACATTGGGGACATCGTGTTGACGCGGGAGTCCCGTGCCAGCGCGAGGACGGCGTCTAAGACTGCCATGTCTTTCTTGGGATTGCGCCGCAAATAGCCGGTGGTTAGCTGCTGCCAATGAGAGCCAGCCTGGTGATCCGATCGCGCGCCGAGCAGGCGCGGGTCCGACAACACGCTCCACACCACGTCGTCGCCCAGCAGACGCTTGCGGACGTCTCGCCAGACGTGGACCAGCTCAAGAGCAGCCAAAGCCGCGCGCTCCGGTGCGGCAAGAAGAGCTTTGACAATGAAAGCGAACTCCGCTTCGGTCAGGGCGTCTTCGCACAGCGACCAAGCCCACGCCCGGAGCAGGTCCGGTTGCACTCCCCCCACGCGCATAAGCTCCAGCACGCGAGTGGCCACCTTGGGGGAAACGCCGGAGAACATGCTCGCCTTCACCCGCCACTGCGCAGGTTCGCCGTCCAACAGCGTCAAAGCCATAGCCTCCCACCGCGCGCGGTCAGTTTCAAAGAGTCGCTCCATGTAGCCGGAGGTGAACCCAAAGTTGGTCGCGGGCTCCGCCGCGACCCCCGTCATTCCCAGAAGCCAATCATGCGGCTCGGATGCCATCTTGGCCACTTCGACGCCAAACTGCCGGATCCGATGGCCTTCTGCGCACATCACATGCTTCACGTCGGCTGGCGACTGCTCGATTAGGCCCATGAACTCGCGAGCCAGCTCGGCAACCTTTTTGCCCGGCTCCGGATCGTCCACAAGGTTGCCACTTTTCCGACGGCGGTGGTCCTCGTCGTATGTTTCGTAGCAGACGAATCGCTCGAATCGACGTTGGAAGGAACCCGTTCCGAGTTGGCCCAGGATCGCGCCGAGCTTCCGCAGCGTCGGCTGCGGCAAGCCCTGGTAGTTGTGCTTCACGCGAGCGACCAACAGCTTGGCGAGCTCGTTGAGGTCGGCGCCAGGGAAATCCAGTTGGCGCCGCAAGGCTCCGAGCGCGAAGTCCTCCAAGTCAGGAAACTGGAGCATGCCTGCCGCGGCTTCGAGGATCGCACCTGAGAGGGCGTTCTGCCACTCGGCGTCTTTCACGTGCACCTGTTGCTCCAACAACGTAAGTCCGTCGCGCCATGCGGCGAAGAACTCGCCCATCAGCTTGGGCCTCCAGAATGACAAGACGGGAGCGAGCCCCTGGTGCTCGACGCCCACTACCCGCATGTGGGTGCCAGAGTTAAGAAGATTCTTTGCTGCGTCAAGCGCGAGCCGCCGATCGTGCGTGGAGCCGGCAAACAGCTCGCGGAGCACTTCAATGCGCTCTTGCGGCGGCGCCTGCGTGGGGCCTTGGTTGAGCTGGAACAGCCCGCAAAATGAGCCCCGCGAGTTGTTCGAGTAAGAGGAGTCGTCGCCGTGCGTGAGCCGGGCGAGAATCCGCGAAGCGCGGGCAAAGTGCTTACGATGGACCGCAAGCTTGCACAGCGCCATGGCCAACAAGTGCCGGGCATCGTCGAGGCCTTCGAGCTCCTTAATCGAGAGTTGCCCCAGGGCGGCATTCAGAGCGCGCGTTGCGGTTTCGGGGTCGGCCTCCGCCAAGACGCTGATGAACGCTGCGCCGGACTGGGAGGAGATGAGGTCGAGCGACTTTAGGGCGCCGTTCTCAAGCGCACGGCGAATCGCTTGCCTCGCCGGCTCGACGCCGTTAGCGTAAATAAGCATCTCCGAAAACCAGCGTTTCAGCGTGCCTGGAATCTCGTCGAGCAGAGCCGCGAGATCTTCGGCTTGGCCTTGGTTGTTCCACCACTCGCGCCAGAGGTAGATGTGAAGCGCTTTCGGGACGATCCGCAAGGTGTGGCCGCCTTGCAAGATCCGTTTTCTGACGAGCCTCTCGACGATGCGGTTGAACCGAGCGAGGGTGATCGACGGGTCCGCGCGCTGTGCAAGAGCCGCGATGAACTTCCCCTCCTCCGCCACTGGCGGTCGGAAGCCGAACTTCCGAAACAGCGAGATGTGTTCAAGAACCGTCCGCGTCTGGTCGGCGTCCCTGCTCTCCTGATAGCCTTCGATGAAACGCTTCCAAATGTCGACCGTGGCCGGAGACCTTAGAAGGTCTTCGGGGTTTTGAGCCAGGTTCTCACCAAGGGCGTGAGCGACCCTGGCGGAGCCCTCGCACCATGGAACCCAATGGTGCAAATGGCCGGACTCGCCGACATAGCCCTCCAATATCTGCTGAACGTCCTCGTCGCGGAGCACCGGCATTAGGAGGACCTCCATCCGCTGATCGGAGCTGGTCTCGGGACCATGGTCGATCGTGACCAACTTGATGCCCGCGCGGCCCTTGAGCCGGCCGTAGATCGACGCGCGATCAGCCTCGTCGCATTCGTCGATCACCAGGACGACCTGGTAGGCGCGGTCTGACCTGAGCAGCTCGTTGAACAGCCGGCTACCTTGGAAGTCCGATGCCTGAGGAGCGTAGACGGCCGCCGCAGCGAGTGTCGGCTCCGCTCGCAGTGCCTCGAGGGCGATGCGCGTCTTGCCCAAGCCAGGCTCCCCCAGCAGCCTCACATGCTGTGTCAATTCACCCTTCATCAGCGCCCCGATGCGTTCGACGACATCCTTCTGCTTCGGCCCGAGGATGAAGCGCGTGCGCATCTCAGCGTTCAACGCCCACGAGTCGATGGTTTGCAATGCTCCGTCGAAGCTCCGGCCATTGAGGTCCATGCACAGCGACGGATAGCGCTCCAGCATGTCCGCGAGCTCACCGGTTCCCCAGACCTCGACGCGTGCTCCCGGATATCCGCACGACTTCAACAGCCTGCGAACGAGCACCGCCGCCTCCGCGGCCTTCTGCGGCTGCATGTCATGGGCGAAACAAACGACGATATAGGTGCCGTCTTGATCTAGGCCAGACCTCACGGCCGCGCCCAGCCGGGACTTCTTCGCAGTCGCCTTGGTGGATCCGAAGAGCTCTCTCTTAAGGTCGCCCTCCCGCCAAGGCTTGAACGATGTTCCGGCCTTCAACTGGAAGTGGAAGCTACCAGCCTCGGCGCCTCCTGCGTCGACCTGCTCTGCGAACGCATCGATTCCGCCGTCAGCAGTGTTCGTTTCATCGACGCTAATGCGGATGTTGCGCAGGCGCATGCGCCCGGCCTCCGCGAACAGGAGAGTCCGAAAGAGGGTGGTGGCCTCCTGTGGCCCCAAGCCGCGCAAGCGTTGCCGATCCGGCGTGTAAATGCTGAAGTTCACTCCACCCCATCTTGGCTTGTCGCCGTCACCATAAATAGCCAGCGCGCCACCCAAGCTTGGGGTGAAGTTTAAGCCGTGTCGCCCTAAAGACCCTCGACCTCCCTGCCCCGCTCGGCCAGCCACGCCTTCCGGCGCGCATCGACCGCTCCTTACTCTTAGCGTTTCGGGATTTGAACATCAAGAATTTCAGACGGCACAGCGCTTACGGAGCGACACTACCTCGCGGGGCCACGGTCACCTCACCGGCCCTCCGTCCGATCTCCTCGATAACCTGCACCATTCGCTCGACCTTGGCCACCGGGAACAGCCCCTCCGGCCCCTGTGGACTAACATCGAGAAAGGGTGACTCGTACAGCCGCCCCGCCGCCATCACGCCGGTGGCAGTCAACTCTGCAACGATCAGTTCGATGAACTCGATCTGGTCCGGCGTGGCCTTCGTGCCAGCGATCACTTCGCTGAAGGCCTCCGCCACCGCCTCGCGTTCCATGCCGACCAATGAGCGGATGAAGATTCCCAGCCCCAGCGTGTCCTCGGCGGCCTTTTGAATAAGTTCTGGCGTGCCGCCCGCTTCGACCAGCATGCGCTCCAGTTCGTGCAAGTCGGTGGGGGTCAACGCCTGACCGCGCCGCAGCCGCTGCAAGGCCACATGGTCTTCGTGGGTCTTCAGAAATTGGCGCGCCTTGTCCTTAAACTTTGCCATGTTCAGGCCGGTGGCGATCTCAGGCATGTCGATGGTGGTATCGGTGCCCAACTCGTCGGCGAAGTCCGTGTAGACCACCTTCTTCTTCGACTTCTCGATCAGCTTGACCAGCGCCCGCAGCCGCCGGCGAGCGTTCTCCAGCATACCGAGCGTCACGTCGGTCCACCACTCTTCGCCTGCTATGGCCTGGATTAGCAGAATCTCGGCCTTGATAGCAGGCACGGCCTCCTGCTCTTCCAGCGCGCTGGCAATTTCTCGGATCTGATCGCGCAACGCGGCAAACCCACGTCCGGCCTGCAGGGTGTTCAGCTGGGTGCGCAGCACCAGCAGGTCGAAGCGCTTCGCCTCCTCATCGTTGTCCACAAACTCAGTGGGCAGGTTGGCGATGTTGGCCCGCAGTTCGATCTGATCGTCGCCAGTCAACGTCGTCCAGGCCTCGGATCTAGCGAATTTCTCGACAGACCGGCGCTGCGTCCGCACCACGAAGTTCTCGGTGTTCATCGCCGCCACCACCTGGTGAAGGTGCGCGGCCGTGCTGTCGCGCAACTGCTGGCTGTTGGGCTGCGCGCCGTACGTCGCCAGTGGTTCCGCGCCCAAATGGCCATCCACGATCTCGCGGTCTAGTTCGTCGATCAGGCTCACCCGCGCATTGAACAGCCGGGTGCCCAATGACTCGCTCGACGGGCCGTCAGTGGTGTCCGGGTTCTGGTTGAAGAATTCCAGGTTCTGGCAATAGTCGAACATGTAGAAGAATTTCTTGTGGTCGCCTGGCCCGAAGAGATCGGGGCACAGCCGGGTGCCACGCCCCAACATCTGCCAGAACTTGGTGCGCGAGCGGACGATCTTGAAGAACACCAGGTTCACCACCTCGGGCACGTCGATGCCGGTGTCCAGCATGTCCACCGAGATGGCGATGTGCGGGGCCATTTCCTTGGCCGAGAAGGCGTCGATCAGGCTCTGCGCGT
>JAYVNL010000054.1:0-6388 GCA_043758495.1 Rhizobacter sp.
ATGGTCAACCGGCTGCTGACCGACCTGGCCAAGGGCGGGTACATCGAGGTCTCGCGCGAGCGCATCGTGTTGCTCAAGAAGCTGCCGCCGAAGTGGTGAGGCCATCCGCGGCGGACAAATTCAGGCGCCAGAATCCGGGAGCGGGCCGGCGCCTTGACCAAGCCCGGCGATACGCCCACACCGGCCATCAAGCACACCCACTGAAGTGCCAGAAAGCTGCCCGTGGCGAGCGCCCGCTCCTGGCCGAAAGCAGCCCTCCGCATTGGGACTGATGAAGGACGTTGTCAGTCGCTGGGTCGCGGGCGACCCTCTCGAGACTCCGAGCACGCTGTAAGTCCGAACTCGGCCATGAGCCGGCGCTCGTCACCGTCTGCTTTCGACCGCCTCGCCAGCGTCGCATGATGCGGCCGACCGCGGTCCGTCGACAACCGCTCAGTGGCCCGATCCGAGGTACAGCCGCGCCATGCGATCGTCGGCCAGCAGGCTGTCGGCCGGGCCGGCGAGGACCACGCGCCCCTGGTCGAGGATGCAACCCCGGTGGCTGATGGCCAGCGCCTGACGGGCGCGCTGCTCAACCATCAGCACCGCGACCTCCTGGGACGGCAACTGGACGACCAGTTCGAAGACCTGCTGCACGAGTGTGGGCGCGAGGGCCGCGGTCGGCTCGTCGAGCACGATCAGCTTCGGCCCCGTCAGCAGGGCGCGCGCGAAGGCGAGCATCTGGCGCTCGCCGCCCGAGAGCGTGCCGGCGCGCTGCCGCAGCCGCGGCTTCAGGGCCGGGAAGGCATCGAGCTGGCGTGCGATGCGCGCCGCGGCGTCGGTGACGCCGGGCACGACCTTCAGGTTCTCGAGCACGGTCAGGGACGCGAAGACGTTGGCGACCTGCGGCACGTAGGCCAGGCCGGCCGCGATGCGGTCCTCGACCGCGAGCCCGGTGAGATCACGGCCGCCGAAATCGATGCGCCCGGCCACGCGCGGCAGCAGGCCGACGACCGCCTTGGCCAGCGTCGACTTGCCGGCGCCGTTGGTGCCGGCGATCGTCACGATCTCGCGCTCGCCGACCGCGAGGCTCACGCCGTGCAGGATGTCGGTAGCGCCATAGCCGCCGCGCACGTCGGCGATCTCGAGGAGCGTGTGGGCGGGCGCGGCCGCATGCGGGGTTGCGCTGGCGGCGGCCATCAGATCACGCCGCCCATGTAGGCTTCGAGCACGCGCGGCTGCGCCAGCACGGCGGCCGGCTCGCCCTCGGCGATGACCCGGCCCTGGTCCATCACGTACAGGTGGCGCGCCAGCGCCTTCAGCGCCTCGAGGTGGTGTTCGATGATCACGAACGCGATGCCGTGGCGCTCGTTGAGCTCGCGGATGCGCGTCGATATCTCGTTCACGAGCACAGGGTTGACGCCGGCGAATGGTTCGTCGAGCAGGATGCATTGCGGCTCGAGCATGAGCATGCGGCCGAGCTCGAGCAGCTTCTTCTGTCCGCCCGACAAATTGCCGGCCGCGGTGTCGGCCACCGCGCGCAAGTTCAGAAACTCGATCCAGCGGTCGGCGCGTTCGCCGATCGTGCGCTCTTCGCGTGCGACGCGGCCCCAGCCGATGAAGACCGAGCGCAGCGTCTCGCCGTAGTCGCGCTGCGCCGCGACAAGAAAGTTCTCGCGCACCGTCAGGTGAGCGAACTCGCGTGGCACCTGGAAGGTCCGGCCGAGGCCGCGCCGGGCCCGGCGTGCCGGCGAGAGGGCGCTGATGTCGGCCCCGTCGAACCAGACCTGGCCTTGGTCGGCGCCGAGCTGGCCGCTGACCACCGCGAACAAGGTGCTCTTGCCGGCGCCGTTGGTACCGACGATGCCGGTGAGGCCGCGCCGCTGCACGACGAACGAGACGTCGTCGAGAACCTTGAAGCCGTCGAAGCTCTTGCTGATGCCGTTCGCCGAGACCAACGGCGCGGTCAAGGGCGTGCCCTCCGCCCGCGCGTCCTCATGAGCGCCGCCCCATGAGGCCCTGCGGGCGGTACAGCGTGAAGAGGATCAGCGCCAGCCCGACGATGGCCAGCCTGACACTGGCCATCTGCACTTCCGAGACGCCCGGAATCCAGTCGCGCGCGAAGCGCGAGCCTTCGAGGAAGACCATCAAGATCAGGCTGCCGGCCACGGCGCCGCTGGTGCGGCCGGTGCCGCCGATGATCATGGCGATCCACACGTAGAACGTGACGAGCGGCAGGAACTGCTCGGGCGACAGGTAGGTGATGAAGTGTGCGTAGAAGGCGCCGGCCAGCCCGGCAAGCCCGGCCCCGAGCATGAAGACCTGCACCTTGTAGCGCCGCGGATCCTTGCCGATCGCCTCGACCGCGACCTCGTCGTCGCGGATGGCCTGGATGAGGCGACCGTAGGGGCTCCGCACCAGATGCAACATGACGGCGACGGCCGCGCCGTTGCACAGGACCAGCACGCCGAGCGTGGCCAGGTCGGCGTACTCGCCCACGCCCAGTGAACCGAACACGCGCGGGATCCCTGGCAGCCCCTGCACGCCCTTGGTCAGCCATTGCTCCTGCTGGATCAGCAGGCGCACCACTTCGGAAAAACCGAGCGTGACGACCGCCAGGTAGTCGTCCGACAAGCGCAGAGAAAGCAGGCCGATCGGGTACGCGGCGATGCCGGCGACACCGATCGCGACAAGGAAAGCCGGCAGCAGCGGCCAGCCGGCCAGCGTCAGCAGTGCCGACGCATAGGCGCCGATGCCGAAGAAGGCGACGACACCGAAGTTGATCAGGCCGGTGTAGCCGTATTGAAGGTTCAGGCCGATCGTCAGCAGCATGTAGATCAGCGCGACGATGCCGACGGCGGCGAGGTAAGCGACCATGCCTTACCTCACGCTGGACGCCTTGCCCAGCAGCCCGCGCGGACGCACCAGCAGCACGAGCAGGAGCAGCGCGAAAGCGATGGCGATCTTGTACGACGGCCCGACGAAGGGCACCGACAGTTCCGACGCGACCCCGAGCAGCACGCCGCCGATCACCGCGCCGGCCGGGCTGCCGATGCCGCCGAGGATCATCGCCGCGAAGGCCGGGATCAGCAGTTCCCAGCCCATCTCAGGGCTAACGACGGCTTTGATGCCGAACATCGTGCCGCCGAGCGCGCAGAGCACGCCGACGACCGCCCACAGCGCGATCAGCACGCGGCCCGAGCGGATGCCGCAGGCGCGAGCCAGGTCGGGGTTGTCGGCGATCGCGCGCATCTGCCGGCCGATCGGCGTGAGGTGCAGCAGAGTGAAGAGCAGCGCCGTCGCCAGCAAGGCGACGCCGGCAACGTAGAGGTCGGTTGGCAGCAGGCGGATGCCGTCGAAGTTCCAGGCCCGCACGAGCGGCACCGAGTAGGTCTTCTGGTCATGGCCCACGAACAGCGTCAGCATCGAGCGGGCGAAGAACGCGATGCCGATCGAAGCGACCAGGCTGGCCACCGGCGGGCGGCTGCGCAGCGCGCGAAACACCCACACGTAGAAGAAGACCGAGGCCGCGATGCCCGCGGCGATCGAGCCCATGACAGCTGCCACCAGCGACCCACCGCCGACCGCCTGCGCGCCGATGCCCGCATAGGCCGCCAGCGTCATGGTGTCGCCGGTGGCGGCATTCGGAAAGCGCGAAATGCCCATCACCAGCGTCAGCGCCAGGGCGGGCAGCGCGATCAGCAACCCCTCGACGGTGCCGTTGATCAGCAGGTTGACGAAATCGACCCCGGTCATGGCGACGACCCGTGATCCGAAGGTCGCCAAGACGGCGACCCGCCAAGAGACGGCACCATCGATCGCAGATGCCGAGCCGGATTCAGCTCAGATCGAGACGACGTCGCGACGGACCAGCTGGCCCTTCTCGATGACGTAGACGCCAAAGTCGGGCGTCACGTCGCCGAAAGCATCGAAGTCGAGACGGCCCGACGCACCTTCGTAGTTGACCTTCTTCTTTTCGGCCAGCAGCTTCTTGCCTTCTGCGAACGTGTAGACCTTGGTGCCTTCGGGATTGGCGACTTCGCGAATCTTGGCGTTGATCTGCGCGACCGTGGCGTTCGGCCCGGCCGCTTCCATGGCCAGCGCAACGCAGACCACCATGTCGTAGCACATCGACGCGTAGACATTGGCCGCCGCGCCCTTGCCGGTAGCGGCGTTGAAGGCGGCGTCGAAGTGCTTGTAGGAAACGGCGTTCTCGTTGGAGACGCTGTCGACCGAGATCAGCCCTTCGACCACCTCGTTGCCGAGCGCCTTCACCAGGTCCGGGTTGGCAGCCCAGCCGGGCATGATCCACTTCAGGTCCTGGCCCGACTGATACCACTCGCGCAGGATGATGGTGGAGTCGGGCAGGTACGACCCGGTGACGATGACGTCGGGTTTGGCAGCCAGCACCTGCTGTAGCTCGGTGCGGTAGCTCGGCCGGTTCGGCTCGTAGACGACGCTGGCGACGATCTTGCCCCCCTTCTTTTCCCAAGCCTTCTTGAACCCTTCGGCGTTGCCGATTCCCGAGGCGTTGTTGAAGGCCATCGTCGCCGGGCGTTTGAAGCCACGCTTTTCGGCGATCACTGCAAAGGCCTGGCCGAAACGGTCGTTGGTTGCCTGGAAGCGCCAGACGAGATCCTTCTTGTCGAGCTGCGAGATCGCCGGCGCGCCGGAGGTGTTCATCTGGATGATGTTCGCCGCATCGGTCAGCGGCATCACCGCCAGCGTGACCCCCGACGACCAGGTGCCGAGGATCGCTTGCACCTTGTTGACCTCGATCAGCTTCTTTGCCGCCAGCACCGCCGCGTCCGGCTTGGTCTGGCCGTCTTCGCTAAACAGCTCGAGCTTCACGCCGCCGGCGCCGCCTGCGGCGTTGACTTCGGCGACCGCGATTTCGATCGCCTTCTGCATGCCGCTGCCGTAAGGGCTGCCGGCCCCCGTGACCGGGCAGAGCGAGCCGATCCGGAACGTCCCCGCGGCCTGGGCAACGGCGCTTCGCGGCAAAGCCGTTCCGGCCAGCAAGCTGGCGCCGGCGAGCATCGCGTCGCGACGGGTGAGAGGTGATGACATTCGATCTCCGGTGGGGACAGGCAAGAGGCGATCAGGCTGCGCGAAGGCCCAACGTGTCCTTAAAGATCTTACCTGCCTTGATGATCACCGACAGGTGCCGGCCCTGATCCTGCAGCAGCGTCAGATCCTGCAGCGGATCGCCGTCGACGACCACGAGATCGGCCAGAGCGCCCGGCGCGATCACGCCGAGCTGGCCGGTCTTGCCGAGCAGTTCGGCGTTGACCGAGGTCGCACTGCGCAGGATCTCGGCCGCCGGCATCACCGGTGCGCGCAAGGTGAACTCAAGCGACTGGTCGGCGTGCATCTCGCCGAGCAGGTCGGTGCCGTAACCGATGCGCACGCCTGCAGCGCGCGCCAGGCGGATCGCCTCCAGCCCCTGGCCGCGGACCAGCTCCAGCTTGGCCATCATCTGGTCGCTCCAGCCGAGCCTGCCGCCGTTGCGCTGCAGCGCGTCGTAGGTTGCCAGTGTGGGCACCAGGAAGGCGTCGTGCTCGGCCATCAGCGCCGCGGTCTCTTCATCCAGCAGGTTGCCGTGCTCGATCGTCCGCACGCCGCAGCGGATGGCCCGGCTGATCGACTCCGGCGTGTACGCATGGGCCATTACATAGGTGCGCGCCGCGCGCGCCTCCTCGACGATCGCGGTCATTTCCTCGATCGAATACTGCGTGCCGTCGAGCGGATCGCTCGGCGAGGCAACACCGCCGCCGGCCATCACCTTGATCTGGTGCGCGCCATTGCGCAGCTCCTCGCGCACCGCACGCCGGACTTCGCTGACGCCGTCGGCGATGCTGCCGAGCAGGCCAGCCGAGCCGCAGGAGATGCAGCCCATGCCGAAGCGACCCTGGAAGTGGGCCGGCCGCACGTCGCCATGGCCGCCCGTCTGGGTGATCGCCCGGCCGGCGATGAACATGCGGGGGCCGATGAAGTGGCCACGCTCGACGGCCTGCACCAGTCCCGAATCGGCTCCGCCCGCGTCGCGCACCGTCGTGAAGCCGCGCATCAGCATGGCTTCGAGGATGTCCTTCGACTGGGCCGCGACCAGCGACTGCGGCTGCAGCGAGAGTCGGAAGAAATCCGGCATCGTCGCGGTCGTGTGGACGTGCGCGTCGATCAGTCCGGGGAGCAGCGTGCGCCCGCCGAGATCGAAGGCGCGCACGCCTGCGGGCGGCGTGCCGTCGCCGACGGCACTGATGCGATCGCCGTCGACCGTCACGGCGGCTCCAGCGCGAAGACGGCCGCTGGCGCTGTCGAACAGACGGGCGTTGTGGAGGACGAAGGTCGAGGTCATGAGCAGCGATCGGCTGAAGGGGCGCGTCGATACTACGGGAGCGTCCGCGGC
>JAYVNL010000055.1:0-6373 GCA_043758495.1 Rhizobacter sp.
GTGCAGGACTCGGCCACCGCCATCGTCGCCGCGGCGCCGCGCAGTGCCACGGCCAGCCGCTCGACGAGCGCGGCCGTGGTCACGCGACGAAGCGCCAGAGGGCGATGACGAGCAAGGCGCAGAGCGCGGCCACGAAGTCGTCGAACAGGATGCCGAAACCCTGGGCCCAACCGATCGGCTGGCCGCGCCGGGTCTTGAAGAGCTGGTCGGCCCACGCCACCGGGCCGGGCTTGGCAGCATCGAAAAAGCGGAACAGCACGAAGGCGATCGCTTGCGCCGTGAAGGTGGCCGGCGTCACCAGCCAGAGCACCGCCCAGAAGGCGACGACTTCGTCCCACACGATCGAAGACGGGTCGGCCTGGGCAAGATGGCGCGCCGTCACCGTGCAGGCCCACCAGCCGACCAGCGTCGCGGCGACGATGACGGCCAGTTGGACAGGCGCAGTCAGCGCTGGTGCGAACAGCGCGAACAGCAGCCAGGCCCAGAGCGTGCCGGCCGTGCCCGGCGCCACCGGCGACAGGCCGCTGCCGAAGCCGAGCGCCAGCAGGTGGGCGGGATGCGACAGCAGAAAGCGCCAGCCGGGCTTGCGGCCGACGCCTTGCAAGGGTCGGTGAAGGGCGGGATCGTCGCTGCTCATGGCGGGTGCACGGGCAATGTCAGGCGCAGAAGTGGTCGAACGAGGCCGGGGCGACGCCGTCGACGCGGCCATCGCCGTCGACCAGGCGCAGGCCGGGCGCCGTCTCGATGCGGCCGACACGCGTCACGGCGACGCCCGTGGCCGCAGCGGTCGCGCGCACGCTGTCGCGGCGGTCGGGCGGCGCCGTGAAGACCAGCTCGTAGTCGTCGCCGCCGGCCAGCACGCATTCGCGCTGCAGCGGCGCCGGCCGCTCGCGCAGGGCGGCACCGCGCGGCAGGTCGGCGACGACGACGGCGGCACCGACACCGGAGCGGGCGAGGATGTGGCCGAGGTCGCCGGCGAAGCCGTCGGAGACGTCGATTGCGCTGGTGGCGATGCCGCGCAAGCCGACGCCGAGCGCGACCCGCGGCTCGGGCAGCTCCATCGCCCGCCGCGCCGTGGCGAAGGCGTGCTCGTCGAGCTCCACCGTGCCGCGAAAGGCCTCGAGCGCGAGGCGGGCGTCGCCGAGGCTGCCGCTGACATAGACGTCGTCGCCGCTTCTGGCGCCCGAACGCAGCAAGGCCAACGCCGGCGGCACCTCGCCGAACACCGTGATGCAGATCGCCAGCGGTCCACGCGTCGTGTCGCCGCCGATCAACTCGCACCCGTGGGCATCGGCGAGCGCGAACAGGCCGTGCGCGAAGCCGGCGAGAAAGTCTTCTTCGGCGCGCGGCATCGCCAGCGCCAACGTGAAGGCCAGCGGCCGGGCGCCGCAGGCGGCGAGATCGCTGAGATTGACGGCCAGCGCTTTGTGGCCGAGCCGGTCGGGGGCGACGGTGGACAGGAAGTGACGGCCCTCGATCAGCATGTCGGACGAGACCGCCAACGTCATGCCCGGGGCCGGCGAAAGCAGCGCGCAATCGTCGCCGATGCCGAGCGTGACGCGGCGCGCTGTACGCGTGAAGAAGCGCTCGATGAGCTCGAATTCGCCGAGAGTGGCCATGATCGCGGTCGATTATCGGCGCCCGGTTACCGGGGAAAGATCCCGGTCGCGGGCCGGCTCAAGTCTGCAATGATGGCTGGCCGCTCGCCCTGGCAGCGGCACGCCTGATCGACTCTCGGCCAAGACCCCGGCAACCATGTCCACCTCCGAACAAAAAGCCGCCGAACTGCGCCGCGCCGCACTCGACTATCACGAGTTCCCGACGCCCGGCAAGGTCGCCATCGCGGCGACCAAGCAGCTCGTCAACCAGCACGACCTCGCGCTCGCCTACTCGCCCGGCGTCGCCGCGGCGTGCGAGGAGATCGTCGCCGATCCGGCCAACGCCTTTCGCTACACGTCGCGCGGCAACCTCGTCGCGGTCATCACCAACGGCACCGCCGTGCTCGGTCTCGGCGACATCGGCCCGCTGGCGGCCAAGCCGGTGATGGAAGGCAAGGGCGTGCTCTTCAAGAAGTTCGCCGGCATCGATGTGTTCGACATCGAGGTCGCCGAGAAGAACCTCGACAAGCTGATCGACCTCATCGCCGCGCTCGAGCCGACCTTCGGCGGCATCAATCTCGAGGACATCAAGGCGCCCGATTGCTTCTACGTCGAGCGGGCGCTGCGCTCGCGCATGAAGATCCCGGTCTTCCACGACGACCAGCATGGCACTGCGATCGTCGTCGGCGCCGGCGTGCTCAACGCGCTGAAGGTGAGCGGCAAGAAAATCGACGAGGTCAAACTCGTCACCTCCGGCGCCGGCGCCGCCGCGCTCGCCTGCCTGGGCCTGCTGGTCAAGCTCGGCATCCCGCGCCACAACATCTGGGTGACCGACCTCGCCGGCGTCGTGTACCAGGGCCGCACCGAGCTCATGGACGACGACAAGATCGTCTACGCGCAGCCCACCGAGCACCGCACGCTGGCCGACGTGATCGCCGACTCCGACATCTTCCTCGGCCTGTCGGCGGCGGGCGTCCTGAAGCCCGCGATGGTGGCGACCATGCGGCCGAATCCAGTCATCTTCGCCCTCGCCAACCCGACGCCCGAGATCCTGCCGGAGGAAGTGCACTCCGTTCGCAGCGACGCGATCGTCGCCACCGGCCGCACCGACTACGTCAACCAGATCAACAACGTCCTCTGCTTTCCGTACATCTTCCGCGGCGCCCTCGATTCGGGGGCGACGACGATCACCGTCGAGATGGAGATCGCCGCCGTCCACGCCATCGCCGAGCTGGCGCAGGCCGAACAGAGCGAGGTCGTGGTCGCTGCCTATGCCGGTGCGAACCTCAGCTTCGGCCGCGAATACCTGATCCCGAAGCCCTTCGATCCACGCCTCATGATGCGGATCGCGCCGGCGGTCGCACAGGCCGCGGCCGACTCCGGCGTCGCAGCGCGGCCGATCGCCGACATGGAGGCCTACCGCGCCAAGCTGCAGACCTTCGTGTACGCGTCCGGCACGACGATGCGGCCGATCTTCAACCTTGCCAAGGCGGCCGCCAAGAAGCGCGTCGCCTTCGCCGAGGGCGAGGAAGAGCGGGTACTGCGCGCCGTGCAGGTCGTCGTCGACGAGAACCTGGCGCGGCCGACGCTGATCGGCCGACCCGAAGTCATCGCCCAGCGGATCGCCAAGTTTGGCCTGCGATTGGCCTCCGGCCGCGACTACGACCTCGTCAACACCGAAGACGACCACCGCTTTCGCGACTACTGGCAGCGCTACCACCAGATGACGGCGAGAAAGGGCGTCACGGCGCAACTCGCGAAGATCGAAATGCGCCGCCGGCTGACGCTGATCGGCTCGATGCTGCTGAAAAGCGGCGAGGTCGACGGCATGCTCTGCGGCACCTGGGGCTCGACGGCCATCCACTTGCACTACATCGACCAGGTCATCGGACTGCGGGAAGGCGCGAAGACGTACGCGTGCATGAACGGTCTGATCTTGCCCGGCCGTCAGGTGATGCTCGTCGACACTCACGTCAACTACGACCCGACGGCCGAGCAGCTCGCCGAAATCACGATCATGGCGGCCGAGGAGATGATGCGTTTCGGCCTCCGCCCGAAAGCGGCGCTGCTCTCGCACAGCAACTACGGTTCGAGCAATCAGCCGTCGGCAGTGAAGATGCGCGACGCACTGGCGCTCCTGCAGGCGCGCGCCAGCTGGCTCGAGGTCGACGGCGAAATGCATGGCGACACGGCGCTCGATGCGCCTTACCGCCACGAGCTGATGCCCGACAGCCCCCTCAGCGGCGAAGCCAACCTGCTGGTCCTGCCGAACATCGACGCCGCCAATATCGCCTACAACCTGCTGAAGACGGCGGCCGGCGGCGGCATCGCCATCGGGCCGGTGCTTCTGGGTGCGGCCCAACCGGTCCACATCCTGACGCCGTCCGCGACGGTGCGTCGCATCATCAATATGACCGCGCTTGCCGTCGCCGACGCCAATGCGGCACGCTGAGCGGCAAATTTGACCATGCCGTGACCGCTTCGGTTTGGCACAGAATCATGCTCCGCGACAGCTGTCGAGTATGCAGGCGCTCACTTAAACCCCTTTGACAGTGCCCAAATATATAGCAGGCTCTTGAGGTTTATGCCTTGATTCGGTAACATCTACCCATCTAATTTCAGGGATTTCCCGTGATTTTGTCGGGTCGGCTGCAGCCGTGGCGGCCATTGCTCCGCTGGGGAGCGGGGATCGGCGTCGCAGGTTTGTTGGCGATCGGAGCTGTGCAGGCACGTGAGTCTGCGCCCGCTTCGACATCGGTACCCTTGGCTCGCCTGTCCTCGGAGGCCCAGGGTGTCCATCGGCAGATTCTGGCCGGCGACCCGTTCGCCTTCCCCAAGGATGGCATCGTCTTCGCCAATCGGGAGCGACTGCTCCCGATCGAGCCGCGCGGGTACTACCACGAGTACACAGTGGCCGCACCCGGCGCGCGCGACCGCGGGGCTCGTCGCATCGTCTGCGGCGGGCCGCGGCCGACAACGCCGGCGGCTTGCTATTACACAACCGACCACTACGTCAGTTTTAGACACATCACACCATGAATGCCGCACAGATTTTTTTTGAACAGGAGGAACGCGACATGCTCTTGCAGACAGTCCGTCCAAACATCGTGCAATCGATCCGCGCCTATCGCGTCGAGGACCTGATGCAGGCGGCGAACTACGCCGACCAGCATTTCCTCTACGCGAATCTGACCGCGGCCCAGTCCAAGCAGGACGTGCTGGACAACATCGCCGAGGCGTTCATGTTCCCGCTGCACTTCGGCAAGAACCTCGACGCCTTGTTCGACTGCATGACCGATCTGGTCCACAAGGCGGGGCCGCAGCCTGGCTTCGTGGTGGTCCTCGAACAGCTTCCCGACAACCCGCGGTTCGATCGCGAGGCGCGCGAGCAGTTGCTCGACGTCTTTCGCGACGCGGCCGACTTCTGGGCGGAGCGCAAAGTACCGTTCAGGTGCTTCTATTCTTTTCAGTAGCCCGCTCCCAGGAATCAGGGTCATGGGAGCGGGCGACGGATGTGGCCCCCGGCGTCAACGGAATCAACAACGGCGAGAAGCCGGTCAAGCCAGCGGCGAAAACCGCTGCGAACAGCAGCTTCGGCGCGAACATGCCGGTCATGAGCAGCGCGTTCGATACGGCATGGGCTGAAGCGGCGTAGGCCGCGTCAGGCCAAGCTTCGAGCGAGTTCAAGCCACTCTTCGACCGGCACCTCCTCGGCGCGACGCTGCACGTCGAATGCGACGTCGGCGTTGCGGGCTTCGAGCCATCGGCCGACGGTGTGGCGCAGCAGCTTGCGCCGCTGTGAGAAGCCGACGGTGACGAGCTCACCGAGCAACTTCGCGTCGACGGTTTCGGTGTCTTTCAACGGCGTCATGCGCACGACTGCCGAGTCGACGCGCGGCGGCGGATCGAACGCCTCGGGCGGCACATCGAACAGCGACTCGATCGCGTAGCGCCACTGCAGCATGACGCTGAGTCGACCGTAGACCTTGCTGCCGGGCGCAGCGGCCATCCGCGCCACGACTTCTTTTTGCAGCATCACATGCTGGTCGGCGACGCGATTCGCGGCCTCGAGCAGATGGAAAAGGATGGGCGTCGAGATGTTGTAGGGCAGGTTGCCGACGATCCGCAGCGGTCCGCCACCGGGCTGGCGATCGGCCAGCCCGGCGAAGTCGACGGCGAGCGCATCGGCCTCGATGACCTCGAGGCCCGCGGTTCGCCGCAGCCGCACGGCGAGGTCGCGGTCGAGTTCGATCACCGACATTCGTCGGCAGCGCGCCAGCAGCGGCGCCGTGATGGCGCCGCGACCGGGGCCGATTTCCACGATTGCCTGGTCCGGCTTCGGGTCCACGCTTTCGACGATCCTGTCGATCACCGAGGCGTCGGTCAGGAAATGCTGGCCGAAGCGCTTGCGGGCGAATTGCGCCAAGGCGTCGGCCGCCGGTTCTAGGTCGGCGGCTCGCGCAGCTCGATGTAGGCGCGGCCGCGCAGGTCGCGCAGCCATTCAGCGTAGGCGCCTTCGAACTTCTGCTCGCGGAGGATGTTGCGGGCCTGCTCGCGCTGCTGCCGGACATCGAGCTCGACCTGGCGGCGCTCGACGACCTGCACGAGATGGATGCCGAAGCGCGTCGTCACCGGGTCCGAGAGCCCGCCTGCGGCCAGGTCGGCGATGGCATCCTCGAACTCGGGCACAAAGGTTCCCGGCGAGGTCCAGCCGAGATCGCCGCCCTGGGCGGCGCTGCCGTCTTCGGAATTGGCGCGCGCCAGTTGCTCGAAGG
>JAYVNL010000056.1:0-18546 GCA_043758495.1 Rhizobacter sp.
GCGGCGCTCCTTCTCGAGCACGCTCTGGTAGATGCGGCCTGCGGTGAAGTTGTTGGTGCGCTTCATGCGCGTGGTGATGAAGCGCTCGTAGTGGCCGAGGTCTAGGTCGGTCTCGGCGCCGTCGTCGGTGACGAAGACCTCGCCGTGCTGGAACGGCGACATCGTGCCCGGATCGACGTTGAGGTACGGATCGAGCTTGATCAGGGTGACTTTGAGGCCCCGCGACTCGAGGATCGCGGCGAGCGACGCAGACGCGATGCCCTTGCCCAGCGAGGACACCACACCGCCGGTGACGAAGACGAACTTGGTCATTGCGTTCGCCACGCGCACGCTCGTGCGAATGGCATGGTGGTAAAGCGCGATTATAGGAGTCGACCTCGCGCGCCTCACCGCGCGGTCAGACCAGTTTTTCTGTCGGGTGCGTGATCTTCTTCATCGCTTCATAGCGCTGCGACGGCACGCAGAGCGGCGCCTGGGCGACGGTGTCGGCATTCCACTGCGGATCGTCGATCGACTCGAAAACGTCGCGCAGCTTGTCGCCCCAGGTCGTGCGGATCATCTGGAAGTACGGATTGCGATCGTCGATGCAGACGACCTGCGAGCTCTCGAGCTTGTCGGCCTCGTAGACGACGAGGTCGAGCGGCAGGCCGACCGAGAGGTTCGACTTCAGGGTCGAGTCCATCGACACCAGCACGCACTTGGCGGCTTCATCGAGCGGCGTCGACGGTCGAATCATGCGGTCGAGCACGGGCTTGCCGTATTTCGATTCGCCGACCTGGAAGAAGCAGGTCTCGCGCGTCGCCTCGATGAAGTTGCCGGCCGAGTAGACGAGGAACAGGCGCATCGCCTCGCCGCCGATCTGGCCGCCGAAGATCATCGAGGCGTTGAAGTCGAGCCCCGACTTCTTCAGCGCCGCGCCGTCCTGGTCCTGGATGCGGCGGATGGCGGCGCCGAGCACGCGGGCGGCGTCGAACATGCTGGTTGCGTTCCAGATCGTGATCGGAGGCTTGTCGCCGCCGTCGAGCTGCTCGACCTGCAGGATCTCGCGCACCTGCTGCGAGATCGACAGATTGCCGGCGGAGAGCATGACCATGAAACGGTCGCCCGGCCGCTCGTAGATCATCATCTTGCGGAAGGTGCCGATCTGGTCGAGTCCGGCGTTCGTGCGCGAGTCGCTGAGGAAGACGAGGCCGGCGTCGAGCTTGACGCCTACGCAATAGGTCATGGGGCGTTCCGGTGAAGTGCCTTGAGGCGGTAGAGGGCGTCGAGCGCCTGCCGTGGCGTGAGGATATCGGGGTCGAGGTCGGCCACCGCCGCCGCCAGTGCGTCATTCGCCACGGCGGGTAGCGGCTCGCTCGCCCCATCGACAGCCGGCAGCGCCGCCATGAAGAGGTCGACCTGCGGCTGGCGGGCGACGCGCTCGGCCTCGAGGCCGTCGAGCGCGGCGCGGGCGTGGCGCAGCAGCGGCGCCGGCATGCCGGCCAGCCGTGCCACCTGGACGCCGAAGCTGCGGCTCGCCGGCCCCGGCTCGATCTCGTGCAGGAAGGCGATTTCGTCGCCGCTCTCGACGGCACCAACGTGGACGTTGACGGCACGCTCGTGGCGCTGCGGGAATTCGGTGAGCTCGAAGTAGTGGGTTGCAAACAGCGTGAACGAGCGGTTGCGGTCGTGCAGGTGGTGGGCGATGGCGCCGGCCAGGGCGAGGCCGTCGAAGGTCGAGGTGCCGCGGCCGATTTCGTCCATCAGCACGAGCGAGTGCTCGGTCGCCGAGTGGATGATCGCGGCCGCCTCGGTCATCTCGACCATGAACGTCGACTGCGCGTTGGCGAGGTCGTCGGCGGCGCCGATGCGGGTGTGCAGGGCGTCGATCGGGCCGAGACGACAGCCGGAGGCCGGCACGAACGAGCCCATCGACGCCATGAGCGCGATCAGCGCGACCTGGCGCATAAAAGTACTCTTGCCGCCCATGTTGGGGCCGGTCACGATCAGCATCCGCCGCTTCGCGTCGAGCCTGCAGTCGTTGGCGATGAAGGGCTTGCCGCTCTCGGCCAGTCGCGCCTCGACGACCGGATGGCGGCCCTTCTCGATCTCGATGCAGGGTTCTTTCACGAAGCGTGGCCGGCACCAGTCGAAGCGGCGCGCGCAGTCGGCGAGGGCGGCCAGGGCGTCGATGGCGGCGAGCGAGCGGGCCACGGCAGAGAGCGCCTCGAGGTGCGGTGCGAGGGCGTCGAGGAGCGCTTCGTAGAGCTCCTTTTCTCGCGCCAGGCAGCGCTCGCCTGCCGACAGCGCCTTGTCTTCGTAAGCCTTCAGCTCCGGCGTGATGAAGCGCTCGGCATTCTTCATCGTCTGTCGGCGCCGGTAGTCGGCGGGAACGTTGGCAGCCTGCGCCTGCGAGACTTCGATGAAGAAGCCGTGGACGCGATTGAACTGCACACGCAGGTTGGCGATGCCCGAGCGCTGACGCTCGCGGGCCTCGAGCTCGATCAGGAAGGCGTCGCTGCCGCGGCCGATAGCGCGCAGCTCGTCGAGCGCCGCGTCGTGGCCGGCAGCGATGACACCGCCGTCGCGCAGTTGCGCCGCTGGTTCGTCGGCGATCGTGGCTGCGAGCAGGGCCGCGATGACCGGCGACAGTGCCAGGCCTTCGGCGAGCATGTCGATCAGCACGCAGCGCGATGACGGCAACGCCGCGACGATTGCGGGCAGCGCCTGCAGCGTCGCACGCAGGCCGGCGAGCTCGCGCGGCCGCACCTGGCCTAGCGCAATGCGGGCGCCGATGCGTTCGACGTCGGCGAGATGGCGGAGCGACTCGCGCAGCGCCTCTAGGTCGCTGGCGTGCAGCGCGTCGATGGCGTCGTGGCGATCGGCGGCGACCCGGCGCTCGCGCAGCGGCTGCGTCAGCCACTGGCGCAGGGCCCGGCTGCCCATGCCGGTGCTGCAGCGATCGAGCAGCGAGAACAGCGTCGGCGCGTCCTGGCCGCGCAGCGTTCGCGTCAGCTCGAGGTTTCGGTGCGTGGCCGGCGGCAGGTCGATGAGGTCGCTGCTTTTCTGGACGACGAGCCGGTGCAGGTGACCGAGGGCACGGCCCTGGGTGTGCTCGGCGTAGGCGAGCAGGGCTCCGGCGGCGGCCTGGGCGAGGCGGAGTTCGGTGGCGCCGAAGGCGGCAAGCGACGCGATCCGCAGTTGCGTGCAGAGCTTGCGCTCGCCGAGTGCAGCATCGAACTGCCAGGCCGGGCGATGGGTCAGCGTCGTCGTCGATGGGTCGACGCAGCCGGCCGGCAGCGCGTCGCCGGCGACGACCTCGGCTGGCGCCAGCCGCGCCAGCCAGCCCGGCAGCTCGCGCCCGCTGCACTCGGCGAGGCCGATCTCGCCTTGCGAGAGCGCCGTCCAGGCCAGGCCGAAGCGCTCGCCGCGGCCGGCCACGGCGAGCAGCACTGCGTCGCTCTTTTCGGCAAGCAGGTTGCTCTCGGTCAGCGTCCCCGGGGTGACGATGCGAACCACCTTGCGCTCGACCGGCCCTTTGCCCACGCCGACTTCGCCGACCTGTTCGCAGATCGCCACCGACTCGCCGAGCTTCACGAGGCGGGCCAGGTACGCGTCGACCGCGTGGTAGGGCACGCCGGCCATGGAGATCGGCTCGCCGGCACTGGCGCCGCGCGTCGTCAGGGTGATGTCGAGGAGGCGGTGGGCCTTCTTGGCGTCGTCGTGGAAGAGCTCGTAGAAATCGCCCATCCGGTAGAAGAGGAGCGTGTCCGGATGGTCAGCCTTGATGCGCAGCCACTGCTGCATCATCGGCGTGTGCGCCGACAGCTCGGCCACGGGCGCAGCCTTCAGCCGGGCAAACGGGGCAGCTTCTTCCCGTCCTTGGGCATCGCGTACTGAGCAGTGTTGAGCTGCATGGCCAGCAGGGTGTAATAGCCGGTGATGCCGGTTAGGTCGACGATGCCCTTGGCGCCGAACCGGGCCTTGGCACGCTCGAACGTGCGGCTCGAGACCTGCTTGGTCTTCAGCAGCTCGGTGGCGAATTCGTAAACGATCTCCTCGTCGTCGCTCATGCCCAAGGGGCGGCGGCCTTCGGCGATCGCGTCGGCGATCTCGGGCTTGATGCCGGCCTTGAGCGCAATCGGGTGGTGCACATACCACTCGTAGTCCTGCGTCCATTCGCGCGCGGTGACGAGGATGGCCAGCTCGCTCAAGGTGTTGCCGATAGCCGATTGATAGCGCAGGTAGTCGCCCATGGAGCGCGCCTGCGTCATCACCTGGGGGCTGTGCATCAGCGGCTCGAAGGGGCCGAACACAGGCACCTTGCGGGTGGCCAGGAAGTCGGCAGCGGCCTGGCGCTGCTCGTCGGTGTACTGGGCCGGCGGGATCGTCGGCAGCCGGTCCTCTGCGTGAGCCGCAGCGCTCATGAAGATCGCGGCCATGACGGATGAAAGCAGGGTGAACCGGGACATGGAAAGCCTCTGAGCATGGGGGTCACGAGTATCGCCCAGCCCCTCGGGGTCACCACGGGTCAGGCACCGGCGGTGCCGCTTTCGGGCGTGGTGCCGATCGATGTGTAGGGCGCCAGGATCGTCACCATCTGGCCGTAGATCTTGGGCGTGCCGGCGACGACCTCGCGCTGGTGCAGGAAATCGGCGTCGCCGGTGAAATTGCCGACGAGACCACCGGCTTCGGTGACGAGCAGCGAGCCAGCGGCAACGTCCCACGGGCTGAGGCCGCTCTCGAAGAAGCCGTCGTACCAGCCGGCGGCGACGTAGCAGAGGTCGAGCGCGGCGGCGCCCGGCCGGCGGATGCCGGCGCAGCTCTGCATCATGGTCTCCAGCATCTTCATGTAGCGCGCAAAGGCGTCGCCCTTTCGAAACGGGAAGCCGGTGCCGATCAGGCCGTCGGCCAGGCGGGTGCGCTTGGAGACGCGCAGGCGCTTGTCGTTCAGGAAGGCGCCGCGGCCCTTCGATGCGAAGAACAGGTCGTTCCTCGCCGGGTCGTAGACGACCGCCTGCTGGACCTGGTTGCGAAACGCTAGTGCTATCGACACGGCATACGTCGGCAGGCCATGGATAAAGTTGGTGGTGCCGTCGAGCGGATCGATGATCCAGACGTATTCGCTCGCCGCCGCGCCTCTCGTGCTGCCCGACTCCTCGGCCAGGATGCCGTGGCCGGGATAGGCGCCGAGCAGGATATCGATGACGGCAGCTTCGGCCGCATGATCGACCTCGGTCACGAAGTCGTTGGGCGCTTTTGTGTTGACCTGCAGCCGGTCGAGATCGAGCGAAGCCCGGTTGATGATCGCCCCGGCGGCGCGGGCCGCCTTGATGGCGGTGTTGAGCATGGGGTGCAGCGCTTGCGACATGGCAGGAGGTGTCTTTCGCTGCGCGCAGCATGACAATCGATCACGAATTTTAGCTGCCCATGACTGCCGACCCTACCCGCATCGTCCTTGTCGGCACCAGCCACGCCGGCAATGTCGGCGCGACGGCGCGAGCGATGAAGGTGATGGGCCTGGCCGATCTCGTCCTCGTGGCGCCGCGCTTTGCCGACGTGCTGCAGCGCGACGAAGCAGTGGCGATGGCGAGCGGCGCCACCGACGTGCTGGCCACGGCACGCGTCGTCGCCACGCTCGCCGAGGCGCTCGACGGCGTCACTTTCGCCTGTGCGACGGCAATGACGGCGCGCGACTTCGGGCCGCCGAACCGGGCCCCGCGTGCGCTCTTCGCCGAGCTGGCCGTGACCAGGCATCGCGTCGCTTTCGTGTTCGGCTCGGAGCGCTTCGGCCTCGGTAACGACGACGTCTACGCCTGCCACGCCTGCGTCACGATCCCGACCGCGCCCGACTACGGCTCGCTCAATCTCGCCCAGGCCGTGCAGCTGCTCGCCTACGACTGGCGCCAGGCGACGGGCGGCTTCGCGGCGCCGGCACGAAGCGGCGATCCAAGGCTGGCCGACGCGGTCGCCGTCGCCGGCCTCGTCGAGCATTGGCGCGAGACGCTCGAGGCGATCGGCTTTCTCGATCCAAAGGCGCCGAAGAAGCTCGTTGCCCGACTGCATCGCCTTGCCAATCGCAGCGGCCTCAGCAAGGAGGAGGTCGACATCCTGCGCGGCATCGCGCGAGCGGCTGCGGCGCAACGCCGCTAAGATGAAAAGCATGTTTGAACGCCTTCGCGAGGACATCGCCTGCGTCCGCGAGCGCGACCCCGCTGCCCGGTCGTCGTGGGAAATTCTCACGTGCTATCCGGGACTGCACGCCGTGGTGCTGCACCGCCACGCCGCATGGTGGCTGGGACACGGTTTTCACTGGATGGCGCGGTTTACATCGCACGTTGCGCGCTTTTTCACCGGCATCGAAATCCATCCTGGGGCGAAGCTCGGCCGGCGGGTCTTCATCGATCACGGCATGGGTCTGGTCATCGGAGAGACCGCAGAGGTCGGCGACGACTGCACGATCTACCAGGGCGTCACGCTCGGCGGCACCTCGCTGACCAAGGGCGCCAAGCGCCATCCGACGCTCGGCCAGGGCGTGATCGTCAGTGCAGGGGCCAAGGTGCTCGGGGGCTTTACCGTGGGCGACGGCGCGCGCGTCGGCAGCAATGCAGTGCTGTTGCAGGCGGTCCCACCGGGGGCGACCGCAGTCGGGATCCCGGCTCGCATCGTCCTCAAGAGAGCCGACGCCGAGCGTGAAGAAACAGCGGCGCGAATGGGCTTTTCGGCTTACGGCGTGACGCAGGGCGACGATCCGGTGTCCCTGGCGATGAAGAGCCTGATCGACAACGCTTCGGCTCACGAACATCAGATCGCATTGCTCTGGCAATCGATCGAGAAGCTGTCCGGCCGGAGCCGCGAGTTGCCGACTCCCGACTGCGTTCCCGGCGAAGCGCAGACGACCGAAAACTTCGACGCCGAAGGGCTGGATCGGCTAGTCCGTTGACCTCGCGCGCACGGCCGACTTTGGCCGGAATGCCTTGCAGATCGCGTCGTCGGTCTCGAGGTACGGGCCGCCGATGAGGTCGATGCAGTAGGGCACCGCAGCGAAGATGCCGGGCAATGGTGGCACCGCGTCGCGCAGGCCCTCGAGGGTTTCCGCGATCGATTTCGGCTGACCGGGCAGGTTGATGATCAGTGCCTTGCCGCGGATCACGGCGACCTGCCGCGACAGGATCGCCGTCGGCACGAAGGCCAGCGAGATGCGCCGCATCTGTTCGCCGAAGCCGGGCATCACCTTGGTGGCGACGGCCAGCGTCGCTTCCGGCGTGACGTCGCGCGGCGCCGGGCCGGTGCCGCCGGTGGTGAGGACGAGGTCGCAGCCGCGCTCGTCGACAAGCTCGCGCAGGGTCGCGCTGATCGTGGCTTCGTCGTCGGCGATGAGGCGCGGCTGCCAGTCGATGGTGTTGAGCAGCGCGCGGCCGATCCAGTCGCGCAGGGCCGGGAGCCCCAAGTCTTCGTAGACGCCGGCGGATGCGCGGTCGCTCACCGAGAGCAGGCCGATGCGGACGTGGTCGTGCTGGAAGTCAGCCACGCTCTTCGTGCTCCCGGATGAACTGGAACAGCTCGCGGTAGGCGCGGCCGCTGCGCTCTTCGGGAATGCGCGACGCTTCTTTCCGAGCGTTGCGCACCAGCGCCCGCAACTGCTGCAGGTCGGCACCGGCATGGGCGGTGGCGAAACGCGTCGTCGCCTCGTCGGCGGCGATCAGTTCGGCGCGCCAGCGCTCGGCGCGATGCAGGGCCAGGGTGTCGTGGGCGTGGCCGATCTGCGAGTGCGCGACCGCCTCGCGGATCGTGGCCGCGTCGGCGCCCCGCATCAGCTTGCCGATCAGCTGCAACTGCCGCCGCCGGCCTTCGTGGGCGGTGATGCGGCGACCGGCACGGATCGCGTCGACGAGGGGCTCGTTGAGACCGAGGGCCAGCAAGCGCTCGTCGGTGAAGTCGAGCAGCGCGACGCCGAGCGCCTGCAGGTCGTGCGACTCCTGCTTGAGCCGGGTCTTGCTCGGCCGCAGCATGCGCGCGGTCTCGGCGCTCATCGAGGTGCCGTCGTCGTCGATCGGAGGCTCGGCAGTGCGACGCTCGGGCATGGCGGGAATCAGGGGTTGCGAGTCCGCTCGCGGGGCCGCAAGACGCGGCCGCCTGCGGGGGCACCGTTATCATAGTTCGATGCCTGTACGTCCCCGATCCAAAGCTGCTTCCGCTCCGTCGGCGACCGGGTTCGCCTATTCGCGCGAGCAATTCAAGAGCCTTGTCGATTCGGCGCTAGCGACGGCGCGCACGCTCGGCGCCAGCGACGCCGTTGCCGAAGTGTCCGAGGGCGTCGGCCTGTCGGTGTCGGTACGCAAGGGCGAGACCGAGAACGTCGAGCGCAACCGCGACAAGTCGATCAGCATCACGGTCTATGTCGGCCAGCGTCGCGGCAACGCCAGCTCGTCGGACTTCTCGCCGGCGGCGCTCGAGCAGACCGTGAAGGCAGCGCACGACATCGCCCGCTTCACCGCCGAAGACCCCGCCGCCGGCCTGCCCGATGCCGCCGACCTCGCCGCCGGCAGCGTCGCATGCCGCGACCTCGACCTCTTCCATCCCTGGGCCATCGACGCCGAGCGCGCCATCGAGATCGCAAAGCGATGCGAGGCAGCTGCGCTGGTGGTCGACGCCCGCATCACCAACTCCGAAGGCGCCGGCGTGTCGGCTCAGCAGTCGCATTTCTATTCGGCCAACACGCGCGGCTTCGGTGCGGGCTACGCCAGCTCGCGCCACTCGCTCTCGGTGGCGCCGATCGCGTCGCTGCCCGGCAAGGGCGGCGACGACATGCAGCGCGACGCCTGGTATTCGTCGATGCGCTCGCCCGACGAACTCGCCGCGCCGGCGGCGGTCGGCCGGTATGCCGCCGAGCGGGCGCTGTCGCGGCTCGGCTCAAGAAAGATCAAGACCTGCGAAGTGCCGGTGCTCTTCGAGTCCTCGCTCGCTGCCGGCCTGCTCGGCGCCTACGTGCAGGCCACGAGCGGCGGCGCGCTTTATCGCAAGTCGTCGTTCCTGGAGGGCAGCCTCGGCACCCGCGTGTTGCCCGAGCACATCGACGTCCGCGAGGACCCGCACCTGTTGCGCGGCAAGGGCAGTGCGCCGTTCGACGACGAAGGCGTGACGACGCGGGCCGCGCATATGGTCGATGCCGGCGTCGTCGCCAGCTACTTCCTGTCGACGTATTCGGCGAGGAAGCTCGGCATGCGCACGACCGGCCACGCCGGTGGCTCGCACAACCTCAGCCTGACCTCGCGCCTGACGGCACCGGGCGACGATCTGGAGGCGATGCTCAGGAAGCTCGGCCGCGGCCTCTTCGTCATCGAGCTCATGGGCCAGGGCGTCAACTACGTCACCGGCGACTACTCGCGTGGCGCCGCCGGCTTCTGGGTCGAAGGCGGCAAGATCAAGTACCCGGTGCATGAAATCACCATCGCCGGCAACTTGCGCGAGATGTTCACCCGCATCGTCGCCGTCGGAGCCGACGCCTACACCTCGGGCAGCCGCAGCATCGGCTCGGTGCTCATCGAGCGCATGAAGATTGCGGGTGCTTGAGCGGCAGCGCAGCGCGGGTAAATCCCCGTGGAGCTGCCTCGGCGCTACTTCCTAGAATCCGGCGCGCTCCGAATTCCTCGCGAGCCCCCCGGAGATCATTCATGCAGCGTCGTTCCTTCATCCGCAACTCCGGAATCGCCGGCATCGTCGCCGCCGGTGCGGCGCCGGCCATCGTCCACGCCCAGGCCACGATCCGCTGGCGGCTCGCGTCGAGCTTTCCGAAGTCGCTCGACACGATCTTCGGCGCGGCCGACGTCTTCGCGAAGAAGCTCAGCGACATGACGGGTGGCAAGTTCCAGATCTCGACCCATGCAGCCGGCGAGCTGATGCCGGCCTTCGGCGTCGTCGACGGCGTGCAGGCGGCAACGGTCGAGGTCGCACACACGGCGCCTTACTACTTCTTCGGCAAGGACGCGACCTTTGCGCTCGGATGCGCGATTCCGTTCGGCCTCAACTCGCGGCAAATGACGGCCTGGATGTACGAAGGCAACGGCCTGAAGCTGATGCGAGAGTTCTATGCGCAGTTCAACATCGTGAATTTCCCGGGCGGCAACACCGGTGCCCAGATGGGCGGCTGGTTCCGCAAGGAAGTGAAGTCGGTCGCCGACATGAAGGGCCTGAAGTTCCGCATCGGAGGCTTCGGCGGCAAGGTCATCGAACGCATCGGCGGCGTGCCGCAGAGCATCCCCGGCGGCGAGATTTATTCGGCGCTGGAGAAAGGCACCATCGACGCGGCCGAGTGGGTCGGCCCTTACGACGACCTGAAGCTCGGCTTCAACAAGGTCGCGCCGAACTACTACTACCCCGGCTGGTGGGAAGGCGGCCCGCAGATCGACTTCTTCATCAACAGCAAGGCCTGGGAGGGCCTGTCCCCCGAATACAAGGCGATGGTCGAAGCCGCGGCATCGCACGCACACGTGGAGATGCAGGCGAAGTACGACGCCCGCAACCCGCAGGCGCTCAAGACGCTCGTTGGCGCTGGCACCAAGCTGTTCCGTTTTCCGAAGGACATGATGGAGCAATCGTTCAAGGCGGCCGGCGACCTCTATAGCGAGCTGAGCGCGAGCAACCCCGCCTGGAAGAAGATCTACGCCGACTACGCGAACTTCCGCCGCGACTCCAACCTCTGGTTTCGCTTCACCGAAGCCGGCTTCGACGACTTCATGCAAAGCCAAAAGCTCTGATGTTCGGCGCCTGACAAAAGCCCTGCTGGCGCGAGCCGCGGGGTTTTTCTTCGCCTGCTTTTTCGCCTCCGGTCAGGGCGGCTTCGGCGCGTCCTGCTGCAGGGCGCGGCGGACCGCCTCCATGGCATCGTCGTTCGACGAGCCCTCCACGGGCGCCGATGCGCTCCCCGCAGGTGCCAACGCCGACGGCATCGTGGGGCTCGAGCCCGATGCGCTGGAACGCCCACCCCCCATCTGCTGCAGCATGTCGGTCGCCTTGTTCATGTCGACCGGCTTTTCCTTGTCGAGGAACGCAGTCACCGTCTCGGGCACGAAAATGACTATGGCGACGAGCAGCAGCTGCATCGCGACCCAGGGGATGGCACCGAGATAGATGTCGCTCGAAAGCACCCGTGCCGGCAGCGCACCGTTCTTGAACAGCGTGTCGGCGATGCCGCGCAGGTAGAACAGCGCGAATCCAAAAGGCGGATGCATGAAGCTCGTCTGCATATTGACGCAGATCATCACGCCAAACCAGATCATGTCGATGCCCATCTTGTCGGCCACCGGCGCGAGGAAGGGCAGGATGATGAAAGCGATCTCGAAGAAGTCGAGGAAGAAGGCGAGGAAGAAGATGAAGATGTTGACGGCGATCAGGAAGCCGATCTTCCCGCCCGGTAGGCCTGACAGGATGTGCTCGATCCAGCGGCCGCCCTCGACGCCCTGAAATACCAGCGAGAACACCCGCGAGCCGACCAGGATGAAGACGACCATCGCCGTGATGCGCATGGTGCCGGTCATCGCGGCCTTGATCAGCGGCCAGCTGAGGCGGCCGTGCAGGCCGGCGAGGATGAAGGCGCCGACCGCGCCCATCGCGCCCGCTTCCGTCGGCGTTGCGATTGCGGTGTCGATGCCAGGCAGGCCGCCCATGCTGCCGAGCACCGCGAATATCAGGATGGCCGAAGGAATGATCCCGCGGAGGCACTTCTTCCAGAGCGCCCAACCGTCGAGCGTGCGCGCTTCTTTCGGTACGCCGGGCACGTGCGAGGGCCTGATGCGGCTGAGTGCGAAGGTGTAGAGCGCGAAGATCAGGACCTGCAGCAGCGACGGACCCCACGCGCCCTTGTACATGTCGCCGACCGAGCGGCCGAGCTGGTCGGCCAGTACCACCAGCACCAGCGACGGCGGCACCAGCTGGGTGATCGTTCCTGAGGCGGCGAGCACCCCGGTGGCGTAGCGCATGTTGTAGCCGTAGCGCATCATCACCGGCAGCGAGATCATCGCCATAGCGATCACCTGGCCCGCCACCGTGCCGGTGATGGCGCCAAGGATGAAGCCGACGATGATCACCGAGTAGCCGAGGCCGCCGCGCACCGGGCCGAAGAGCTGCCCCATCGAGTCGAGCATGTCCTCGGCCAGGCCGCACTTCTCGAGGACGGTGCCCATCAGCGTGAAGAAAGGGATCGCCAGCAGCAGGTCGTTGGAGAGGATGCCGAAGACATTGAGCGGCAGCGCGCTCATGAACTCGGGCGGGAACCAGCCCTGCGAGACGGCGTAGAAGCCGCATACCAGGCCGAGCGCGGCGAGAGAGAAAGCGACCGGGAAGCCGATCAGCATGATCAAGATCAGGCCCGCGAACATCACGGGCGGGAAGTGCTCCATGGTGATCACTGGAGCGGTCTCTCGTAGTGGGTGTCCATCTCGTGCAGGTGCATCAGCCAGGCGACGCGCTTGATGATCTCCGAGACGCCCTGCAGCAGCACCAGCGAGAAGCCGAGCGGCAGCGTCAGCATCGCCGGCCAGCGGACGAGCCCGCCGGCGTTGTTCGACATCTCGCCGCTCGTGTACATGCGCAGGAACAGGGGCAGCGAGAACCAAACCATCGCGGTCATCACCGGAACCAGGAAGAAAACCAGCCCGAACAGGTCGACGTAGACCTTGCCGTGGCCGGACAGGCGCGCGTAGATGATGTCAACGCGGACGTGCTCGTTGACACGAAGCACCTGCGATGCGCCGAGCATGACGCAGGCGGCAAACATGTACCACTGGATCTCGAGCAGACCGTTCGAGCTCGAGTCGAACAGGTAGCGCACGAGGGCGTTGCCGGCGCTGATGAAACACGACAGGAACACCGCCCATTCGGCGATCCAGCCGAATCGATCATTGAGCCAGTCGATGATCTTGGCAAAAGCGAGGAGCGGTCGCATGGGAGGTCGCGGGAGTGGAGCGGCGGCGGCAAGCGGGCCGGTGGTGACCGCGAACGCGCTAATGTATCTGCCGGCCGCCGCGCGACGGCGCCCTCTGCCGCGCGATCGGGAAAGCCCTTAGGGGAGGGCGGAGGCAGCGCTGAAGAGCCGACCCGAGCGCGCGCCCGAGCGGCAGAAGGCGAGGATGGGCGCGGGCAGCGTCTGCATCAACTCGGCGAAGCGGGCGATCTCCTCAGGGCTCTGGTAACCACCAGCGACTGGCAGGTACGCGTATTCGAGTCCGGCTGCGCGCGCTGCCGCCCCGACGGCGGCTGAAGTCGGCTGCGACGGGCCGCCTTCGAAGTCGGGACGGTTGTTGACGACGCTGCGAAAGCCCGCCGCGGCCGCTTCGCGCATCGCTTCGGGCCCGAGTTGCGACGCGACGGAGACAGCGGCGGTAAGTCGTTGCACCGGGAGGCTCATGGCGTCAGCGCGCCAGCGCGGCTTTGACGGCGGCGGAGACGAGTCCCATGTCGGCGCGCCCGGAAAAGCGCGAACGCGCGGCGGCCATGATCCTGCCCATGTCGGCGGGGCCGGCAGCACCGGTCTCGCCGACGAGCGCGGCCACCTCCGCGGCAATCTCGCTCTCGCTCAACCGTACCGGCAGGTAGGCCTCGAGCAGGTTGAGCTCGCTCTGCTCCTTGTCGACAAGATCCTGTCGGCCGCCGGCCGTGAACTGCTGGATCGAGTCCTTGCGTTGCTTGACGAGCTTGAGGGCGATGGCTGTGACCGCAGCGTCGTCGAGCTCGATACGCTCGTCGACCTCGCGCTGCTTGATTGCCGCGAGCAGGCCGCGGATCGTGAGCAAGCGCGCCGCGTCCTTGGCGCGCATGGCGGTCTTCATGTCTTCGGTGATGCGGTCCTTGAGAGCACTCATGGGCAACGAGTCCGGTCGAGGTTCGGGTGCGGTCTACAAGCGACAAAGCCCGCGGTCGGCGGGCTTCGTTGGCATGCGTCTCGGCGCCGTCAGAACAACTTCTTGGGCAGCTGCATGCTGCGAACGCGCTTGAAGTGCCGCTTCACTGCTGCCGCCTTCTTGCGCTTGCGCTCGGCGGTGGGCTTCTCGTAGAACTCTCGCGCGCGCAGGTCGGTGAGCAGGCCGAGCTTTTCGATAGTGCGCTTGAAGCGGCGAAGCGCAACGTCGAAAGGTTCGTTTTCCTTGACTCGGATGGTGGTCATCGTTGATAGCTTTTGTGAAGCGGCAGATATCTGGATAGCCCAACATTATAGCCCGGTGTGCAGGCGACTGCCTGTAGCGCCCATCGCCGCCGCGCAGGCAGCGCCGCTGGCCCAGGCCCACTGGAAGTTGTAGCCGCCCAGCCAGCCCGTCACGTCGACGACTTCGCCGATGAAGTGCAGGCCAGGCACCCGCTTGCTCCCGCAGCTGCGGGAATCGAGTTCGCGGGTGTCGACGCCGCCGCCGGTGACCTCGGCCTTGCGATAGCCCTCGGTCCCCGCCGGGGCGACGACCCAGCGGCGCAAATCGGCCGCCAAGGCGGCGAGGTCCGCATCGCGGATGTCGGCGACGCGGCGGCCGGCGAGCTCGGGGCTCGCCGAAAACCAGGCCTCGACGAGCCGGCGCGGCAGAGCGTCGGCCAGCACTGCGCCGAGCCGCCGGCCCGACGACTTCGCCAGAAACAGTGCGGCCAGCGCGTCGGCGGCCGGCGCGAGGTCGATGGCCAGGCTCTCGCCGGGCCGCCAATAGGTCGAGATCTGCAACGCTGCCGGGCCACTCAGGCCGCGGTGCGTGAACAGCAGGTCTTCGTCGAAAGCGGCCGTCCCTCCGGCACCCGCCGCGGAAGTCGAGACCCGTACCGGCAGCGACAGCCCGGCAAGGGCTTCGAAGCGCTGCCAGTGCGCGCCCGAGCAGACCAGCGGCACGAGCGCCGGCCGCGTTTCCACGATGGCGTGGTCGAATCGCCGCGCCACCCGGTAGCCCCAGTCGCTCGCCCCGATTTTCGGAATCGACAGGCCGCCCGTCGCGACCACCAGCCGCGATGCAGAGACTTCGCCGCGCGAGGTCTCTACTTTGAACCAGCCGTCGGCGTGGCTGACGTCGCCGACGCTGCACGGTTGCCAGTGCTCGACGGCGCCGACCGCGCATTCGGCAAGCAGCATGTCGATGATCTGCCCACTGGAGCCGTCGCAAAAGAGCTGGCCCTTGTGCTTCTCGTGCCAGCGGATACCGTGGCGGTCGACCATCGATACGAAGTCGTCGGGGGTGAATCGGGCCAGCGCCGAGCGGCAGAAGTGCGGGTTCTCGCCGGCGAAGCAGCGCTCGGGCGTGCGCAGGTCGAGCTCGCGGTTGGTGAAGTTGCAGCGGCCGCCGCCGGAGATGCGGACCTTCTCGGCGACGCGTTCGAAATGGTCGAGCAGCAGCACCCTGAGGCCGAGCTGGCCCGCCCGCGCCGCACAGAAAAGGCCGGCAGCACCGGCGCCGACGACGATGGCGTCGAAGCGGGCGGGCGAGCTCAGGTCGCGTCGGCCGGCGCTGCGGGCGGCGGCGTGTACTTCAGGTGGCCGACGTAGCGCAGCGACCGCCCGGTCGTGAGCGAGGCGACGTCGCCGAGATAGAGGAGCGCGTGGCTCACCGGCGCCAGCGTCGCCAGCTGGATCGCGGCCGATTGCAGGGTCGGCGCTGCGCTGAGCAGGATGTCGCCGACCGCCAGCGAAGAGGCGTCGATCAGCTCGCCGCCGCGACCCGGCGCCAGACTGGCGCTTTGCATGCGCAGTCGCGGGCCGGCACCGTCGGCGGCGGGCTCGAAGCGCGTGGCGCAGCCCGAAAGCGTGATCGCGATCGCGATCACGAATGGGGCGGCCGCCAGCCGCATCAGCCCTTCCACGTGAATGGAAACAGCAGCTGCTTGCCGAAGCCGTTGGGAACGTAATCGCCGACCACGCCGTACTCGCGTGGCCACGGCCGCTCGGCCTTGTGCGCAGTGCCGAACGCATAGTCGATGAAGGCGAAGTGGGCAGCGTAGTTGCGGTCGATGCCTTCCTCGTCCTGCGAGTGATGCCAGTGATGAAAGTTCGGCGTGACGATGAGATAACGCAACGGCCCGAGCCGCACGCTCACATTGGCGTGATTGAAGACTGCCTGGAAGCCGACGATCACGATGTAGGTATCGATCACTTCTTTGCTAAAGCCGAACACGAAGATGGGCGCGAGCACCAGCGTGCGGGTGAGGATGAGTTCCAGGATGTGCTGCCGCGATCCGGCCAGCCAGTCCATGCTCTTGACGCTGTGGTGCACCGCATGCAGCCGCCAGAGCGCCGGTACCTCGTGATAGGCGCGGTGGGTGGCGTACTGCACGAGGTCTGCCACCAGCACGATCAGGAACAAGGCCACGAAGAACGGCAGATGCTGGACCCAGGCGCGAACGCCGTCCTGCGCGGCCCAGCCGAACAATTTGTGGACGAGCAGGTTGGTCGCGAGCAGAACAAAGCCCACGACCATGTGATTGACGATGAAGTGATGGAAGTCCGTCTGCCACTCGGGTCGGAACACCGGCTGGTCCTTCCGGAGCGCGAACAGCTTCTCGACGAAGATGAAGATCAGCGTCGAGCCGAGCAGGTCGAGGATGAACCAGTCGAGGCCGATGTAGGGCGTGCCTTCGGCGAAGTCGTTGACCGGCACCTTGTGGCCGCCGAGCGCGAGCGTGAGGCCGATGAGGACGAAGGCAGTAAAGGCCAGCCAGCGGGCACGGCCTCTGACGATGTTGAAGAGCGCCAGGCCACCGGCCAGCACCAGCGACCAGAACATGACGAGGCGGATGTCGTCGACGTTGTACGACTGGCGCAGCAGCGGCGTCGTCAGGTACTCGGGAAAGTGGAAGGCGAGGACGCCGAGAAAGCAGAGGGATGCCAGCGCGAAAGAGATGACCCCCGACACCATGCCCTTGCCGGGTTTCAGGGCGCCGTGCGATTCGGTCAGGCGGTTCAGTTTCTCGATGTGCTTCATGCGCGGAATTATTGTCGGGCGACGAGCGGGCTCGATGCCTCTTTCAGGGGTGTCGGATCGGCCACCGCGGCGAGCGCTGCGAGCAGGCAATCGACCTGCGCCGTGATCGCAGGCGGCGCCGGCATCGCGCCGCTCACAACGGCCTGGATCGTGCTCGCCGTCGTCGACGCGTCGTTGCCTCGCGGCAGCACCGGCATCTCGGTGAGCACGCCGTCGCGGCCAGCGAGCGAGAGGTCGGGTCGCGCCATGCCGGCAATGAAGACATCGAGCTTCTGCTGGCGACGGGCATCGGCGACGGGCTCGCCTTCGGTGCCACGCATCAGCATTGCGCTGGCGCCGCTCGTGGCCAGGAACTCGGCCAGGAGTACGCCGTATTCCGGGTGCGTGTAGTTGACGACGCGCAGCACTGGCCCGCTGCTCAGCGCCGGCAGCAGCTTGGCGATGGTGTGCCCGGAATTGCGCAGGCCGACGACAGCGCGGACGGCGAGCAGTCTGGCCAGCGACGGGCACAGCACTTCGGTGCGGATGAAAGCCGGCTCGCGCCGCGCCCATGCTGCCTCGACGTCGCCTGCGTTTTCGGCGGTGGTCAGGCCGATGTCGCGGAAGACCTCGGCGGTGGTGACGCGGCCGGTGTCGTGCGCCGGCCCATGAACGAGGACGTCGACGCCCTCTTGCGCCAGCAGCATCGCCAGCAGCGCCGTCAGATTCGGCAGTCGACGCGAGCCGTTGTACGAGGGCAGCACAACCGCCGGCCGATCGGCGGCGATGGCGATGCAGCGTTCGTGGGCGGCATCGAGAAAGCCGTGCAGCTCGGCGACCGATTCGCCCTTGATCCGCATCGCCAGCGCGAAGCCGCCGATCTCGAGGTCGGTGACGCGGCCGTCGAGGATTTGGCTCATGAGGTCGTGCGACTGCGCCCGATCGAGCGAACGTGCGCCCTCGCGGCCGCGGCCGATCTCGCGGAGGTAGCTCGCGATGCCCATGATGACCCGCTATGCGAGAGACGTGCCAGCCTGCAGGGCGGCGCTCAGGACGCTGCGTCGAGCAGACGTTTGACGGCACGCCATTCGTCGTCGCTCACCGGCGTGATCGAGAGGCGATTGCCGCGCGCCAGCACGCGCATCGTCGCCAGCTCGGGCCGCGTGCGCATCTCGGCGAGCGACAGAAGCTTCGTCTTGCGATCGAGCTTGACGTCGACGTGCCACCAGCGCGGCGCCTCCGGCCGCGACTTGGCGTCGAGGTAGTGGCTCTTCTCGTCGAACTGGGTGGCGTCGACGTAGGCCTTCGACGCGACCTCGGCGATGCCGGCGATGCCGGGCTCGGGGCACGACGAGTGATAGAAGAGAACGCCATCGCCCATGGTCATGTCGTTCTTCATGAAGTTGCGCGCCTGGAAGTTACGCACGCCGATCCAGGGCACCGTGTGCTTCGCTGCGGCGGCGACATCGTCGACCGAGCATTCGCCCGGCTCGCTCTTCATCAACCAATAGCGCATGGCGAAGCGAAGTGAGGAATAAGGTGTCCGACGCGCACCGTGAACCGCATTCCTGAACCCAGGCAGTTCAGGTGGGCGAGGTCAGCCCGGCTTCGGGTTCATCTGACGCGAGACGATCACACCAACCGG
>JAYVNL010000057.1:0-18399 GCA_043758495.1 Rhizobacter sp.
TCACGGTGAACGTCACCTTCGGCTACAAGACCGAGTAATCCAGCGACGCACCTCGGCGCCGCGTCGCTTTCATCCAGCTTTGCCCTCCTCGACAGAAAGACTCTCCATGCGAACAACCCATTCGTCCCGCGCCCGTTCTGCGAGCGTGATCGTTTCGCTCGCCTTCTCTTCGCTCGCCTTTTGCATGATCGTCGTCATGCCGACGGCGGCTCGAGCCCAGGCGTCGGCCCCCGAGGCGACGACTGCACCGGCCTCGGCCGCAGCACCGGTCGACACGACCGCGTCGGCAACAGCGGCCGCCCCCGCGCCGATGTCCACGGCCCCGGTGACCAAGGAGACAGTCGACAACCCGTACGGTCTCGGCGCCCTGATCGCGAACGGCGACTGGATCTCGCGCGGTACGCTCCTCATCCTCATCCTGATGAGCATGGGCAGCTGGTACATCCTGGTGACCAAGCTCTACGAGAGCCTGAAACTGAGCTCCGAGGCCAAGTCAGCGCAGGGCGGGTTCTTCAAGTCGAAGAGCCTGAAGGACGCGGCCCAGGGCCTGAAGCAGGGCAGCGCTTTCCGCTTCATCGCCGACTCCGGCATCGCGGCGAGCGAACACCACGAAGGCGCGCTCACCGAGAACATCGACCACAACTCCTGGGTGTCGATGAGCGTGCAACGCAGCCTCGACGACGTCAACAGCCGCCTGCAGGACGGCCTCGCCTTCCTCGCCACGGTCGGCTCGACGGCGCCGTTCGTGGGCCTCTTCGGTACGGTCTGGGGCATCTACCACGCCCTGACCGCCATCGGCATCGCCGGCCAGGCCTCGATCGACAAGGTCGCCGGACCGGTCGGCGAAGCGCTGATCATGACCGCCATCGGCCTGGCCGTCGCGGTCCCCGCGGTGCTTGGCTACAACTGGCTGGTCCGCCGCAACAAGGTCACGATGGAGTCGGTCCGCCGCTTCGGTGCCGACCTGCACGGCGTGCTGATGGGTGCCAGCATGCGGACCGCGGCCGCGGCCCGCTAGGGCCGGCAGCAAGGAGCCCCTCATGGCCATGACTTTCGGCGCCACCGGCGATGAAGACGAAGTGGTGTCGTCGATCAACACGACGCCGCTCGTCGACGTCATGCTGGTCCTGCTCATCATCTTCCTCATCACCATCCCGGTCGTCACGCATACGGTGCCGGTGTCGCTGCCGAAGGAAACGAACCTGCCGCGGCAGACCAAGCCCGAGAACATCGAGATCTCCGTCAACAAAGACGGCGACATCTTCTGGAACCAGCAGCAGGTCGCCGATGCCGATGCCCTGTTCCAGCGCCTCGGCAAGATCGCGACGATGACGCCGCAGCCCGAAGTTCACATCCGCGGCGACGGCCAGGCCCGTTACGAATCGATCGGCCGGGTCCTGTTCCAGGCGCAGCGTGCCTCCATCCAGAAGGTCCGCTTCGTGACCGAACCGCCGCCGAAGGGCTGAGCACACCATGTCAATGAACGTAGGTTCCGGCAGCAGCGGCGAGCCCGAGGTGATGATGGACATCAACACCACACCGCTGATCGACGTGATGCTGGTGCTCATCATCATGCTCATCATCACGATCCCGGTGCAGCTGCATTCGGTCAACCTCAACATGCCCGTCGGAACACCGCCGCCGCCGCTGAAGGAGCCCGTCGTCGTCACCGTGGACATCGACTTCGACGGCACCGTGTCGTGGAACGGCGAGGCCGTGCCTGACCGCGGCGCGCTCGAAGCGCGCCTGTCGCAGGCCGCTGCGCAGCCCGATCAACCCGAGGTCCACATCCGGCCCAACAAGCTCGTCGAGTACAGGTCGGTGGCCGCGGTTCTCGCGTCGGCGCAGCGGCTGGGGGTCACCAAGCTCGGAATGGTCGGCAATGAACAGTACGTCAAGTAGGCGCGGCGTCGCGGCGCTCGCTCGCGCTGCGCTGGTATCCGCAGCGATGTTGCTTGGCGGCGCGGCGCATTCGCAGGAATCTCTTCGTCCCGAGGTCGGCAAGCCACTGCAGGCTGCCCAGGAGATGATCAAGAGCGGCCGCTACAAGGAAGCGCTCGGCAAGGTGCGGGAGGCCGAGGCGGCAGGCGCACGCAACGCCAACGAGTCCTTCTTGATCGAGCGCATGCGGCTGGCCGCAGCGTCCGGAGCGGGCGATGCCGAGACGGCAGCGCGATCCTTCGAGGCCATCAGCGGCTCGGGGCGTGTCCCGGGTCCGGACAAGCTGCGGATGATCGAGTCGATCGCTGGCACGTACTACCGCGCCGGTCAGTACGCGAAGTCCATGCAGTGGGGCCAGCGCTACTTCCGCGAGGGCGGCAGCAGCGCCTCGATCCGGACCCTGCTGATCCAGAGCCAGTACCTGAGCGGCGACTTTGCCGGTGCCACCAAGGAACTCACGGTCGAGATCCAGGGGGCGGAGCGCAGCGGCAACCCACCGCCGGAGGATCGGTTGAAGCTGCTTCTGAACGCGGCGTCGAAGCAGGGCGACAACAACGCCTATGTGTTCGCGATGGAAAAGCTCGTCACCTACTACCCGAAGAAGGAGTACTGGGTCGACCTGCTGAGCCGCATGCAGCGCAAGTCGGGCTTTTCGGACCGGCTCTCGCTCGACGCCTATCGGCTGTCGCTGGCCACCGCAAGCATGACCGCTTCGGCCGACTACATGGAGATGGCGCAGCTGGCTTTGCAGGCCGACCTCGCCAGCGAAGGCAAGCTCGTGCTCGACAAGGGCACGGCGAGCGGTGCCCTTATCGGCCCGCAGGCCGAACGCGCGAAGCGGCTGCATGTGCTGGTGGACAAGAAACTGGCCGAAGACGTTGCTTCACGTGATGCCGACGAGCGCCAGGCAACGGCCGCCAAGACCGGGGACGCCCTGGCGACCCTGGGCATGAGCCTCGTCTACGCCGGCCAGGCACCGAAGGGTGTCCAGCTCATCCAGCAAGGCATCGCCAAGGGCGGCCTGAAGCGGCCGGAAGATGCGAAGCTGCACCTCGGCATCGGTCAGTTCGTGGCCGGCGACAAGGCCAAGGCGCAAGCCACCTTCAAGACCGTGCAGGGCACCGACGGAACCGCCGACCTGGCCCGCCTTTGGTCGCTCTATGCGAGACGAGGATCGGCGTAGCCGATCCTCGTCTCGCGTTGCGGGGCGGCTACTTCCCTGCATCGCTCCCCTCCCTCCGAGAGGGCGAGGCCGGCCCCTCTGGGGCCGCTACTTTGGTGCCAGGCGGATTGCTCCATCGAGGCGGATGACTTCGCCGTTGAGCATGTCGTTCACCATGATCTGGTGGACGAGCTTGGCGTAGTCGGCGGGTGTGCCGAGGCGGCTCGGGAAGGGCACGCTGGCGGCGAGTGCCTGCTGCACTTCGGCGGGCATCGTGAACAGCATCGGCGTGCCGAAGATGCCCGGTGCGATCGTCATGTTGCGGATGCCGCTGCGCGACAGGTCGCGGGCGATCGGCAGCGTCATGCCGACGATGCCGCCCTTCGACGCCGCGTAGGCCGCCTGGCCGATCTGCCCGTCGTAAGCGGCGACGCTCGCGGTCGAGACCAGCACGCCGCGCTCGCCGGTCGGCTCGGGGTCGTTGCGACCCATTGAGTCGGCCGCGAGCCGGATCATGTTGAAGCTGCCGATCAGGTTGACGGTGACGACTTTGATGAACAGCGCGAGCGCATGCGGCCCGTCGCGGCCCACCGTGCGCGCTGCCGGGCCGATGCCGGCGCAATTGACGAGTCCGACCAGCTTGCCCAGCCCCACCGCTTCAGCGATGACGCGCTGGCCGTCGGCCTCGTCGCTCACGTCGCAGCGCACGAAGCGGCCGCCGATCTCCTGCGCGACTGCCTCGCCGCGCTCGACCTGCAGGTCGGCGATGACAACCTTGCCGCCGTGCTCGGCGAGCATCCGCGCGGCGCCTTCGCCGAGCCCCGACGCGCCGCCGGTGACGACGAACACCTTGCCTGCGATGTCCACGTGAGTTCTCCTCTTCAGCTGAGCGCGGCCAGGGCGCGCGCGGTGATTTCGTCGACGCTGCCGGTGCCGCTGATCTTTCGATGGCGCGGTGCCGCGGCGTCGCCGCTGGCCGCCCAGCGCACGTAGTAGTCGACCAGCGGCCGCGTCTGCGCCGCGTACACGGCGAGTCGCTTAACGACCGTTTCTTCCAGATCGTCGACGCGCTGGATCAGCGCCTCGCCGGTCTCGTCGTCGAGTCCCTCGCTGCGCGGCGGGTTGAAACGCACGTGGTAAGTGCGACCCGAGGCGACGTGGACGCGGCGGCCGCTCATGCGCTCGACGATGGCATCGTCGGGAACGTCGATCTCGAGCACGCCATCGAGGCGGACGCCTGCCGCCTTCAGCGCATCGGCCTGGACGATGGTGCGGGGAAAGCCGTCGAACAGGAAGCCTCCGGCGCAGTCGGGCTGAGCGATGCGCTCCTTGACCAGGCCGATGATGATGTCGTCGCTGACGAGGGCGCCGGAGTCCATCACCTTCTTGGCCGCGACGCCGAGCGGCGTGCCCGCTTTCACGGCCGCGCGCAGCATGTCGCCGGTCGAGATTTGCGGGATGCCGAAGCGCTTGCAGATGAACGCGGCCTGTGTTCCCTTGCCCGCACCGGGCGCTCCCAACAGGATGAGTCTCATGGCGTGGTCGTCGTGGTCGCAGGCGAGTCAGGAATGATAGGCGGCGACATGTCGGCGAGCCGCGATGCGCGCTCAGGCAAAACCCGCACCGCCGTTCAACACATAGAGCTCGCGAGCTCGCGCCAGGTCCTCGGGCGTGTCGATGCCGATCCCGGCATGGGCATGAGCGACGTGCACCGCGATGCGTTCTCCATGCCACAGCACGCGCAGTTGTTCGAGCCGCTCGATGTCTTCGAGCGGGCTGCGCGCGAGCAGCGGGAAACGGCGCAGGAAGGCGGCGCGATAGGCGTAGAGGCCGACGTGGCGCAGCGGTGCGGCGGCGGCAGTGCCGTCGCTGCCGGCGGCGCGGGCATCGCGTGGCCATGGAATCGGCGCACGCGAAAAGTAGAGCGCCCGGCCGGCGGCATCGACGACGACCTTGACGACGTGGCTGCTCTCGAACTCGGCCGCATCGTCGATGGCGTGGGCGGCGGTGCTCATCACGCAGTCACTGCGTGCTTCCAGCAGTGCAGCGACCGCATCGACGAGCGTCGGCGGCAGCATCGGCTCGTCGCCCTGCACATTGACGACGATCGCATCGCCGTCGAGCCCGAGCAGCGCGCAGGCTTCGGCGAGCCGGTCGCTGCCGCTGTCGTGCTCGCGTGCGGTCAGCAGCGCCTCGACGCCGTGCTCGCGACAGGCAACGACGATGCGCTCGTCGTCGGCGGCGACGACGACCGAGGCTGCCTGCGATTGCGCGGCCCGCCGGGCCACGCGCACGATCATCGGCACGCCGCCGATGTCGGCGAGCGGCTTGCCGGGCAGGCGGGTTGACGCCAGCCGTGCTGGAACGATGACGTGGAAGCCCACGCGCGTCGATCGACTCAGAGGGGAGCGACGGGCGAGGTGCTCGGCGCCATCTCGTGGCCGAGCGGCCGCGCTTCGCTCTCGAGCATTACCGGGATGCCGTCGCGCACTGCGAAGGCCAGGCCGTCGGCCAGGCAGACGAGCTCCTGGCTGCGATGCTGCGGCGGCCGCCAGTGCTGCAGCGGACCCTTGCAGAGCGGGCAGACGAGCAGGTCGAGAAGACGCGTTTCCATGTCTGCGGGTCAGCTTTCGGTGGCGGCGATCGGGGTCGGCGCGAGCAGCGCCAGCAGCGCCGACTCGAATGCCGGCTCGGGCTCGAAGTCTAGCGCTGCGACCCAGACGTGCGTGTTCATGGGCCGCGACGGCGGCAGCTTGACGGCGTCCTTCTCGGTCACGATCACGTCGGTGGTCGTGATCGGCCATGGCAGCGTTGCGAAGGCGTGATGGTCTTCGAGTGCCAGCTCGCGGATCGCAAGGCCGTGGTCGCGCAGCATCGCGAAGAAGCGCTGCGGCCGTGCCAGACCGCAGACGGCGAGCACGTCGCGGCCGCGCAGCGCCTCGAGCACGGCGAGTGACGGAGGCTCGCCTCTCCACCACTCGTCGAGAGCGCGGGCACCAGCGAGGCGGCGATGGCCGACGAAGCCGGGAAGCGGTGTCGTCGGCGAGGGCGCGTTGTAGAGCACGAGCCGGCGGGGCCCGGGCCTCGTCGGCAGAGCCTCGCGCAACGGACCGGCCGGCAGCAGCCGACCATTGCCGGCGCCGCGCTCGTCGAAGACGACGACCTCGACGTCGCGCTCGAGGGCGAGGTGCTGGAGGCCATCGTCGCTCACGATCACATCGACGGCGGGCTCCGACTGCAGCATCGCATGCGCAGCGGCGACACGGTCGCGGCCCACGACTACTGGCGCACCGGTGCGCCGTCGCAGCAGCAGAGGCTCGTCGCCGACGGCGGCGGCATCGCTCCCTGCAGCGACGGCAACGACGAAGGATTCGTCGCTCCGCCCGTAGCCGCGCGAGACGATGCCCGGCGTGTAGCCGTGGCGGCGGAGGAGTGCGACGACAGCGATCACGGCGGGTGTCTTGCCGGCACCACCAACGACGAGGTTGCCGACGACGACGACCGGTACCGGCAGCCGGCTGGCAACCAGGTCGCCGCGGTCGAAGAGGCGCCGCCGCAGCGCCGTGACCGCACTAAACAACCACGCTGCCGGCAACAAGGCCGCGCTGCCAGGCCCGCGTGTCTGCCAGAGCCGCTGCATCGCCTCGGCCGCGGTGCGGCGCGGCTCTGCCATTCCTCAGCGCGGCGCGCCGCTGCTCGACTGCGTCGCGAACGTGAGCTTGACGAGGCCGGCGCGGCGGGCAGCGTCCATCACGTTGATGACGCTCTGGTGCGCCGTGGTCGCGTCGGCCGAGATGATCAGGATCATGTCCTTCGAACCGGCCGACGCCGCCGTCAGCTCTGCGGCCAGGGCGTCGACGCTGCGACCGTCGACCGGCTTCCTGTCGATCGCGTAGCGACCGTCGGCACCGACGGCGACGATGATCTCGCGCGGCCGGTCGCGTGCCTGGTCGGCATCGGCCACGGGCAGGCTGACCTGCAGCTCGGTGAACTTCGAGTACGTCGTCGACAGCATCAGGAAGATGAGGATGACGAGCAGGACGTCGATGAACGGGATCAGGTTGATCTCGGGCTCTTCAGGTCGCTGCCGGCGGAAGTTCAATGCCATCGAATCAGCCTTTCGTCTCGATCACGCCTGCCGTGGCATGGCGAAGCGCATGAGGTGCGGCACCAAGCGGTCCGAGGCCTGCTCCATGTCGAGCGTGTAGGCATCGACGAGGCCGCGAAAGTAGCGATAGAACATGAGCGATGGGATCGCCACCATCAGGCCGAATGCGGTGTTGTAGAGCGCGACCGAGATGCCATGCGCCAGCAGCGCCGGGTTGTTGCCGCCGCCTGGCGCCTGCGAGCCGAAGATCTCGATCATGCCGATCACCGTGCCCATGAGGCCGAGCAGCGGCGCTGCCGACGCGATCGTGCCGAGCGTGTTGAGGTAGCGCTCGAGCCGGTGCACGGCAGCGCGACCGGCCGACTCGAAAGCCGCGCGCAGGCTGGCTTCGTTGATGCGCGGCTCGGCGATGACGGCGCGCAGTCCGGTGGCGAGCACGGTGCCGAGCACGGAGTTGTCGGCGAGCTTGTTGACGACGTCGGGCGCGGGCAGGTGGGCGCGGGTCACCGAGATCACTTCGTCGAGCAGCCGGGGCGGAGCGACGCGCGCACTGCGCAGGCTGGAGAAGCGTTCGATGATCAGGGCCAGTGCCGCGATCGAACATATGAGAAGCGGCCAGATCGGCCAACCGGCCGCTTGTATGATCGAAAGCAATCGAAAGCCTTTCCGTGTCGACGGCATCCGGCGCGGTGCCGGTAGGGGGCGGATTATGGCGTGCGGTGCCGGTATCGCCAGAGCCCGCGCACCGCTGCATTTCGATACTTCCGAAGCGCCGTCGCGGCCGCTCGGCTCATCCAACGATGTGGTGGACAACTTTGTGGACAACCGTGTCTGACCGGGCCGGAAAGCGAGCAGCGGCGGGCGTTGGGTGCCTGATGCTGAAAAAGATGGCATGAAAAATCTGTTGCCGATCAACGACTTGCGTCGACAGGATGCGGCCGTCCGCGCTGAATGGTGCTGCGAGCCCAATGCGGGCGCGGCTGTGGAGTTGTCGTGCAGCGCCGGCCGTGGCGCTGCGGCGAATTAGCCGATGCCGATTCGCCCGCCGAGCGGCGTCTGGAGCGTCGCCGCCTTGGTCGGCGCCGTCACGTCGATGCTGGAGTACGACTTCGCGTCGTGCATCGTCGAAGGCGAGATTTCGGGCTGGTCGAAGGCCGGCAGCGGCCACTGCTACTTCACGCTGAAGGACGCGAGCGGTCAGGCGACGCTGCGCTGCGCGCTGTTCCGCCGCGCTGCGATGTCGCTCGGTTTCGCAGCGGCAGACGGTCAGGCGGTGCAGGTTCGCGGCCGCCTGTCGGTCTATGAACCGCGCGGCGAACTGCAGTTCGTCGTCGAGGCGATGCAACGGAGCGGCGAGGGCGCGTTGTACGAGCGTTTTGTTCGCATGCGCCTTCGCCTCGAGGCCGAGGGCCTTTTCGCCGCCGAGCACAAGCGGGCGCTGCCTTCCTATCCCGCCGTGATCGGCATCGTCACTTCGCTGGCGGGCGCCGCGCTGCACGACGTCGCGACGACGCTGGCGCGCCGCTCGCCGCACGTCGCCGTCGTCGTCTATCCCAGTGCGGTGCAGGGCAGCGATGCGCCGGCGGCCCTGTGCATGGCGATCGCAGTGGCCAGTGCGCGCAACGAGGTCGACGCGCTCATCGTCTGCCGCGGCGGCGGCTCGCTCGAGGACCTGTGGGCCTTCAACGACGAACGCGTCGTGCGCACCATCCGGGCGGCGCCGATGCCCGTGGTGAGCGGCGTCGGCCATGAGACTGACGTCACTCTGGCCGACCTCGCTGCCGACGTCCGCGCCGCGACGCCGACGGCCGCCGCCGAGCTGGTCGCGCCGCAGACGGCAACGCAGCTCCTGGCTCTGGCGACCGCGCAGGCGGCGTTGTCGCGACGAGTCGCCACCTCGCTGGACAACATGGCCCAGCGCGTCGATCGCCTCGGCCTGAGGCTCGCGAGGCCGGACGAGGGCCTTCGCCAGCGCGCGCTGCATCTCGACGCACTGGAACGAAGGCTCGCCGCCGCATCGATGCAGCAGTGCGACAGCCGCGGTACGCACCTCGCGTCCGCAGGCCGGCGCATGCGCCAGGCTGCGCGTCGCATGTTCTCGGCGGCGACCGACCGTGCCGATCGCGCTGCGCTGCAGCTGATCGCACTCGATCCCGAGCGCGTCCTCGCCCGCGGCTACGCCATCCTCACCGACCCGCAAGGCCAGGCCCTGACGCGGATCGGTGCCCTGCGCATCGGCGCTCGCGTGCACGCCCGCCTGGTCGACGGCCAGGCCTTGCTCGATGTCGCCGCCGCTGGGCCACCGCCTCGCGAGTAGAGGCCCCGGCCGCGTCGCACCCGGCTGAGCTGCCTACAATCAGCCGCACTCCGACCCCCCCTTTTTCGATAGGAAAACCGCCATGGAACATACGCTTCCCCCGCTCCCCTACGCCATGGACGCGCTGGCTCCGCAACTGAGCAAGGAAACGCTCGAGTACCACTACGGCAAGCACCACAAGGCTTACGTCGACAACCTCAACAACCTCCAAAAGGGCACTGAGTTCGAATCGATGGCGCTCGAAGACATCGTCAAGAAGGCGACCGGTGGCATCTACAACAATGCCGCCCAGATCTGGAACCACACCTTCTTCTGGAGTTGCATGAAGCCGCAGGGCGGGGGCGAGCCCACGGGTGCGCTCGCCGATGCGATCAAGGCCAAGTGGAGCAGCACCGCGGCCTTCAAGGAAGCCTTCACCAAGAGCGCGGTCGGTAACTTCGGATCTGGCTGGACGTGGCTCGTGAAGAAGGCCGACGGTGGCGTCGACATCGTCAACATGGGCGCGGCGGGCACGCCGCTGACGACCGGCGACAAGCCTCTCCTGACGGTCGACGTCTGGGAGCACGCCTACTACATCGACTACCGCAACGCACGGCCGAAGTTCGTCGAGGCCTACCTGAGCTCGCTGGCCAACTGGGATTTCGCGGCGAAGAACTTCGCCTGAGCGTGCCCGGCCGTTCGCCTAGTTGGCGAACGGCGCCCCGCGAAGGCGGCTGCCGGCCTTGATGCCGCGCTTGGCGAACCAGCCTTCGTTCATCTCGAGCACGAAGCGAACTGGCTTCAACGAGCAATGGCCGTCGAGCGTCTGCGGCTTCATGCTGTCGATGTTGACGATGCTGCCGTCGTCCGCCACGAAGGCGATCGCCAGCGGGATCAGCGTGTTCTTCATCCAGAAGCATTGCTGGCCGGCCTGGTCGAAGGCGAACAGCATGCCGTCGTTGGCGGCCATCGACGGCCGGAGCATCAGGCCGATCTCGCGCTGCTGCGGCGTCTGCGCGAGTTGCGCCGTGATGTTGTGGATGCCTGCATTGAGGCGAATGGTCGGCAGTGATTGCGGCGCTTCCTGCGCCGCAACGGCGCCTGCGAAGAAGAACAGCGCGAGCAGCAGCGAACGGCGAACCGAACTCTCATTCATGGCGAGTCATCCGACTTAGAATTTCCGGCTGCAGTCCTGCGAGCCGCGGAGCCAAATTTTCATGTACCAGCACATCAAGGTGCCCGAAGGCGGGCAGAAGATCAAGGTCAATCCTGACTTCTCTCTCGTCGTGCCCGACGAGCCGATCATCCCCTACATCGAAGGCGACGGTACCGGCGCCGACATCACGCCGGTGATGATCAAGGTCGTCGACGCGGCGGTGGCCAAGTCGTACGGCGGCAAGAAGAAGATCCACTGGATGGAGGTCTATGCCGGCGAGAAGTCGACCCGCGTCTACGGCGCCGACGTGTGGCTGCCGCCCGAGACGCTCGAGGCAGTGAGGGAGTACGTGGTCTCGATCAAGGGCCCGCTGACCACGCCGGTCGGCGGCGGCATCCGTTCGCTCAACGTTGCCTTGCGCCAGGAACTCGACCTCTATGTCTGCCTGCGGCCGATCCAGTACTTCACCGGCGTGCCCTCGCCGGTGAAGGCGCCCGAGAAGACCAACATGGTGATCTTCCGCGAGAACTCGGAAGACATCTATGCCGGCATCGAGTTCGAGGCCGAAAGCGAGAAGGCCAAGCGCCTCATCAAGATCCTGCAGGACGACTTCGGCGTCAAGAAGATTCGCTTTCCGAACACTTCGGGCATCGGCATCAAGCCGGTGTCACGCGAAGGCACGGAGCGGCTGGTTCGCAAGGCGATCCAGTACGCCATCGACAACGACAAGCCCTCCGTGACCCTCGTGCACAAGGGCAACATCATGAAGTTCACGGAAGGCGGCTTTCGCGACTGGGGTTACGCGCTGGCGCAGAAAGAATTCGGCGCCGAGCCCGTCGATGGCGGCCCGTGGTGCAAGTTCAAGAACCCGAAGTCTGGCAAGGAGATCATCGTCAAGGACGTCATCGCCGACGCCTTCCTGCAGCAGATCCTGCTGCGCCCGGCCGAGTACTCGGTGATCGCGACGCTGAACCTGAACGGCGACTACATCTCGGATGCGCTGGCGGCCCAGGTCGGCGGCATCGGCATCGCACCGGGTGCCAACATGAGCGATTCCGTGGCGATGTTCGAGGCCACGCACGGCACGGCGCCGAAATACGCCGGAAAAGACTACGTCAACCCCGGCTCCGAGATCCTCTCGGCCGAAATGATGCTGCGCCACATGGGCTGGTCGAAGGCGGCCGACCTCGTCATCAGCTCGATGAAGAAGTCGATCCTGTCGAAGAAAGTCACCTACGACTTCGCCCGCCTGATGGAGGGCGCGACCCAGGTCTCGTGCTCCGGCTTCGGCCAGGTCATGATCGAGAACATGTGATTTCTCTCGGCTTTGCGCGAAAAAGCCCGCCGTTCGGCGGGCTTTTTTCATGGTTGGGCGGCGCCATGTACGAGAACTGGCGAGCATGTTGGGCGAGTGACTCGGCCAGGTGCCTGCTTGTGAACTAGTCCCCTGCTTCCATATGACAACGAACGCGGCGCTTCGACGCCAACTCGATAGAATGAATTTATGCCCGACGACAAGCCCCAGCTACCCGTCATCCGGCCGACGCCCGACGATGGTCAAGGAGCGGTCGTTGTCGAGCGCAAGACGCAGAAGACCGAGCCGCCGCGGATGTACCAGGTCGTGCTTCTCAACGACGACTACACCCCAATGGAATTTGTCGTGATGGTCCTGCAGGAATACTTCAATCGCGATCTCGAGGTCGCGACGCAGATCATGTTGAAGATCCACCACGACGGTCGCGGTGTCTGCGGCGTGTATTCGAAAGACGTCGCCGCTACGAAAGTCGAACTGGTGTTGGCCGCCGCGAGGCGCGGCGGCCACCCTCTGCAATGCATTATGGAGTCCGCATGATTGCGCAAGAGTTGGAAGTCAGCCTGCACATGGCCTTCGTCGAGGCCAGGCAGCAAAGGCATGAATTCATCACCGTCGAGCACCTGCTGATGGCGCTGCTCGACAACCCGTCGGCCGCCGAGGTTCTGCGTGCCTGCTCGGCGAATCTCGACGATCTCCGCAAGAGCCTGCTCGGCTTCATCAAGGAGAACACGCCCACCGTCGGCGGCGCCGACGAAGTCGACACGCAGCCGACGCTCGGCTTTCAGCGCGTGATCCAGCGCGCGATCATGCATGTGCAGTCGACCGGCAGCGGAAAGAAGGAAGTGACCGGCGCCAACGTGCTCGTTGCCATCTTCGGAGAGAAGGACTCCCACGCTGTCTACTACCTGCACCAGCAGGGCGTGACACGGCTCGATGTCGTCAACTTCATTGCTCACGGCATCAAGAAGAGCGATCCGCCGGAGCCATCGAAGCCTGGCGAGAGCGGCGGCTCGAGCGGCGAGAGCGAAAAGGACGACGGCGACGGCAAGGGTTCGCCGCTCGACCAGTTCACGCAGAACCTCAACCAGCTCGCCCGCGACGGCAAGATCGATCCGCTGATTGGCCGCGAGCACGAGGTCGAGCGCGTTATCCAGATCCTGTGCCGGCGGAGGAAGAACAACCCTCTGCTGGTCGGCGAGGCCGGCGTCGGCAAGACGGCGATCGCTGAAGGTCTGGCCTGGCGGATCACGCAGAAGGAGGTCCCCGAGATCCTTGGCGAGGCGGTCGTCTACTCGCTCGACATGGGCGCGTTGCTCGCCGGCACGAAATATCGCGGCGACTTCGAGCAGCGCCTGAAGGGCGTGCTCAAGCATCTCAAGGACCAGCCGAACGCTATCCTCTTTATCGACGAGATCCACACCCTGATCGGCGCCGGCGCAGCTTCGGGTGGCACGCTCGACGCCAGCAACCTGCTCAAGCCCGCCCTCAGTTCGGGTGCGATGAAGTGTCTCGGCGCGACCACGTTCACCGAGTTTCGCGGCATCTTCGAGAAGGACGCGGCGCTGTCGCGGCGCTTCCAGAAGGTCGATGTCGTCGAGCCTTCGGTGGAGCAGACGGTCGAGATCCTGAAAGGCCTCAAGTCACGCTTCGAGGAACACCACAGCGTCAAGTACGCGCCGGCAGCGTTGCAGGCCGCGGCCGAGCTGTCGGCCAAGTTCATCAACGACCGCCACCTGCCCGACAAGGCGATCGACGTGATCGACGAGGCCGGAGCCGCCCAGCGCATCCTGCCCAAGAGCAAGCAGAAAAAGACGATCACCCGCGCCGAGGTCGAGGATATCGTCGCTAAGATCGCGCGCATCCCGCCGGCCAGCGTGTCGAGCGACGATCGCGGCAAGTTGAAGACGCTCGACCGCGACCTGAAGAGCGTCGTCTTCGGCCAGGAGCCGGCGATCGACGCGCTCGCATCGGCGATCAAGATGGCGCGTTCCGGGCTCGGCCGGCCCGACAAGCCCATCGGCTCGTTCCTGTTCTCGGGCCCGACCGGTGTCGGCAAGACCGAGGTCGCGAAGCAGCTCGCGTTCATCCTCGGCATCGAGCTCATCCGGTTCGACATGAGCGAGTACATGGAGCGGCACGCCGTGAGCCGCCTCATTGGCGCTCCGCCGGGCTACGTGGGCTTCGACCAGGGTGGCCTTCTGACCGAAGCGGTGTCGAAAAAGCCGCACGCCGTGCTGCTGCTCGACGAGATCGAAAAGGCGCACCCGGATGTCTTCAACGTGCTGCTACAGGTCATGGACCACGGCACACTGACTGACAACAACGGGCGCAAGGCCGATTTCCGCCAGGTCATCATCATCATGACGACCAACGCCGGCGCCGAGGCGCTGAACAAGGCATCCATCGGCTTCACCAACTCGAAGGAAGCCGGCGACGAGATGGCCGACATCAAGCGCCTGTTCACGCCCGAGTTCCGAAACCGCCTCGACTCCACCGTGAGCTTCAAGGCGCTCGACGAGGAAATCATCCTTCGCGTCGTCGACAAGTTCCTGCTTCAGCTCGAGGGCCAGTTGGCCGAGAAAAAGGTCGAGGTCACGTTCACGGACGCTCTCCGCCAGCAGCTCGCCAAAAAGGGCTTCGATCCGCTGATGGGCGCGCGGCCGATGCAGCGGCTCATCCAGGACACGATTCGCCGTGCCCTGGCGGACGAACTGCTGTTCGGTCGCCTGGTCGATGGTGGCCGCCTGACCGTCGACGTCGATGCTGATGGCAAGCCAGTGCTCGACATTCAGCCGCTCAAGAAAAGCGACAAACCGAAGGCAGAACCGGCGACGGCCTGATCAGGCTTGGGCCCGGCTGGCCGCCGGGTCTTGCCTGAAGAACTCGACCAGCAGGTCGTAGACGCGCGGTTGCTCTGCCTTCAACTCGGCCGGCGCGACGAAGAGCGCTTCTGCAGAGACTGCAAAGAATTCCTCGATCGCTTCCGCGCCGTACGGATCGAGGAACGTCTCCTCGTCAGCATCGACGCGCATCGTAAAGTCTTGGTACTCCTCGGCGAGCGTCCTCAGCCATCGTCCGCGATGGCTGTCACCTCGCGCCTCCGCGGCGCCGGCCGTAACGCCGCCGCGCATGTCGATGACGTGGGCGAATTCGTGGACGACGACGTTGTAGCCGATCGCCGCCGACTCGCCGGCATCGGCGACATCGCGCCAGGCGAGCATCACTGGGCCTCCGCTCATCGCCTCGCCGCTCAGCTCCTCGTCGAAGGCATGAACGACGCCGTCTGGATCCTCGGTCTCGCGCCGGGCCACGACCGCGTCGGCGTGGACGACGATGCCGACGAAGCGGTCGAACCAGTGCAGGCCGAGCTTCAGTGCCGGCAGGCAGGCTTGGGCGGCGATGGCGACAGCGACCTCGTCGGTAACCACAAAGCCAGCCGCGCCGGTGAACTCCTTGTCGGTGAGAAAAAGGGTGGTCATGTCGCGCAGCGCGGCGACGTCGCCAGCGTCGCGAGCTGCGAGGAATGGAAAGCGGGCGAGGGTCAGCTGCCACAACGGCTCGGGGATAGCGCGCCGCTTGAGCGTGCGGGCGCGCTTTTGGCGCTGCCACCAGCCGATCATCGGCTCTCGGCCGCGCCTGGTCCGGTCTCGGGCGCGATGCGCTCGATGCCGTCGGCCTGCCAGCGCAGGACTTCCGCACGTGGCGGCTCGCCGTCGTCGAGATGCCAGTCGGTCATGACGTGGCGGACCTTCCCCGGCGCCACGTCGTGGTCGGCCGGCGCATGGGTGTGGCCGTGGACGAGTACCGACGTGCCGCTTGCCTGCATCCACTCATTGGTCGCTTCGGCGTCGAGGTCGACGAATGGCCGCATTGCGACTTCGCGGCCGCCGCTTCGCGACCGCAACGATCGACCGACGGCTTCGCGCGCGAAGCGGGGCAGGGCGGCGAACCATTGCTGCAACTTCGGCCGGCGAACGACAGCGCGGTAGCGTTGGTAGGCGGTGTCACCGAGGCAGAGCGCATCGCCGTGCGAGACGAGCAGGCGCTGGCCAAAGGCCGCCACGACGGTGGGATCGGCGAGCCGGACGACACCGCTTTTCGCGAGCATCGCATCACCGACGAGGAAGTCACGGTTGCCCGCCATGAATGCGATCGTTCGAAGTCTGGACGCATCGCGCAGCACCTCGATGCAGAGCGCCTCGAAGCTGCGCTCGTCGACGTCGTCGCCGATCCAGACCTCGAACAAGTCGCCGAGGATGAAGACGGCGTCAGCGCGGGTGTGACGCAGATGCTCTGCCCAGGCATCGAAGACGCGCGGAATGTTCGCGGCCAGATGCAGGTCCGAAATGAAATCGATCGCCCGCCAGGAGGGCGGCGCCGTGAATGTGGGCGTCGCCTCGGGCAGAGGCAGCGCCGCGACCGGGCGTGTGCGCTTGGTCAGCGTCAGGAGACCACGGTCGCCCGCGTGATCACGACATCGTCGAGCGGCACATCGCCGTGGCCGCCGCGCGAACCGGTCTTCACCTGCTCGATCGCGTCGACGATTTCCTTGCCGGAAATCACCTTGCCGAACACGGCGTAGCCCCAGCCCTGCGGCGTCTCCGACTTGAAGTTCAGGAACTCGTTGTCGGCAGCATTGACGAAGAATTGCGCCGTGGCCGAATGCGGCGCTGACGTGCGCGCCATGGCCACGGTGTACTTGTCGTTCTTCAGACCGTTCGACGCTTCGTTCTGGATCGTCGACCCGGTCGGCTTTTGCGACATGCCCGGCTCGAAGCCACCACCCTGGACCATGAAGCCCTTGATGACGCGGTGGAACACGGTACCGTCGAAGTGGCCGTTCTCGACGTTGGTGATGAAGTTCTTTACCGTCTCGGGCGCCTTCGCGTCGTCGAGCTCGAGGCGAATGGTTCCTTGACTGGTTTCCAGATCGACTTGCTTCGTCACTGTCATTTCTCCACGGTGGCTTTTTTGATGGTGATGGGCGTGACAGGCACGTCGCCCGGGCCGGTTGGCGTGAGCTTGATCTTGTCGACGACGTCCATGCCGGCAATGACCTTGCCGAACACGGCGTAGCCGTTGCCGTCACGCGATTGCGGCTGGTTCAGAAAATCGTTGTCCTTCACGTTGATGAAGAACTGCGAGGTCGCCGAGTTCGGATCGCCGGTGCGTGCCATCGCGACGGTGCCACGGTCGTTGACCAGGCCGTTCCTGCTTTCGAGCGGGATCGGCGGCTGCGTCGCCTTCTGCTTGAGGTCGGCCGTCATGCCGCCGCCCTGGATCATGAACGTCGGGATGACGCGGTGGAACACCGTGCCGTTGTAGTGACCGGACTTCACGTACTGAAGGAAGTTGGCGACCGACTTCGGCGCCTTGTCGGGCTCGAGCTCGATGACGATGGTGCCTTCGGAGGTTTCGAGCTTGACTTTCTGCGCCATCGCGGCGCCCGACGCGGTGAAGGCGAGCGCAACGGCAAAGCCGATGGCGAATCGAGAAAACGGGTTGTTCATGAAGAAATTTCCGACGGTTGAATCAACGACTTGCCGCAGCAGTCGCTTGGCCCAGCTGGCGGATGAGAGCCAGCTTCTTCGGTAGCGACGCACTGGCAGTCTCCAGACGCAAAGCCTTCGCATAAGCCTGCCCAGCGAGCATGACATGAACATCGCCGAGATTCTCATAGGCTGGCGCATAACCCGGATTGAGGCGAAGCGTCTCCTCGAGTTCGGCGCGGGCGCGCCCGTAGTCGCCCGAGGCAGCATGGATCGCCGCCAAATTGTTGTGCGGCTCTGCCAGTTCGGGATAGTCCTGCACGAGCTGCAGGAGGATCGCAGAAGCGTCGGCACTGCGACCCGAATCGGCGAGGACGACCGACTTCAGAAAGCGCATCTGGGCGTCTTTAGGGTGAGTGTCGAGGTAACGATCAGCGCGTTCAAGGGCGGCTACCGATTGACCAGCGTGATGAAGACGAGTGACCTCGCTCAGGTCGTCGGCGAGCGCTGCGGAAGCAGAGCCGACGAGCACCAACGAGAGCGAAAGCGTGGCGACGAAAATCGAGAATTGCATCGATGAAGAGGCGTTCTGCGCACCGCTATACTGATCCGATTGTAGGGTAAGCAAATCATGCCGAGCCCTTCCTACCTCGGTGCCGCCACCCGGCGCGAGGGGCGAAGCCGGACCGCGCCGCATGACACTTCGCATTCACAACACGCTGACGCGGGCGACCGAAGTCTTCACGCCGATCGAGCCCGGACACGTGCGCCTGTACGTCTGCGGAATCACGATCTACGACTTCAGCCACATGGGCCATGCGCGCTTCATGATGGCTTTCGACATCGTCCAGCGTTGGCTGAAAACGATTGGCTACCGCGTCACCTACGTGCGCAACGTCACCGACGTCGACGACAAGATCATCCGCCGCGCC